>JBLMYT010000117.1:0-42006 GCA_050258455.1 Candidatus Omnitrophota bacterium | reverse complement strand
GGACCAAAAATTGGAGGGTATCGATCAAAAATCGGAGGGGATCACCCAAAGAAACCGGAAAGAGATATCGAAATGACAGATCCGGCGAGTAATCCTTTTAAAAAGAAAAAGGCTTCCCCCGGGTGAAACCGAGCGCAACATCGGGGAATGGAAGATCAGGGAAATTGAAGATAAGGCATAAATGGTAGTTAAGACCTTATTGGGCAGCAATTCTCATTTTAGAAATCTTAGGGGTAGATTCGTGTGCTACCCCAATGTGATCCAGATCTTTTCGAAAACATCCCTCAACGATGAAGATTAGAGCGCACATTCGGTGCGTCTTACAAAAAGTTTCTTCAAAAAATACCTTTTTTTCGGAATCTGCCATTTGCGGTCAAATGGAGGGATAAAGGCGCCTGTAATTGCCACATATCTCCAGCGGTTATCGGTATCGGTATGGCCATCGCATCCTTCTATATACTTTTGATCTTCATTCAAGGATGGGGGTAATAACAATAATTTTTTTATTATTGGGCTATTAAGGGAACTATCTTCAATAACTTATAATACCTACCTGCGTTTACACAAAGGCATGACCGTCGCCATTCCTTCTAAACCCCGATTTAATATAGCAATAATAGATATATAGACGTTTTTATTCTTTTTTCTGCAAATGATAATTCAAATTAAAATTAATTAGAATCTGCGCTAAATGCTGCTCATCCCGGATGCGCACCGGATTCCAATGCATGGGGAAAAGATCCTTGTACTGCGGGGTGGAAAACCGATGATCAATTAATAGCACCACCCCCCGATCCTGAGCGGAACGAATCACCCTCCCCGCCGCCTGAAATACCCGGTTCATCCCCGGATACAAATACGCATACTCAAATCCGGTTCCCTGTAACTGCGTAAAATACTCTTTGATTAATTCCCTTTCCAACGAAATCCCCGGAAGCCCTACACCTACAATTACGGCTCCGGTCAACCGATCCCCAACCAAATCGATCCCTTCCCCAAATATTCCTCCCATAACCGCAAAACCCACCAGCGTTTTGCCATTCACTTTGTTATCAACGGAAAACTGCTCCAAAAACATCTCCCGCTCCATTTCGGTCATGCCGGAAGTTTGTACGACACATTCGGCAGTGTTATTGATCGAGAGAAACAATTGATAAATCATGTTCAAATACTGATACGACGGAAAAAAAACAAGATAATTTCCCGGCTGATGCGTCACCAAACCATCGATCAACCGCGCAACCGACACCTTGGTCCGGTCCCGATACTTGTAAAGCGTGGAAACCCGGTCCGCTGTCAGCAAACACAGATTCTCCGGAGGAAACGGCGACGGAAGGATTAACTCTTTCACTGTGGGATCACACCCGAGGATATACTTAAAATAATCCACCGGCGACAGCGTGGCCGAAAAGAACACAACGGAACTGCACCGCTGAAAAACCTCTTTTAATAACTTGGACGGATCCATGCAAAAGAGCTTGATGCGAAAATCCCCATTGATCTCTTCATAACAGATGGAATACGCATTGTAATAATTTTCCAAAATCTTCAAAAACCATACGACATCAAAATACAATTCCATCAACTGCCGACGATAAGGGGTCTTGATATTCTTAACCAGCCATTTTTCCGACGCGGCAACAAACGCATACAACGCCTCTTCAAACTCCAATGCCAATTCATTCGTCGCCACGGGTTTACCTTCGTCATCGCATTGCTTCTGAGCATTGGTCATTTGCCGATTAATCGAACCGATGCTCCGCCGAATTCCGGAAACTTCTTTTTTGGCCGCACGCCGGAATTCCAAAAATTTCTCTTTGAACAATTCGGCAGAAAACATATCGCGCGAACGATCCACCAGATTATTGGCTTCATCCACAAGAAACGCGTATTTTTCCTGCAACGCTTCGGGCCCAAAAAAACGCTTGAGGTAAACCCGGGGATTAAACGCATAATTGTAATCGCAAATAATGGCATCCACCCATAAGGATAATTCCAGGGAAAACTCATACGGACAAACCTTGAAGTTCCGGGCACCGGTTTCGATCGCATCGCGCGACAACGCATCCTGCTCAAAAACAGCACTCACAGCATCATTGATCCGGTCATAATACCCGCGCGCATACTCGCATTCCTCACCGGAACACGCACAATCGGGATTAAAACAAATCTTATCCTTGGCTGTGAGGACAAGAGACTTTAACCGGAGCCCTTTGTCCCTTAATTGATCCAATGCTTTCTGCGCCACGGTGCGACCGGTGGTTTTGGCAGTCAGGTAAAAAAACTTTTGGATCATTTCTTTTCCCAATGTTTTGACCGCGGGAAATATCGAACCCATGGTTTTACCGATGCCGGTCGGGGCTTCAACGATTAACTGCTCTCCGTTTTCAATCGCACGGTAAATGGACAACGCCATCTGGCGTTGTCCGGGACGAAAACCCCCATACGGAAACTGCAACTGTTCGATACTTTCATCCCGGATGGCGCGCCATTGTTCCAGTGTCTCGGCCCATTTCAAATACCGGTCCAACAGATCATTGAAAAAGGTTTCCAATTCGGAGAAGGTAAAGGTCCGAAGAAATTCACGAATTTTTCCTTTTTTTCCTTCGCTTTCCAATTGGTAATAGGTCAACTGAACACTCATCTCCTGCAGGTGTTGATGATATGCATACATGTACGCGTAAACCTTGGCCTGCCCCCAATGCACGGGCTTCTCGTCTTTTTCAAAAAAGTCCGGGTCTCGGGTGGTGGATTTGATTTCATCCACAATGGCACGGTCCGGATCGGTGTACACATAAATACCATCCATTCGGCCGCTAACGGTAACGATGAAATTTCCCCTTTCCAGTTCCAATGAAATCGGAACTTCCATTATATATTCATCAGGTCGTGAATTTTGGATTTTCTGATGTGCCCGGATCCCATCCACCGCCCGCACGCTGCTTAAAAACGAATCGAGCTCCAGATCACCGGAACGAAGAGCATATTCGACCAGGCTTCGAACCGGAATTTGGAGGTTATATTTGTTCATGGATTAGGTAACCGGGAACCCTTTCGAGAAAGGTTTCCCGGACCCTCCCAAAGCTTTTGATTTTTTCAAAATTATTTGATTGCTCAATGTTTTTAATTATAAAAATATAAAAAGTTTTTGGGGGTGTCGGGACCTTTTTTCAAAAAGGTCCTGACCCGCCGGAGGCAACATATCAAACACGGAAATTCAGTTTAGTCACGCATGTCGTCTTCCCGGTTTCATAGGCTTCATCGATTCCCTGGTTTTCTTTGTTGGAAGACCCGGCATTGGCCAATTGGTCGCAGCGTTCGTTTTCGATATTTCCGGCATGGCCGCGAACCCAGACGAACTCGACGTCATGAATTTTACACAATTCGAGAAGTTTATCCCACAAATCGCAATTCTCGGCCGGTGCGTTCTGTCCCCTCATCCAACCTTTTTTTTTCCAGCGTTCGGCCCAGCCTTTGGTTATACCATTGACGACATATTGAGAGTCACTGTGAAGCATCACGGAGCACGGGTATTTTAATGCTTTTAAGGCTTCGATACAAGCGGTTAACTCCATCCGGTTATTGGTGGTTTTACGAAAACCACCCGACAATTCTTTGCGTTTTTCGCCATGGAGCAGCACCGCGCCGTAACCCCCGGGACCCGGATTGTTCAAACATCCACCATCGGTGTATATGATTACTTTGTTTTTATTTTCTGTCATGGTTGTAGAAAGACAGTATGATACTATAAATAATGAATGAATGCAAAAATTTTTGTGGTTTAAATTAACGCTTTTTTATTAAAAAATAAGCATTGAGAATTTCATTCAACTTCTCTTCGGACATAATGTTTTTCTCAGCAACGATTTGCGCCAGACTCATGCCCCGCTCCTGGGCTTCTTTGGCCAATTCCGAAGCCCGGTCATATCCGATATACGGATTTAAGGCCATGGCAATGGCCAGACTTCGTTCCATGAGTTCTTTGCAGCGGTCTTCGTTGGCAGTGATTCCCATAATGCATTTCACGGTGAATGCCTGAACGCCGGAGGACAATAACGCGATGGAGGATAATAGATTATACGCCATGACAGGCATCATGGTATTGAGTTCGAAATTTCCGGATAACCCGGAAAGCGTGACCACGGAGTCGTTTCCAATGACTTGAACCGCGACCTGGGCAAGCGCTTCGATAATAACCGGATTTATTTTTCCGGGCATGATCGAAGAGCCGGGTTGAACCGCGGGGATATTCAATTCGGCCAGATTGCCGTAGGGCCCGGCGCCCATCCATTTGATATCGGACCCGATTTTAAAAAGCGAAACCGCCAGTGTCTTTAACGTCCCGGACGTTTCGACAATCGCATCTTTGGCGCCTTGCGCTTCAAAGTGGTTGCAGGCTTCGGTAAATCGGCACCCGGTAATCCGATTGATTTCTTCAATGGTCAGATGTGCAAAATGGGGATGAGTTCCGGCACCGGTTCCAACGGCCGTGCCGCCCAGGGCCAATTCCTGGAGATGATCGAGGGTTCGTTTGACCTTTTTCAAATCATGCGCGATCATACTGGCATAACCGCCAAATTCCTGTCCCAGACTCATGGGGGTAGCATCCTGAAGATGGGTGCGGCCGAGTTTGAGAATCGGATCGAACTCCTCGGCTTTTTTTTCCAATTGGTGCTGGAGTCCCGAAAGAATGGGAATCAAACGGTTTTTAATCGTTTCCACAGCCGCGATATGGATGCACGTGGGAATGACATCGTTGCTGGATTGACCTTGATTGACATGGTCATTGGGATGAATCACGACTTTTTCCTTTTTATCTTTGGTTTCGCATTCCGTTATTTCGGTTTGGGATTCCAGGATGATCATGGCCCGGCGGGCAATGACTTCATTGGCATTCATGTTGGTGGACGTTCCGGAACCGGTTTGAAAGATATCGACCACAAATTGATCGTCCCACATGCCTTCCATCACTTCGCCGGCAGCTTGCAGAATGGCAGTTCCCATTGGTTTATCCAATAAATCCAGCCCCATATTGACCTTGGCCGCCGCGTATTTGACCATTCCCAGGGCACGAATAAAGCTTCGGGGAAACCGGTAATTGCTAATCGTGAAATTTTCGATGGCGCGTTGGGTCTGGGCGCCCCATAGGGCGTGTTCCGGTACAACCATCTCTCCCATGGAATCGCGTTCGATACGGTATCCGTGTTTGGCGTTCATCTTAAACCCTCCGGTCCATAAGAATTAACAAAGACGAATTGATCGATTTGAAGGCGTTCCGGTCGCTCCTTTTCAATCTGAGCTTTTTTTTCGTCCAATAAGGGGCTGATGTAATCGGCTTTCTTTCCCACAATGACAAGCGTAATCAGCATCATTTCGGGAGGAATATGAAGAATTTCCTTAACTTTATCAGGGTCATAACCGGCAATAGGATGAGCCACGAGTCCGAGTTCGGTTGCTCGCAGAATCAAAAATGCGGTACCCATACCCGTATCGAATAAATAATATTTTCGATCTTTGATCACGCAATCCAGGCTTTCTTCGCTGAAAACAGCAATAATCATCGATGCCTGGGACGTCCATTCATTGCCTTTTTTCATGGCTTTAAACAATTCGGATAAAATTTCCGGATCATAGGCAAACACGTATCGCCAGGGTTGGTAGTTGTAGCAGGACGGGGCGAGTCTGACATGATCAGCCAGGTCGCGGATTAACTCCGAATCGATGATTACGGGCGCCAATGAACGAAAGGCGCGCCGGTTCCGAATGATATCGCTTAATTCCATCTCTATCTCCATCTCTTCCCCATACGGGGAATATATAAATATTTTAAAGTTTAAAGATTTTTGACTCCGACCGTCACACGTCGGAGTCAAAAATTCATTATGTTTTTTTTTACTTAAGGTTTCAAAAATTTAATCCTGGTAAGGGTCGAAATATTCTTTCCCAACGCCGCAAATGGGGCAAACCCAATCGTCGGGCAGTTCGTCGAATGACGTATTGGGGTTGACTCCGCTTTGGGGGTCGCCTTCGGCCGGGTCATAAATATATCCGCAAGCGGTACAAACATATCGCATCATGTTACCTCCTGATGATTCTCGATGAGTCTATTTTTTCCAAAGACCGTGAAGATTGCAATATTCGCGGGCCGTGAAATCTTTCAAATCTGTTTTAACAAAAACTTCCGGTTTATCACCGGGCTTTAAAAAGTGTCGGTATGATTCTCCTTCCGAGACCAATTCGATCCATTGGACATGGTGGCTCGCCATCATCGGATGGTCTTCGTTTCCGATTTTGATCATGATACCGTCATCCATTTTTTCGTATACGGGTTCATGTTTATCCCGGGAAGCATCCATGTTATTTTCGTCGACCACTTGCATGTGTTGTTCACAACAGACCAGATCGCCGATACCCGGGTGGAGGACTTCCACCACCGAGCCGCAGCATCGGCATTTGAATATCTCGAACCGTTTAACCATACTTCCTACCTCCTTTTAAAGCGAGTGGTGCCTGGATTGGATTTGATCGGCGAGTTGATCGAGTTGGAGCAAATCTTTCTCAACAGGCATTCCTTTAACGATGATCGTGTCTAAAAACTCCACTTTTAGGTTTGATAAATTGGTTTTAATCATATCGGACGTTTTTCCGCCCCAACCGTAGGATCCGAACAAGGCGGCGTATTTGAGTTTAGGTCTTAAGGCGTTAACCAGAGAGGCTGCATAAATGGCAGCCGGATGCGGTCCGGTTAAGACGGTGGGTGTTCCGATGATCAGGGACGCGGCATTGACCAGAGCCATGGCCAATTGTCCCGGATCGGTTTTGGTCAGATTAAACACGTGAACCTCGATGCCGCGTCGGATCAGGGCATCGCCCAGAAATTCGGCCATGCGTTCCGTGCTGCCGTGCATGGAAACGTAGGCGAGCACCACGCTATTGTCGACCCGGTCCGAGATCCAATCATTATAGGCATCGAGGATCATGTTGGGTTTATTATAGATAGGCCCGTGGCTGGGGGCAATGCAGGCAATATTCAGTCCGTTGATTTTCCGCATATTGTTCTTAATGGCGGTTCGAAATGGCATCATAATTTCGGCATAATACCGTTTGGCAGAAGCGATGACATGGGATTCATCGGTCACGAATAGATTGCTGTCTGCCAGATGAGAACCGAAGAAATCGCAGGAAAAAAGGATGTTATCTTCTTTTAAGTAGGTGCACATGGTTTCGGGCCAGTGGACCCACGGGGTAAAGATGAATTCAAGGTTTCGGTCTCCCAGAGAAAGGACATCGCCGTCCTGGACGACGTGGAACCGTTCGGGGGGAATCCACAGCAGGTCTTGAAGGAATTCCTGGCATTTGGCGTTGGTAACGACTTTTGCGTTGGGGTAGAGATCCAAAAAGTCGGGAATGGAACCGGAATGGTCCTGTTCGGCGTGGTTGGCAATGATGTAATCGATCGAAGGAATTCCCTGTTCCTCCAATTGAATCAAATTATCCAACCATTCGGCAGTTTTGGAAGGGTCAACCGAATCGATGACCGCGGTTTTTTCGGTTCCATGAATGAGATAAGAATTGTAACTGGTGCCGTCGGGTAGGGGAATGAGTTCATCGAACAACCGTCGGTCCCAATGTCGTGCCCCGATCGAATAAACACCGGGTTTGATTTCTTGTATAGCCACGAGCGCGTCTCCTTTTAAAATCCTTGGTTAAGGGATATCGACCTTACATTTTTCGCAATCGTCGTTGAAGCAGACGCATTCGGGTTCGAAGTATTCGGTTTCGTGTCCGCATACCGGGCATTTTCCGGGAGGCTGAGTCCCTTCGTGGATATGTCCGCATTTGGAGCATTTCCATTTGATGGGGTTGGACCGTTTGTATACCATTCCGTGCTCAACGAGTTTGAGTAACTTTTCATATCGGTCGCGATGATGTTTTTCGATTTTTCCGATCAATCGAAATAAAGAGGCGGCTTCTTTGTTTCCCTCTTCTTCGGCTTCTTTGGCAAAAAGCGGGTACATGGAGGTGGTTTCATAATCTTCGCCTTCCATGGCTGCCTTTAAATTTTCGATCGTGTTACCGATACCGCCGTGTAAAAGTTCGTATTCTTCCTTGGCGTGTTGCCTTTCGTTTTCTGCTGTTTCTTCGAAGAGTTTTCCGATATAGTGGTACCCTTCTTTATGGGCTGCTTTGGCGAAAAACGTGTACTTGTTTCTTGCCTGGGATTCCCCGGAAAACGCGGCTTCGAGATTTTGTTTGGTTTTACTCATTATTTAGCTCCTTATTTATATTAAATATTTTCTTTCATTTTAAAATTTTAAAAATAATTTGTCAACAGGGAATCAAGGAATGATATAATAAAACATACGCTAGAATAATACGCTCAAATTTTTTAAAAAAAGGAGAAGATGATACATGATGATGACGGATAAAAAAGCAAAAGAAACGGTGATGGCGTTTGTTTTTTGGGGATCGTTATGGGGAATGGCCGAAGCCACCCTGGGGTATGCGGCGCATATGGCCTCGATTCTTCCGGGAGTTGCCGGTTTGGTGATGTTTCCGATTGGGTTTTATTTTATGTTACGGACGTTACGTTCGACCGGGAAATTCGGGGCGGTGTTTGCCGCCGCAGTCATTGCAGCAGGGATCAAGCTGCTGGATTTTTTTCTACCCGGTCCCGGTGCGATATATATCCTGAATCCTGCCCTTTGTATCATATTGGAGGCATTGGCGGTTATTGCCGTATATCGAATCGTGGGGCAAAGGCAAGAGAGACGCGATTTTCGGTTTAGCGATGCGTTGGCGGTCGGTACCGGATGGCGGTTGGTGTTTTTAGGTTATTTGGTTTTTCTTTCTTTATTTTCGATTCGTTCTCCGCTTTTGGGCAGTGGTTGGGGGGGGATCGCGCGTTTTTTGGTATTGGAGTCGATCGTCAATGCCGCGATTATGGCGCTTGGTTTGAACCTGAGTAAGGTTCTTCCGTCTTTTGGGTTTAATGATCGGTTGCGGATTCGTCCGATGCATGCGGTTAGCGCATTGGCGGTGGCGATTCTTTTAAAATTGGCGTTTTTATAAATGAAAACAAACGTTTATATTGTTTCCGGGGGAATCGATACCGGAAAGACCCGGGAAATGGAAGCCATCTATCATCGATTGAATCATCGACTGAAGCGGGGGGATGGATTTTTATCGAAAAAAGTATTTTCCGAAGCCGGGGATTTTGTGGGGTATGAGCTTGTGCGATTGCGTTCCGGTGAACGGGTTTCTTTGGCGTATAACGTGGCGGTTCGGCCCCCGGATTGGGATGAAATTTACCGGTGTGGGGTATTTAGTTTTTCGGGAAAGGCGATCGATTATGCCGAACGAGTAATCGACGAGATCCTCGGTTCCGGGATGGAGCCGGTATTTATCGATGAAATCGGGCCTTTGGAATTGAATGGAAAGGGATTTTGCGGGTGTTTGACCCGCGTTTTATCCATGGGGCGCGAGGTATATTTGGCGGTCAGGCAGCAGTGCGTTCAGGAAGTGGTTCGGCAATTCGATATTCGGGATTATGAAATTTTAACTGTCAGATAAAGACTGCGGCTAACTTATATAAAAATACTTTCTTTTTGTTGACATTTTATTGGGGGCAGTGTATTATATTAACGGGTAAAATGGAGTAAAAAAATGGCGGATGCGTTATCGAAAACACAGATTGAGCAAATGATATTGGCAATTGTGAACGAGCAATTGAAGCAACAAATCGCGGCCGCTATGAAAAATGAAAAAAACAAAAAACGGGGAGATACCATCAATAACAATGGGAATTTATTGATGGAACGCATTCTGGAAGTCGAAGAAGAGTTAAAATCGTTGCGAGAGATATCGGAAGCAAAGTTCGACATGATTTTGAAACGGTTTCAGGTGATGGATGAACGTTTTGAGGCGATGAATGAGCGATTTGAAACGATGACTGACCGTTTTAAAACGATTGATGGCCGGTTTGAGGCCTTGCAGCGCGAGATTGGTGCCGGTTTTGACGCCTCCAACAAGCGGTTCGACGCCTTGCAGCGGGAGATGGTTGCCCGGTTTGAGGCGCTGAATGAGCGTTTTATATCGATTGATGACCGGTTTGACGCCTCCAACAAGCGATTTGAAGCCTTGCAACAGGAGATGCGTGCCCACTTTGACGCCTCCAACAGGCGATTTGAAGCCTTGCAGCATGAAACGAGTGCCCGGTTTGAAGGCTTGACCCGCGAGATGAATGCCCGTTTCGATACGATGGATAAACGGTTTAATATGATTCAATGGCTGATTATCGTGATATTGGGTTTTCCTGCGTTTATTTTTGCAACCACTCAAATGATTCAACTCTTTAAATAATTATTTTCATCCTCTGCCCATTCAACCCGAAAGATCCGAAAGAAAATACTTGACAAAAAAGCATTCTCCGATTATACTTATACTTCATTTCGTGCCGGAGTGGCGGAACTGGCAGACGCACCGGACTCAAAATCCGACGGGGTTCACTCCCCGTGAGGGTTCGACTCCCTCCTCCGGCATGTTTACTTCCCACCAAAAATTTCCCTCATCAAAAGTTTCAAAAGTTAAAATCATTAAAATCATTAAAATCATTGAATAATTGAATATACATAAAAAAAGTGGTATCATCAGTGTATCAGAATTAGATCATACAGGAGGAAACATGCTTAAAGATTCTAATTTCATGAAGCAGATGGGCGAGCTTCTCACTTTTCATAAAATCATTAACCGGCCGCAGGATTTAACGAATGGAAATGTCAATGATTTGATCGTGGAATTTCAGGAGAAAATCGACATCATGGCAGACGGCAGTCCAAAATGGGAAACCCTGTGGCAGATGCAGTATCCCTGGATATTGGAGCAGCCCAAATTACCCTTTGTCCAATGTGACGCGGATCAACTGCCCGGAATTTCGGGGGAAGACCATGTATGGTTAAGAGCCGATGCAGCCGAGCAATACAACGCGTTACGGAAAGAAGTCCTGTCTTTAGGCGGCGTTCTTCCCGTCGACGGTGGCAAACGCGAACTTTCCGAAAAGGAAAGTACGGGGAAATCCATTACGTCTCTTCATTACATCGGTCTGGCGTTTGACCTGCCGTCAACCGCCGGGTTCTTTAAACCCGATACCGACCCCTTTGTCATTACTGCCGGAGGCAACGGGTATTGGGAAATCTGGCTCCGCGCCAAAGACGGCAAAGACATCAAGTTAAATGTCTTTTATTGGGACGATCCCAACAGCGGCGTTGATCGAACCAAAACCGTGGCCGGTAAATTTTTAAATTTCACAAAATTATGTGCCAAATACGGCTTTCAACCCATTCGACCCCGACTCAGCTTTACCCGCGCCAAAGACCGCAAATACATCGGATGCGAATGGTGGCACTTTCAGTCCCACGAGACCTTAATCTCCAACCTTTCCCAACTGGGGATCGAGTTATTGCGGATCGAGGGTTATACGCCCGAATTGATTCAGAAAACCAATGAAGCCCTGTGGGGCCGGAAACAAGCCATTTATCAAGTCGATTGGATCTAACGGATCTAACGCAATTTCTATTAAATTGCTATATCGATTGATATGATATTGATATGATATAGGATATGGGGCGATTCGCGAATCGCCCCTATATTTTTCCTCTCTATTTCGTATGTGTCAATTTTAGTTTCAATTTCAACCGGTCCCCTTTATAAAACACTTGAAGATCCTTAATCGTTAGTTCTTGACTCCATATCTCCGGGAGATTGTGGAACGTAAAATTCCCTTCATTTTCGGTGACCGCTTCTTT
The DNA here is from genome assembly GCA_050258455.1 of Candidatus Omnitrophota bacterium. GTDB lineage: Bacteria > Acidobacteriota > Aminicenantia > UBA2199 > UBA2199 > JAKAGC01. Next base: position 30,202 of record JBLMYT010000117.1, on the reverse strand, counting down.
ATCTTTGGCCGTTACCACCACTCCCGATGGGCGAATTTCTCCCTCATCATAGGCATTATTTCCGTTTTCATCCACGTAAACAAATCCCGTAAGCGTTTGACACGGGATGAGTCCGAAATAGATTTCCCCTTGATAGCGTCGGTTGACCAATCGCGTGGGGTCTGACATGCGCATATAATCAAACGGCGCATGAAGCGCAATAAAGCCGGGAGGAACCAACAGATAGCGGGAAGGCAACGATTTCAGCTCCAGTTGGACCCCTTCATGATCATTACCGGCCAGAACCTCGAACCGACCTTCGGCATCGCTTCGAAACCAGCGCCCGCGGGTATCTTTCAGTAAGATATTGGGAATACCCGATTCTCCCACATCTTTAAATCCATTCGCATTCCGGTCTTCAAACACAACTCCGCGTAATGGCGCCAGCGGGACAATGGTTAACGGCTTGATTCCGGCCATGTCTTCACACGTATGCGTCATACCGAACGACGTTCCCACCCCGTATGCCCGGATGGTTTCTTCAATGGAGTTAAAATTAAAATTAACGTCCGAAGGGACGATCGCTTTATAGGTAAACTCCACTGAGGAACCGTCGGTCAAACCCGTGTACAGCCAATGGAAAGGCTCCCGTACCTCCAGGCCATTCACCTTTTCGGTGCCTGCGTCGATCAGCGGCGGCAGGAAATCGGCTTTAATATGAAGGGACGGAATGTCATACGCTTTTCCCTGCGGGCAGCGGTTATCGATCGTCACCTTGAACGTCAACACATCGCCCGGTTCGGCGTCCACCCGGGGGGCTTCCCGAAACACCAGGTATTCTTTCGACGGCAAGGCATAAAATCGTCGATCATGTCGATCGTGTCGATCGTATCGATCGTATCGATCATCATCCGGATCGTCAGTGGCGGCAATTCCCCAGTCATTTTCCAAAAGATGGGTCAACACGTTTAGTGTCCGCGACAATCGGAAATTCTTTCCGTCATTGGAAGCCAAAATGAAAAGAAGGAGCTGCCGGGGCTGATGATGGTAAATCAATCCCTTCTCGATATGCTCGATAAGATCGGATTTGGGTAAAACCGCGTCTTTATCCCAGTGCCTTTCGAGATTCTTGATCGACCGGGCAATGAGGGCCGGGCTTTCTCCCAGCAGCCGCCGACCAAGGACATCCGCGGCACTATCGCTCACCCGGGCATCACTCCGGTCGACCCGTTGCTTGATCTCATTTTTGAAATAAGAAACCAATTCGGGCGCAGCCGAGAGAAACACCAGGTCTTCGGCCGATAAGGCGCCCCTGGCTTTGGCGAGTGCCGATTGGAAGAACGCGCGGTTGTCGCTGTTGCGGAAGACATGGTAAAGCCGGGCAATCGTTGCTCTCGAGGCCGGCGCTTTGGATGGAATCAGTGTCAGCGCATCGGTTTTCGGATCGAGGAACAGGTGGAAGGATTCGGGAACGTACCCGATTGTTTGGAATTTCTCAACGATCCGCGCCTGAAATTTCAAAAGGTCCTTCACCCGGTCCGTAGTTTTGCCGTTTCCCTGAACATAATAGGTCTCTGCCAGCAGATAATCGGCAAAGGTTTTCGTGGCGAATTGCGGGCGCGAATCGAGGGGCTCGAGGTTGATGTCACCCTGACCCGAACCCTTGACGGCCAGCGACTCAAACGGCACAGCCATGAGGTCCTGATAAATCAAACCCGCCCTGCTGTGAAGGAGCGAATCCACATACCGCTTGCCGGTCACATCGATACTGCGTCCCTCTTCGGCGGTTACCCGATCGGTCTGCTGAGCCAGACGTCTGCCGGCATATTGGAACTGGAACGATAAGGAGGCAATGGTCGCCACATCCGGTTCATAGCCCGTGGAAAGGATCTTTGAAAACAGATAGGGCATCAGCATTTCACCCCGGGGATTGGCCTGAGGCGAATGCACCCGTGCCTCTTGGGAAAACACAGGCACCACATTATCTTTGGCCCTGGTAACGGTGAGAAAGGGAAGCAGCGGTTCGGAGAAGGCGTTATTTTTCACTATACCTTGCAGCGGGTTTCCCAAAACGATGTTGCGTTTCTTGAGAAAGAGCCCGGCATCATCGAACGATCGGTAAAGAATCGCGGCATGATCCTCCCGTTCGGTTGGATCGGTTGCATCTGTCGCATCGAAGCAAAGCGTCAGGGCTGCCATGGCTTCCAGCGATAATTTAAAGGTAAAATCGGGTTGCAAATCGGCTAAAATTCCCATATCCTTGAGATAATATTTCTCCATCATTTGCTTCTTAATCGCGGGATAAGCCGTACCGCCCGCTTTAACATCCACAGCCGCAGCCATCGCAACATCGCGAAGGTTGTTCAACGGAGTGTCTTTGGTCCAATGCGTGTCAAAATCGGTGATTTTGGCCCGCGCCTGATCGGTCTGACCATTTTCCAGTAGCGCCAGGATGAATAAAAACTCCTCATCCGCATGCTGGGGATCAAAACCCGCATTGTCGATGGGGTTGAGCATGGCCCGAAGTTTGGATTCAACGGCCTCCGCCGACGGGTACCCGCTCTTTCGGAGTTTGATCATCGCCCAATAGAGCGATGCCGCATCGTAGAGCCCGGCTTTCGGATCCTGTATACGGACGGATTGATCCACGGCGTGTTTCACATCGACCTGTTCCTTCTTTTCTTTAATCTTCCACGCGTGCGGCAAATCATCGATAAACAGACCGAGAAAATCCAATTTCATCCGGGTGATCGCATCGAGTTTGCGCCGGATCTCGTCTCGCGTCTCGACCTTCATGGCCGCGTTGAGGGCCAGCAGCTCGAAACCCAACTGCGAGGCGTTCAGGGTATCATCCGCATGGTCGCGTGTCCAGGCGGAATTTCGATCTTCGTCTTTCCGATAGGGGTAAGCGCCGGCATAGGCGAGCCAGAGGGAACCGTCCGGGAGCGTCAGCCCGAGTTTGGAACCCAGATAAAACTCTTCGATCGTGGAAAGGGCATAATTTTGAAGACGCTCTTTCATAAAAAGCGGCATGGACTCTTTTTCCAACGGCGTGTCCGTCCAGAGATTGAGGGCGGCATAAACGGCAAACATCGCAGACTCGGTTGTAAAGTAAGGCTCGATAACAGACACCGGGCCCACCGGGCGATGATCCAACGGAGATAGAAGCCGTTCGTCGATTTTAAGGCAGCATTGAGGGAGGATGGCCGGGGTTACTGCCGTGCAGCACCGAACTCTTTCGGAAGATACCGTGGCCAGAGGATTACCTTTGACTTCGGCCGATGCTTGGGCCTCGTTGCAATAGGTTTCGGGGGCAAGGTCCGCATTCACGGCAACCGAGAAAATCAGGGTTAGGCTCGATCCCTGCGTCATATCGCTGATCGGCCATGTCATGGGCGACCCTGCTTTGGGGTCGTCAATCTTAACGCCGGCCAGCATCGATGAATCGGAAACGTACGCGAACCCCTCGGGCAAATAGTCGTCAATCGTTACATGGGACAGATCGGTCCCGCCGGAATTGACGATTCGGATTTGGTATTGAATCACGGTGCCGGCTTTGGCCGTGGACGGACAGACTTTGGTGATCTCGATTTTCGGCACTTCGGTCGGCGGCGGACAATTCACCATAACAATTTGTTCATTATTGGCCCCATTGCATTCGCAGATGGCGTTCTCCTCATCCAGAACGAACCGAAACGAGAGATTCTGTCCTTTCGGATAAATCCCGGAGGTAAAGGTCAGGCGTTCGGTTTGGCCTTGGGCCAGGTGGATCCGTTCGGTATGGATGGGGGCACTGTCCGGACCATAGACGATGAATTGGACATTCGGCGCATTACCGGATCCGGTATTGGAAGCGGAAACCGTAAACGTAATGGAACCATTGGCATTGCATTGCCAGTCCACGCGGTCTAAGACCAGGTCCGGTTCGTTCGGGGTTAAGGTCAAACGCGCCGAATTATTGGAAGGCGTCAGGTCGCAGGTTTTTGCGGCGGAGGAGAGGGATACATGGTAAGTGACCGAGCCGCCCGTGCAACTCATCGCGGACCGATCCAGCATCACCGTCTGGGATTGCCCTTTCGTTAACGGCAGCGTGCCGCCGACTGCGGTAAACGAAACCGTGCGTTTTTGACCGTTATCTATGGAAAAAGAAATATTAAAATCATCGCGCTGATCCCCGCATCCATCGTTTTGAATCACGGCCTGTAACTGGCGATAGCCGTCGCTCAAACAGGGCGCGGATAACGATTTCACGAGCAGATCGGGGTAGGGGAGATGGGTGGCCGTGGTTTGACGATTGTTGGCCGGGTTGGATTCGCAGATACTGTTTTTTGAATCGATTAGAGCGGTAATCGAATTAAAATCGCAGATATAAGGTTTTTTGGTAAAATCCCGATTCCAGTCGAAGTGAACCGTGAATGAGGCTCCGGGTTCCAGCGGAAGTGTTCCTCCCAGGTTGGCGTTGTAGTATTTTTCCGCGCTCCAACCCTTGCCGTCTTCCACGCGGATCAGGAAATCTCGGGACACCGGGGTTTCGCCCCGGTTGCGAACCGTCACCGCCAGGGTTCCGGCAATCGTACCGTTGGATCGGCAAACCGTATCCGCCGTCATTTTTTCGGCTTCCAGGTCCGTGCACGCGATAGTTTGGTCGACGCACCAGGAGTTGTTGGTTTCGTTGGTCTCGCAGATGGTATTGGCATAATCGACTTCAACAAAGATTGACGCCGCGCAACTAGCCGTACTTACCGCGTGCGGGGTCAGGGTAAACGCATGCGTACCGGATCCCGGAATCGAGATATTGGAAAAGGTTTCCGTCCATTGACCGATCGGATTTCCGGTGCATCCGGTTTGATCGAATACGGTAAACCGCATGGCAATGTCTGCGGTCAAAGCGCCACATCGATTCCGAAGCGTCACGGTTCCGGACACACTCCATTTTCCGTCATCGGTACAGGTAATGGTCAATGTGTCGCTCTCTACGGCAATATCCGGGATACTCATGGTAGCGGTTCCGGAATTGTCGGTCTCATCGCATTCGCATATCGCATGATCCGGATCCGCAATGGCCGTAAACGTACACGCGCAGGCTGTGGGCGGGGCATTCAGCGTGAACACCACATCCCGGGTTTCACCCGCAGTCAGGCTGAGGCGTTGATCGGTAAACGTCAACCCGCAATCGGAGCTGACCCGGATCACGGCATCGGTCACCGGGCCGCATCCCGTATTGGACACATTCACGGTGATGACGTCGGTATTTTTATTTTTATCGCAGCCGGTCGGTGCGGTAACACGGTTGATCGTTAAATTGGGAACCGCAATCGTCTTGTCGCTGCACCGGGTATTGTTGGTTTCATTGGTTTCGCAGATGGTATTGGGAACATCCGCTTCGATTTTTACCGATGCCTGACATCCCGAAAAAAGAGTGCAGATATTTCCGGAAACGCTATGGGTCATGGAAACCGATTGCGTACCTCCGACCGTTGGAATCGAGATGTTGGGCGATTCGGTCCACTGGGCAATGGGGGTTCCCGAGCATCCGGCATGATCATACACGGTGAAACGGATCGGGATGGCCGCAGGACCCAGAGCACCGCACCCGGCGTTTCGAAGGGTGACGGTTCCGGCGACATCAAAGGTTCCATTGGTGTGACAGGTGAGCGCCAGGGACTCGCTGTCAACGGTGATATCCGGAAGCGTCCCTGTGATGGGTTGAGTCAGGGCATTATCGGTTTCATCGCATTCACATACCGCCTGATTCGGGTCCACGGTTCCGGTAACCGTACAACTGCAATTGGGAGGGACCTGCGTGGACGTAAACAGGATATCTTTTGTTTCGCCGGCATTGAGACTGACCGTTTGATCGGCAAAGGTCAACCCGCAATCGGAGGTGAGCCGTACGATGGTATTGCTCACCGGGCCGCATCCCGTATTGGAAACATTCACGGTGGCTGTGAAGGTCGGACTGCTACTCGTACAAATCGTAGAGGCCGTGATGCGGTTGACTTTCATATTGGGCACAGCAATCGTCTTGTCGCTGCATCGGATATTGTTGGTTTCATTGGTTTCGCAGATGGTATTGGGAACATCTGCTTCGATTTTTACCGATGCCTGACATCCCGACAAAAGGGTACAGAGATTTCCGGAAACGCTATGGGTCATGGAAACCGATTGCGTGCCTCCGACGGTTGGAATCGAGATATTGACCGATTCGGTCCACTGGGCAATGGGGGTTCCCGAGCATCCGGGATGATCGTACACGGTCAAACGGATCGGGATGGCAGCAGGACCCAGTGCCCCGCATCCGGCGTTGCGAAGGGTGACGGTTCCGGCAACCTGAAAGGTTCCATTGCTGGCGCAGGTAAGGGCCAGGGACTCGCTGGCAACGACAATATCCGGAAGCGTCATGGCCAGGGGTTGAGTCAGGGTATTATCGGTTTCATCGCATTCACATACCGCCTGATCCGGGTCCACGGTGCCTGTCAACGTACAGGTGCAATTGGGAGGTACCTGCGTTGAGGTAAACTGGATATCTTTGGTTTCGCCGGCATTGAGGCTGAGCGTTTGATCGGCAACGGTCAAGCCGCAATCGGAGGTGAGCCGTACGACGGTATTGCTCACCGGGCCGCATCCGGTATTGGAGACATTCACGGTGACCGTGAGGGTTGGGCTGCCGCTCGTACAAACCGTGGATGCCGTGACGCGGTTTATTTTCATATTCGGAACAGCAATCGTCTTATCGCTGCACCGGGTGTTGTTGGTTTCATTGGTTTCGCAGATAGTATTGGGAACATCTGCTTCGATTTTGACCGATGCCTGGCACCCCGGGAAAAGAGTACAGATATTACCGGAAACGCTATGGGTCATGGAAACCGATTGCGTGCCTCCGATGGTTGGAATTGAGATGTTGGGCGATTCGCTCCACTGGGCAATTGGGGTTCCCGAGCATCCGGGATGATCATACACGGTGAAACGGATCGGGATGGCGGCAGGACCCAGGGCACCACACCCGTTGTTGCGAAGGGTCACGGTTCCGTTGACATGAACGGTTCCATTGCTGGTGCAGGTGAGAGTCAGGGTATCGCTGTCCACGACCATATCCGGCAGGGTTATTGCCAGGTTTTCGGTTTTGGTATTATCGGATGGATCGCATTCATGATCCGGACTGGTCAACCGCGCACTCGCGGTAAACGCACAGTTGCATTGGGTAGGAGCCGATTGCCAGGGGAACAGAATGGATCGGGTTTCACAAGCTGCCAGCGCGACCGTTTGATCATTAAACGTCAACCCACAATCGGACGTTAAGTGGAGGACAACGCTCGCAGTCGTGCATCCCGTATTGGAAATATTCACGGCAGCATTGACCTGATTTCCGTTACACACGGTATTGATGCTGTTCACTCTCACATTCGGCACATCGATGGTGGGGGTGCTGCACAAGGCATTGTTGGTCACATCGCTCTCACAGATCGGATGATCGCTCAAATCATAGAGTTGAATCGTGGTGTTTAATGCCGCCTGGCAGCCCGGTAACATCAGGCACACATTTCCTTGGATGGGTGGAGAGGTATAATTATACGTTTTGGCCTCGCCGCCGGCAGGAATCGACACATTGGCGAATACGTGGGGCAGCACAAACAGGGGGGAACCGTTGCATCCGGTACCCGGGTACACGGCGAATTGAGCGTGAACATTGGATTTAAAACCAGGACCGCATCCGCTGTTTTTCAGGGTGACCCGTCCGTTGATCTGGTATTTCCCATCCGGCGTGCAGGTTAAGGAAGCGTCCACCGATTGAACGACGATATCAGGAATCTCCACTGTTTTATCTGTAATATAAGTATTATTCATACAATTGAATTCGCTCACGCTTCGATCGACGTTGGCTTCAACCTTAATCGAATAATGGCAGGCCGGGGAATGGGTTATTCCATTTCCGGAAAAAGCAGGAGAAGACACATCGAATGACTGCGTTGCTCCGGCTGCAATACTCACATTGGGTAAGGTTTGGGTCCATTGGGACATCAGGGTTCCACCGGCCCCGAGTTCGCTGTAAGCTGAAAATCGAACCGGAATATTACCGGTTAAAACCCCGCACCCGGCATTGGTGAGTGTCACCCGTCCGGATATTTTCACATTTCCGGCGGCTTGACACGTTAGGGTTAATGTATCGGCAGTGATGCGGATATCGGGAATCGTGATCGGCTCCTCGCGGGTATTATTCTCCTCATTGCATTCGCAAACCACGTCAGTGGAATCGGCCAAAGCGGTTAACGGGAACGAACAGGTATTCCAGGTCGGTTTGGGAACCGTGATATCCACATATGCACCCGGGGCAATCGGATTGGCGGGCGCATTCACTTCTTCAGTCCACGTGCCGTCCGTGACCCGGACCTTAAATGCTCCCGAGCTGGTTCCTGATCCGGCGTTTTTCACGCGCACGGTAACGGTACCGCTCAGCGTGCCATCCGCATTGCAGGTGAGATGAGGCGTTATGCTTTCAATTTGCAGGTCCGGGAGATTGAACGTTAGGGGCGGTGCCGTCGCGGTAAAGAAACAATAATTGGAAATATCTTCGCCGAAGACGCCGCATCGCCATCTTGCCCGGGCATTGATTGGCCCACCGGACGAACAATTAATCTTTTCCATATTCAACGTTCCGCTGGCCGGAAACGTCCTCGATTCCCCGGGAGCCAGGTTGTCGATTTCTATAATATTAATCCATGCGTCATCCGAGAACGGATCTTGACAGGTATAAATTCGCGTATTTTTATCCGAACACGACGTCGTCTCATCATCGCAGGTGTAGTACAGGACCCAATCGGGGTTGTCCAGCGTAATCGCTTCGTTGGGAATTTCGATCCGCACGTATTCGGCGGTCTCCGTTCCGGTATTGGTGACCGTGACTTCCCACTGACGCGTGTCAGTGCATGAACCCTGAACATTGGGTGAGGTTTGGGTAATGGAAATATTCGGGCCCTGAGCGGGCGTAAACGGATTGATCTGAATGGCGAATGACGCATCTTCAAAAAAACCGGTTCCTGCCACTCGGTATTGAAAATGGGCGCTCATGGCACCGGCAACGCCATTGCAGGTGGCCTGAACTTTAAAACTCAAGGTTAACGTGTCGGCAGGATTGAGGACGATCGCACTCCCGCACAGGGTATTGAGATCCCAGATATGCGTCGTTGGCGTGGCACCGGGACTGGGTTCGGAATAGCAAGCCGTAGGGGTCGAACTAATCTGAAGCGACGATGAAAATGGCACATAAAAGACATCGGTCTCCGGCCCGATGGTCATCGTGAGGACCAGGTTGGTTAACGGGCTGCTCGTGGTGTTCCGGATGGTCACGGTATAGGTCTGCTGGCTGCGCTGATTGATGGTCGTTGAACCGGAGATTTGAACCGTTCCGGATAAATTGCAAACCCCAATAAAAGATAGAAAAAAACCCAATAAAAAAATAAAAATTTTTTTTCTCCACATGGTCGTCATTCTCCCTTAATGATGAATTGGACACCCGGATAGAGCAAAGGAATATCGATGAGATTGGGACCCCTTTTAACGTTCAATTCTTTTTGGACCGTTTGGCCGGCGCACGTGATTTCGAGCGTGTGTGTTCCGGGTGGAATACGGGTTATGAGGAAGTCGCCATTGCTTCCCTTTACGGCAGTCTGGTTGTCGAGGCTGACCGCGAATTCCTTGACCGGCGGGTCATCGATATCGTATGTTTCGTTTTTGTTTTTATCAAAGAATACCCGGCCCTGAATTTGCCCCATGTCCTCGTCAGCTTGCGTGAACCTTACAGGGAAATCCGTTATTTCGGCTAGCCCCTCCGATAAGGTGACCAGATGAGGAATCGAAGACGCCGACCGGTATTTTTCCGGGAGAGTCGAGCGGTTCACCGATACGGCATATTCCCCGGAAAAGAGCTCTTCAAACGCATAATGTCCCTCGGAATCGGTGATCGCTTTGTCCCCGTTGGACATCGCGACTTCAATATTGGGCAGCGGCGTATCGACAATCGAGTACGTGCCGTCCCCATCGCGATCCAGGTAAACGGTGCCTTCGAGACTGCCGTAAAAGATGAAACTATCGGCGGAGATACCGATTAACACCGCGGCATCCAGGAGAATCTCCTGGCCGCTGTTGTCTTTGGTTTTTAAAAAGGCGCGATTGATATTCCTGCCCCGCGCCGCATCGGCCCCGATCACCGCATGGTAGCGTAACGTGAGCGTCTCGCCGGGTCCAATGGTCGGCAAGGTCCAGGTCAGCCGACGGCTTCCCTGAGGGTCATTAAACGGGCGGCCGTTCAACAGGGTTGAGTGCGGTACATAAGTGAACCCCTGAGGCAGTTGATCATCGATAACAGGGTTCAACAAATTGGAAGCGGAGGTATTTTCGATCCTCAACCGGAAGCGAACGATACGACCCACGTGCGATTGGGCAACATCCACGTGTTTGGAGAAATGCACGCTGGTCGGAGCAATGGGGTCGGCCGTAATCGCGGTTTCCACCGTATTGGAACGGATCGTCTGGCTCCCGGTTTGCGCTGTGGTTACGGAAGCTGTGTTTTCGATGCGTGTCCCGGATAAAAGATTCGGGGCGGTGCGCGCGCGAACCGTAAACGCGACCTGCTCCTGGGGTTGAAGCCTCCCTTCCCATAACAGATTCCGGCCCTGTCGGGAAAAATGAAACCCGTCGGCTGATGTTTGGGAAACGTATTCCAGGGAGTCGGGCAGCGTGTCGTTCAGATCGATACCGGTCAGAAGGACAGTCGAATCGTTTTTCAAGGTTAACCGGTATTCAACGGTTTCACCGGCTTTGGCCGTGGGTTTATCGACCTGTTTGACCAGCGTTAGCGTGATCGGGCGAATCGTCAGGGACGCCGTGTTGGACGCAATGGAATTTCCGGTGCCGAGGCTTTCCTGATAGAGATAAGCCGTGTTGGCGATGGACCCGGATGGGGCGTCGGGCGAAACGGTCACGTTGACCTTAACGGAAAGGGATTGGCCCGAAGCCAGGGCAGGAAAGTTCCATTCGAGTTCCTGTCCGGATACCCGGACCGGTACGGCGGCGTTATTTCCGGTATACTGCAGGAGCGGGGAAAGGGTATCCCGAATGGTGATATGGGTAAAAGGATATGGCGTGCGGTTCACCGCGGTCAGGGTAAAGGAAACCGCTTCGCCGGGCCTGGCCTCGGAAACGGAAAAAGTTTTGGATAAAGTCCCTTTAAAGGCGTCCACGACAATGGTCCGGGTCGCCTTCCGGGAATTGCCGCAGACGTCGGTAACCGTAAGCGATACACCGTACGTGCCTGAGGTTTGAAACGTATGCTCGGGTTTTGGCTCGGTGGAACGGTTGTCATCACCGAAATTCCATTGGTATTGATACCGATCGATCGAGCGATCGCCTCGGGTTGAAATGACGGGTTCAAACCGGGTCTTGAACGGGGCAGGGCCTCGATCGGCAGAAGCGTTGATACTGACGGAGAAATCGTAGCACCCGATTTCCAGGCTCACCGAATAGGAATGTGTCTTTGCACCGCTTTTCGCATCGATGGTGAGGGGATAGGTTCCGGATGGCGTGGATGACGTCGTGGTCACCCAGAGTCTGGATTGTCCCCCGGGGGTTAGGGTCGGATGATTGAAATAAGCGGTCGCTCCTTGAGGAATTCCCCTGACTTGAAGGGAGATGGTGCCTGTGAAACCGTTCAGGGCCGAAGCCGCAATGTTATAAGCGGTCGGCGATCCCTGGAGAATACTCCGTTTGGTCGGAGAAACCGTGAGGAAAAAATCCGGCGTGGGGGCTGGGGAATTGACGGTTAAGGTCACGGTCGTCGAATGGTTTTTTCCACCCCCGTCCCCGGTCAGGGTTAAGGTATACGTTCCGGCCGGCGTTTGAGCGGTGGTGGTGAGATTTAACAGGGTTTCACCGGTTGTGGTTAATGCCACGGGGTTTACGGTAAAACTGGAACCGGCACCTGCGGGTAACCCCGATACACTGAGGGTGACCGACGCATTAAAATCATTCGAACCGGTCAGAGAAACGGTGTACGCGGTCGATTCGCCCCGTGTGATTTCCCGGCTGGCCGGTGACGCGGCCATCGAAAAATCCGGAATGGGAGTTGGAGAATGGACGGTTACGGTCACGGTTGTCGAATGGTTTTTTCCACCCCCGTCAGCGGTCAGGGTTAAAGTATAGGTACCGGCCGGCGTTTGAGCGGTGGTGGTGAGATTTAACAGGGTTTCACCGGTTGTGGTTAATGCCACGGGGTTGACGGTAAAGCTGGAACCGGCGCCCGCAGGTAACCCCGACACACTGAGGGTGACCGACGCATTAAAATCATTCGAGCCGGTCAGAGAAACGGCATACGCGGTCGATTCGCCCTGGGTGATCTCCCGACTGGCCGGTGACACGGCAATCGAAAAATCCGGATCGGGGGGTTTGGGATTTATTTTTAAGGTGACGGTTGTCGAATGGTTTTTTCCACCCCCGTCAGCGGTCAGGGTTAAAGTATAGGTACCGGCCGGTGTTTGGGCGGTGGTGGTGAGATTTAGAATGGTTTCGCCGGTTGGGGTTAGCGCCACGGGGTTGACGGTAAAACTGGAACCGGCGCCCGCAGGTAACCCCGACACACTGAGGGTGACCGATGCATTAAAATCATTCGAGCCGGTCAGGGAAACGGTATACGCGGTCGATTCGCCCTGAATGATCTCTCGGCTGGCCGGTGAAGCGGCCATGGAAAAATCCGGGGGCGGTTGGGATCCCTGGATGGTTAAGGTAACGGTGGTGGCATGCGTCAACTCTCCGCTCGTTCCGGTAATGGTCAGCGTGTATGTTCCGGGGACGGTGTCCGCTGCGGTCACGATCGTCAATGTACTTTCCCCCGTATCACCGTCTGCGGTCGAACGCCAACGATTGGCGAGTTCCGAGGTGGGCGGCGTTCCGATCACCACCGGATTGGGATTAAAATCCCATTCCACGCCATCCGGTAATCCCGTAACATTGAGATCGATATTCCCTTGAAACCCATTTAAACCGGTTAGCGTGAAGGTATACGATGTGGCGTCTCCCTGAGCGATGTCCCGACTTGCAGGAGAGGCCGCAATTGTAAAATCTTGTTGCGCGACTAACGGAACAGCGGCGAATGATAATATAATAATAATATAAAAAATAAAACCAAAACAACCCGCAATGAGATGTTTTTTCATCGGTTTTTTGATTTCCATCTTAAACTCCTTCCTTAACTCCTTACCCCAAACTACTTTTTTTCAAAGTAGTATAACTTGTTAATAAAGCACCACCAATTTCAGATACCCCACCGTGGATTTATAATCGGCGTCGCTGTGAGTGGGATCCTCGAAATCGATGCGTTCCACCCCCAGTCCGGCTCGGATATGCCTGAACAGCAGGTACCCGAATTCGAGGGCTGCCGAATATTTTCGATTTTTAATCGGTCCCCATACCTTTAATAATTTATAATTGGCCAGAAGCTCGGCGCGTTTGGAAAAGGTGAACTTCAACCCTTGCACGGATGCCAGGGAATTACTCCGCGTCCGGTCCAATGGCGGATACAGTTCCAGGTTGGTGTCGTAACGCCACTGGGAATAAAGATTGAGAAATCCCCACGGCCTCCATAAGAACCGAAACGTTAATTCTTCTTCCGACTGTTCGTCCAGGGAATAAATGGCCTTATTTCTTCCCAATTGTTTGTAATACCGCACATTCACACTCATGCGTTTGAGGGGAGAACCGAAAAGATAAAGAGACCATAACCGGCGTTTACCTTCGGTTCCATTGGCCCGGTTGAACTGAAATTCGTACCGTCCCACTGCCCTGAATTTCCGGCTCTCGACACCTGCCCCCAGAGAGAGGAGATGACCCGATGAGGAAACACCTTCCCGGCTTCCGCTCTCTTTTCGGTATCGCGTATCGATAAAAAAACCTTTGTAAACGTGCTGCCGAATACCGACTTCAAATACATCGAGATCCAGGATCCGATGATGATCGTTTTGATCCTTCAGCCATTCTTTCCGGTACCCGGTAAAAACACCCTCGCTCCCGGACAGGTATTCGCTGAAAATCGAAATCATGCGATAGGTTGTATCCGGGTAACGATCGAGAAAATCATCGAAGCGATTGTTTTTATAATCCCCCTGCACGAAGATATTTCCTTTGGCAAGTTTCATCAATTTCTGGCGCCACCCCACCATGATATCGTTGGTCCGGTGATCCACGGCGGTTTGATCGGACCCATCGGTTTGATCCAGCTCCACTTTTCCCCATGCCTGAGTGGCGTCCCGATTGAAATACAGGGACGTATAAAACAGGTTCGTGTGTTGGTGGGTTGCCGTTTGCTTGCGGGTGCCATACCCGGCGCTGACCTTTAACGCACGGCTTTCCCATTCGGCAAAACCATGCACTTCGTTTTCTTCCACCGATATCCGGGATAGGGTAAAGGGATACAGTTCGGCGCTCAGGTTTCGGGTAAATTGAAACGGAGAAAGAAAAATCGTGCGTTCCGCATAAACCGGAAAAACTTGAAATAGACTGTACCCGTATTGCAGTTGGGTATTGGCAAACGTGGGAAAATCGGCGTTCAACGACCAGCCGTTGAAAAATACATGCAGGTTGGGGGACACCGTTAATATACCGCCCCCGAAAAAGGCATGCTGTTTTTGAGATGAAGGTTCGGAACTAAACGCAACTTCGCTGAAAAGCGTCAGCGGTTGAGAATCGATATCCAGGCCAAAGGAAACAATACCGCGGGAATTTTTAAACATATTCTCGATCGTTTGATCCTTATCCGAATCCGCGATATAGGACACATTGAGCTTGAGAAATTTCAACGGCATCGCAAAGGCTTTGAGCCCGTAAACCGCTCGCGAGAATCGCCCGGCAATGGTTTCGAACTGATAATTGACCAGGACATAGACCGGGTTTCCCATCTCGTCCGTGGCATAAAGCGGATAATTGAATAGGATCGAACCGCGGTCGTCATCCATGAAGTAATCGCGGTTGCGGATCATCGGCGTTCGTCTGATTTCCTGATCCGGGTTGGCGGCATTTCGGGTCACCAGGAAGACGGCCTCGCTTCCCCGGATAATCGGAGAATCGTTCAGGTAATAAGGGCCTGAACCCGCATCCGCCGGAAGTTCCTCGATTCCGGATTCTCCCCGGGAAAGGCCGGCCATCACTTGCACACCGAGTCGGTTGGACCCGGTGCCGGCAATCCCTCCTCGAAACGGGTGGACATATCGGGTAAAGATCGAATCGAGCATCACGCCCGTCGGAATATCTCCGACCGACAGGTAGGTATGTTGATTGCCCACATTAAACAGGAAATCCAGGGGCGGTTCCATGACCCGGTTTTCCGGATCATAATTGAGGTGACCGTTTATCGTATACGTCCGGTGACCGAATGTCCCGTCGATCAGAAATGAGGCCCGTTCGCGGGTGGAAAAATCGGCCGGAAGCCCCAGATCGCTGGTGCGAAACCGGAGTTCATTGCCTTTCACGTCTGCCCAGTTGATGCGCAGCATGCCCAGGCCCATGATAAACAGGCGGTCTTTCTTCTGAACCTCTCGAACCGATTGTTGAGGCACGTATCCCACCAATGCGGCGGATTGCGGCGGACGGTCTTGGGTTTGTGATGGCTCTGGCGGAAGAACGATTTCAACCCACTCGCCGGTTTTGCCTTTGACTTGAAGCAATGTTCCCTCGCTGACCTGCGCGAGGATCTTGCTATCCGAACGCGGGTATTCCCGCACAACGGCCCGTTTATCCGTGACCCTTACCTGATCGATCTCGGCAAAAATAAAGTTTATACCTATCAAAAACGTAACAAAGAAAAAAATGACGGGCCGTGTTAATTTAAACGTTTTCTTTTCCATATTTCCCGGCTTAATCATTCCCAACTCTCCCTAATTAAGCGTTAACTAAACATATCATTTTTTTTGGCGGGTGAAGTATAGCATAAAAAAAAAAAATAAACAATAAAATTTTTTTTTGGAATTATTTTAAAAAGAAAGTTTGGCTAAACGCGTTGGGAGGGTTCGGGAACCCTTTCGAGAAAGGGTTCCCGGTTTATTTTAGTATTGGGAGTTATTACTATAATTGACCAGCCATTCGAATCCGAAGTGTCCCGGTTTGGTGGTAATGCCCATTTTGGATATTCCGGGATTCAGGTCATGATAGAGGGATTTATGGATTTTTAACTTTTCCGTGGATTCCCCTGCGCGCCAGGACCGTACAACCGCATAGTAGGAGTACGAGTGTTTACCCCGAACCGAGTATTTTTCCATGACATTGACCACGTGGGTGCAGGGTGACTGGGCGTCCATGACGCCGTTCAGGGTTGTTTCAATGCCGAATGAACCGATTGAAAAAGCGAAGATCGACAGGATAAACACAGCGAGTGCTTCGCGGTGGGACGAGGATCGCCCTTTGAGGAGTTGGATGGCCATCCATACGAATATGATCCAGAGCGGCACGCTGTATTTTAACGAATCCATAAACACTTTTCCCGTATCCAGGGGGAGATACGAGGACAAACCGACAATGAGGCAAATCACGCCGGTGACCAGGAGGAGGATGGGAATGGCAAACGCGAAGACCCGTTTCGATTTCCATGGAGCGGCTTCCGGTTCCGTGGCATAGGGGATATTGGTGCTCATTCCCGAAAGCGCGGCGACGATTTCTTCCACGGTTTTGATATCCATGGTATTGCCGCGGGGGAAGGAGTGCCAAGTTGCCGTTATCGTTTGACCCTCAAATTTGACTTCATTGAATCCCTTATCGAAGATGTTTCGGATTAACCGGCGTTTTTCCGCATCATCCAGATATTGTCGCGTAAAATAAAGCATATTGGTGGTAATATAAAACATATCGTCAAATTCCGGGTCATTGGTGTTTAATTCCACGCATAAGCCCAGATGTTTGCAGAAACGGTCGAATCCGGTTTCTCGGGTAACTTTAAACGCGCCGGTGGATGGGGACGGGCAATTAATGACCACCATAAATGATGGCGGGGAGTTTTTGCTTCCCGGATAATGTTTATATGCGTATGAGATTCCCTGGTACTGGCCTTGTTCTTCCGAGCCGGAGGGAATAAAACCCTGTTGTTTCATATTGGCATTTTTTAATTTCATTCGACGCTTAATAATCGAACCGATGATGATAAAAAACATCAGCACGACAACCATTAAAAAGATAATTATTCCTGGGGTCATGATCTGCACCTCGTGATAATGTGATCCTAAAATCATACTATATATCATAAGTAAAATTTTATTGCAATCTTGTTTTTGCGCTCAGCAATTGGCATTCGGTCCCACACGAAAACCACATTGAACACACGGGCAGACACGCGGGTCTGCCCCTACAGAATCATCCGCCTTATCGCCAAACCCATCAAAAAGCTCAGTCATCGATTCTTTTTTAGTCGCTGGTCAGGAAAAATTTTAATTTTGGGGTAAACTTAAAATCGATAACCGCTCAATCGACCAGGTCATGGGTGTGACCGCCGCCGAACCGCTTCGCTTTAACCCGACACCGGAAAGAAGTTTTTCAAGAGGAGAGGGATTCCTTTTTCCGGTTCCCCTTTTCACGCCACTAAAATCCAATACACCCGGATCCGAAATCGGCTCCGCCGTGGTTAATAGAATATAGTTATCTATACCGAAAGGTTTTTGAATATTGAATAGTTCTCTATTTCCCAAGGCGATTTCGGTGGGGACATCGTTTTCTTGAACCGGAAAATGATTCTCGGAATTCATTTGCTCCACTGATGGAAACAGCAGCGTTCCTTTTCCATTGCTATCGATCACAAACACATACACATACCGTTTTTCTATTTTTTGACCGAGTTTCTCTTTATCCGCTTGAAGGATCAACCCATAGGTTTCGCCTTCCCTTAATGGACCTGCGGCCGTTATTTCCCCGGATGCGGCATGTTTCAACGCCAATCGATACGGAAACACGCCGGAATCCGACGGCGAAGTCAATTGCAACCACGCCCGAATCCGGGCCAGTTTGAATACGTTCTCCTTGAATTGATTTAATACTTCCTTGGAAGCGATCGGCTTTTCGGCCGTTATCCAATCGGTCCGAACCGGAAGTGCACCTTCCTTTTCACTATCGCGAACCGTGTTGGGAAGCACCCAGGCATAGTCGATCCGATTGCCGGTGAAACGCCCCACCAATAGATAATGCGCACCAATGGATGACGATACCAATTCAACCGAATCATTGCAATCGGCGATTTCGGTTTGAACCGATGCCTTCCATTCCGAGCTTAACGGTAGTTGAAGAAAGAAGCCGGCTTTTTTCTTGTCGTTTGGAAGGGTTGAACGCATGTGTTTGATCACGTCATTGGCAGTAACGGTTGAACCCAAATTCACGGTCTCATCTTTAGGCGTTTTGAGTACCCACTGGGAATCATTCCAAAACAGGATATAATCCGGACTCTTTTCCGTTGGGTCTTCGATCCATTCCACGCGATTGAAATTGCGAACGCGATTCATCTCCTGTGCAAAGCGGGTTAATTCATTGAAAGAAAACGGGCTGGCCGGTACCCGGATGTTGAGGCGTTTCTCCGGCGGTGATACCCACCGCTCCATTTCAAACAAATCCCCCGTTTCAATCGCGTTGAGGTTTCCCTGTATCACCTGGGCCATACATCGATTCAACCCCTGAACCTCGGTGACACGCACTCGGATATCCGAGACGCTGTCTTTGGTAGCACATTTTTTTAACTCGCAATTTTTAAGAATACCAGCGGCAATACCACCCTGTAACAAGATTCCTTTTTTATCGGTGTGAATCACCACAGCCGTGACAGTCGAACGGTCGCCCGGTTGAACCCCGAATAACGGTTTCATCCGGAAATCGGTAGAACCTTCGAGGTTGGGTTCTTGCAAATTTCCTTCGCTTTTGATCAGGGCATTCACCCGGAGTTTGATATGTTCGGCCGATTCATCGATGGGCGCGCTTTTTAAAACGTTGAGCAGCGCCCAGGTAAACAACCCGTGGGAATTATTGTTCTCGTCTTCGGTTTCCACCGCCCTATCGAAATCCTGGGTAGCGGAAAAAATTAACGCGCCTCGTTTGGAGGGCGGATCATCGTTATCCGGCGGATCAGCGATGTCGCATTCTTCCGGCGGAAGAAATTTCGATCGAGCAGGAACCGAAATTCCTCTGGAAATCGAACCGCTGTGGCAGGAGTCCATGATTACCGTCAATTGAACATGTTTATCCAATGCCCGGTTAAATAATTTTTTTAATTCTTTGTCACGGATATCTTTGACGCCGCGATACGAATCGGAGGGAACGATCGTCTCATCGAGATGATCCGGTTCATTCGATTTTGAGTTTTTGACCTGCGAACCGTGCCCCGAATAATAAAAGACGCAGATATCATTGGGTGCGGCTTCATGAATCAGGTACGTTTCAAAATTCGTCAAAATATTATCCCGCGTGGCGTTTTCATTCCGAAGCGTATGAATATCCTCATGATTAAATTGATATCTCGCTTCCAGAATACCGGCCATTTCGTCGACGTCATTGATACACCCATAAAGATTAGAGAAACACTTCCTGCAATCGAGTCGTTGAATCTTACCGGGATTGTAGTTGTCGATTCCCACCAGAAACGCCCGTTTGGTTTGGGCGTTAGTGGTAAGGTTACCGCACAGGAAAAGAGCGAAAAAAATAATGGTTATTGGTTTAAATAATCGCATGGGTATTTTGGCCCGACGGGGTTGGATGCAAGTCTTTTTCTCAGGTACGGTGATGGGCCACATGGGAAGCCCGGGAAGAAGAATTCTTCGATGTATCCTCTACAGGCATAAGTTTTTTTACCTCTTTTTCAGTGAGGCCACTGATATTGGCAATATTTTCTATAGGAAATCCGGCATTTATCATCCGTATTGCTACTTGAATCTTCTCCTCTTTTATTCCTTCCTTTTTTCCTTCCTTTATTCCTTTTCTTCGACCTACTCTTTCAAAGCTGGTTACATACTTCATTTTAGGTCCCTCCTCTAATTCGGTTACCAGTTATCGGTTGCCAGTAAAAGAAGTAACCCATTTTTGTCCCGACTTGTTTTTAACTGGCCACTTTAAACTGGCCACTGGCCACCGATCAAATGCTTTTCTCATGTAATTATAATATACCGGAAGGCAAAAAATTTCAATAGATTATATTTATAACTTCATATTGGCGTTAATATTTCTCTTTTATCTTCTCAATTATAACAATCGCCAGAATAAATCTAAATCTATTTTACCCAGCCCATTGCTTTGTCCAGGTTGGACTTGACCCCTGGATTGTTGCTTTTGCCAGCCAGCAATTCGCATTCGGTCCCAACACAAAAAACACATCGAACACACGGGCAGGCAATATTTTAATTTTGTTATCCTTGACCTTGACAAATATTACAAATTAATCCATACTACAAATATGGTAATAATAAAATTAATTCATATGGAGGATTAATGCCTGAAATCAGTAGATTTTTAGGAATAATAATTTATATGTATTTTAATGAACATGATCCTCCTCATTTTCATGCCAAGTACAATGATTTCCGAGGTAAAATAGCAATAAAGGAGCTGAAATTAATCGAGGGAAAACTTCCGAAACGAGTAATCGCTTTACTATTGGAATGGGCTAATAATCACAGAACTGAATTATTGGATAATTGGGAATCTCTCAAAGAAGAGGGAAAATATAAGAAAATAAAACCTTTAACTTAGGAGTATAACCATGAAATGGGTAACAAAAGCAAAGTATATAGATTCTTTCAAGGTTTGGATTAAATTTAATGATAATATAGAAGGCATCGTCGACCTGGAATCGACTATAACCAATGATCATCGAGAGATTTTCAGAATGCTTCGGGACCAACAGCAATTCAAAAAATTTGAAGTAAACGCTGATACCCTGGTATGGGAAAATGGCTTGGATTTAGCCCCTGAATATTTATATGAATTGGCAACCCAAAACCAATGCCGATAAGTTTTTTAAGACTCTTATTTCTCCGTTTATCGTTGATTAAGGGAGGAGTGAAACGGATTGTTTTCAAACAGTCCTCTCTAATACCCTTAATCTTCATTATATAAAGAACTCTTTTTTAAGCCGTTTTCAAGATCATTTAAAAAGCCTTCGGAATATCCTTCCTTCTTAAAATCGCGGATCAAATTTGAAATTTTTCCCTTTTTGTGCCTTTTAAAATACATCTCCCTTTGCATCAGAGCCCTTTTTATCTTTTCGAGATCATCCATGCTCATTTTTCTTATTGTTTAATAATTGCTTCGGCAGTCACATCCAATGCTATTTGCATTCAAAAAACCTCATTTTCTAAATTCATTGCCGAGAAAACTTAAAAGTTTTCCCTCTTATATATAAATGGGTTCATCACAGTTATCAGGCCTCCTTTTTAAAATTACGCATTTTGCGTTACGCATTATGCGTAATTATAAACGATTGGGTATATAAAAATCAATCATCTTCGAAAAAAAGGAAAGAAGAGGATTTTGTTGCAATTCCTAATTGCGGCTGTTGAAAGCTTTGGGAGGCGCTTGCTCCACTGGTCGCCGAAAGGCAATCCCCGTTATTTCACCCAGCCCATTGCTTTGTCCAGGTTGAAACTGAACCCGGCTTGAACTTGCCGCTTTTTTAATTCTTTTGTTTGATCTTCGGATTGTTCTTTTGACCATACTAAGGCCGCAAATGCGGAAAAACACGAAATATCGATTCCCAATACCCGAACCTTCGGGAACTTGTATCCGATCCCGATGCCATAGGACTCCAACGGGTTCTTTGAAAACTTCAACATCCCTTTGATAAAGAAATTCTTCAATAAATTCTGCCGTTCTTTCAATATATCCCCGATCATCCAATTTATGCCCAGGTAAAAGGCCTTTGGCGTTTCCCTCGGTTCCCAGGCACCCTGCGAGGTGATGAATTTGACCTTTGTTAATTTGGCCGCTGTAAAATCAGCGGAAAGAAACCAATGCTCGGTGGGGCCGGTGATGATTTCCATCTTCTCTTCTTTTTGTTCGGCTTTTTTTTCGTCTTTGTCTAAGATCACCGACACCTCGAGTTTCCCATATTTTTTTTCCAGGGTAAACCGTTTTTCAGCGACGGTGATTGCTTCCCCTTCGCGTGCCGCATATTCGACAATCAAATGCTTTAAAACCGAAACATCTTGCGCCAGGCTGGTTTTTCGCTCTTTCTCTTCGATTTTAATTTCCGCATTTTTGGCGGTATGAAACACATAAACCGCAATCGAATCTTTTTTCCGACTGATCCATCGTTTATTCGGCACTTCTTTATAGTTATTTTTTAACTCCGTAAGAAAGGTTTCTTTTGCCCGGTTTGCTTCATTAATTTTATCCGAATTGGTTTCATCCTTAATATTGGCCAGGACATTTGAAACATCGATCTTATTCTTATTATTCCGATTCAATTCAGAGACGATTTCGGTAATATCTTTTCCGAAGAATTTGTAAACGAGTGTACCGGTATCTTTATTGATTCCGGTAAAGTCCACGATAATTGTTGCCTGCGCTTTTTCAGCGTTGTCATCTGCCGCACGGATGGGCAATGATGTAACGACTGTTAAAAGCATGATTAAAAATAAGTATAAATAGCGTCTTATCTCTTTCACCCGGACCTCCATTTTCTCGAATTGCCCTTTACTTGCCCACAGAATCGCTGCCACCCTGTTGACCTATGGAAAGACGGAAGCCGACGCTGTCGTGACGGTAGCCGGGATCGTCCCTGAGACGCATGGCCGAACGCACGCTCCTGGCGTCGCGGAACCAGCTACCGCTGCGCAATACACGGAGATCGCCCGCCACAGGTCCTGTGGGATTTTTTTTCAACGGCATTAACGGATAATATTTATACCAATCGCTGCACCATTCCCATACATTGCCGGCCATATCCATCAAGCCATAGGGTGATGCCCCCTGTGGATAGAATCCCACCGGAGAAGTTTTTTCAAATCCACCTTCCTTCCTTTTCTCCCTATCAACCTCACCGTAATTGGCATACCAAGTTCCATTGGCATAGGGGGCATGGTTCCCCCAGGGGTATTTCCGGCCATCGGTTCCCCGCGCTCCCTTTTCCCACTGCGCTTCGGTCGGCAACGTGAACGATACACCGACCTTTTTCGACAACCAGTTACAATATTCTTTCGCATCATTCCAACTTACACATACAACCGGATAATTTTCCTTCTGCTCAAAACCGGGATATTTCCAATCAATTTTATATTTTTCATACCTAATACCGTTCCATGAGTAAGCGCCATCACCCTGTTCCGCTTCTGTCACGTATTCTGTTTTATTTAAAAATGTCCGAAACTGGCTCACCGTCACTTCGGTTTTTCCCAGCCAATAGCCATCCAGGTAAATCTTGTGGGATGGCTTTTCATCCGAATATGCATCTTTATCTTTATCATCAGATCCCATGATAAACTCCCCTGCCGGGATATAGACCATGAGGATTCCATCCCCGAAATCCGCCTCCCAGTATCCTTTATCATTCTTATATACCCGAAGCGTCTTGGATTCCATGGCTTTTACTTCCGCGGGTTTATCATTGGGTAATTGCACGTTGTTTCCTTCTTCTTTTTTTGTTACTATTTTTCCGACTTTTGTATCCTTTTGTTTATCATTTTGGATTTCCACCCTTGCTTCCTCAGTTTTAGCATAAGCAGAAAGTGCAATATCCCCGAATTTCTCACCCAATAACTGGGTATAGGGCTTCTGTTGTTTACTTTCCTTTAATGCCCATCGGGAAACTTCTTCCTCTATATAAGCAGAGAGTTCGGAAAAAGAAACAATCCCATCCCTATTCCCCGATACTTCATTATCTGCCTTCCCACCTAAACCTTCAATAACATACTTTGAAAAAACGCCTAAATCACTATCCTCATAACTAAACCACCCGGATTTGGTGGCATAACACACGGCCCCTACTTCTGCCTGAGAAAATCTTTCTCCAGGCATCATGTTTAAATTCAACGCCATACCTTCGATAACGTTTTCCCGGCAAGCATCCAACAGTAACAGTGACTTCTTTACACCGGTCTCTTTTAACCATTTGACAATATTACTTACTTTTAAACTGCTTTCATACAAATTATTATGATATGAATCTGCGGCCAACAAAAAACCTTCATTTTGGGAATTCGATATTCCATGACCACTGAACGAAAATATGACCAGGTCCTGTGGCTTAATAAACCCTTTCAAAAAATCCATCTTTCGCTTGATGTTCATCAGCTTTGGGTAATCTTCTTTTTTTGCATCCAGATCATCGGTCATCACATAAACCGTTTCAAATTGGCCATTTTCTTTTAATACTTTTGCGAGTTCTAAAGCATCGTTCCTGGCATTTTTCAACTTACTGATCGTATTGTCTTCATATTCATTAATCCCAATGCAAATCGCTATACGTTTACCGGGATCAAGTTTATTTAATTTTTGAACCCCCTTTTTATTTGCCCTTGAACAAGCCAAAGTAATGATTAACATGATTGACAGCGCCACCCACCAAATGATTCCATTTTTTTTCATGCCGCACTCCGTAAACGCCAATTAAACGCACGTAAATTTTATTTTACCGAAATATCGGTGAAATTTCAAGATGAATTTCACCACTTCTTTATTTCGTATTGTGGGACGCCTTACGCCAATGGGGGCTTGTTAAAAGATAGGAATAAATTTTAATAGGCCATTCCGGTTGCGAATTGCCATTTCTTTTTCATTGTGATATAGTAACAACCATGAAATATGCATTAAAAGAACGAATCGGTAGCCCGGATCTATTTACCGGAAGAAAAGAAGAACTCGCTTATTTTCTGAAATGGATCGATGGCATTAAAAAAGAAAAATCCAAAAGCACGGCCATTCTGGCCCGTCGAAAGATGGGAAAAACCGCCCTGATGGAACGGTTATTCAATATCGTTTTTGATCAAAACAATGGCGTCATCCCGTTTTATTACGAGATCAAAGAAACCAATATGTGGATCGGGGATTTTTGTAAGGATTTTTTTCTTACTTTTATCTATCAATATATTGCGTTTAAAACCCGGAACCCCAAATATCTGGACTCAACCGAAGGCTACGATTTTCAACATGTTATCGATATGGTAAAAAAAGAGGATTTGCATTATTTAACAGAATTAATTAAAGGAGTGGAGCACGAATATAAGAATGAATATGTTGATACGCTCTGGACCCTTGTTCGGGATGCACCACGGAAACTCGCTGCACAGCAAAATGAATTCATCGTTCAGATGATCGATGAATTCCAGTTTTTGAATAGCGAAATATATTGGGATAAAAAAAAGAAGAATCTTGCAGACACGATGGCCGGTGGGTATTTAAGCACGGCCGAAAGCAAAATCGCACCGCTCCTGGTTTCCGGCAGTTGGGTGGGCTGGCTCATGAATCTGTTGCTGATGATGCTTCCGGCACGGTTCAAGTTCCGGTATCTTCAAAACATGCCCGAAGACGAAGCCATTGAAATGATCTTTAACTATTCCTTGTACTTTGAGGTTCCGGTTACCGATGAAACCGCTTATTTCATTGCCCAATTAACGGAAGGGAGTCCCTTTTATATCAGTGCCATATTGGGTTCCGAATGTCCGGGAAAGGATCTTACGGATTCCGAAGGGTTGATTCGAACGCTTGAATTTGAAACGTTGAATGACTGGGGAGAAATCAAATCCACCTGGATGACCTATGTGGCATCAGCGTTTAGCCGAGTCAATGACAAGAACGCCAAAAACATCGTGCTTTACTTGAGTAAACATCGGGACCGGGAATTTACCCGAAAAGAATTATTGGATGATTTACCATTGGATATGACCGATGTCGAACTGGAAAAGAGGCTCAAGGCCCTGGTCAAGGCGGACATCATTCGGCAAGGATCAACCAACTTCGATTACCGCGGGGTTCAAGACAATATTTTTGATAAAGTTTTTCGGAGTGTCTATCAAAAAGAGATTGAGTATTTCGACCCGGAACAGATTAGGAAAGAATACCAGGAAGCCCTCACTAATTTAAAAAAGAAATATAATCAGCTTCAGGGAAAGTTTAATTATTTTAAAGGCAACTTTGCCGAACATGCGATCGAGGAGCAATTGAGATTTCATGGCCGCGAAAGAAATGCCCTGCTAAAATCGATTACTCAGTTTCTTCCGACGGATTTTAATTTTTGCGAGTATGAACGGGTCTGGAAATACAGTGCCGCAATCGATCATGCCCGAGGGGTCAGTGCGGATATCCTGGCGCAGGCCAAATTGCCGGGGGATTATTCCATCATCATTGAAGTCAAAAATCGGGAGACCCGATCGTTCTCAAAAGAAGAAGCCGCTGAATTCGTTGATAAATTTCAACGCATTAAAGAGAAAGAAAACCTGAATCCGGCAATTGGTTTTGTGTTTTCGATAAAAGGGTTTACCAAAGACGCGGAAGATTATTTAAAGGAAAAAGGCATGGCCATCAGTTCGGATGAACGATGGTTAGGTATTTAGAGTTTTTTTCGCTCCTTTAAAAGCTTTCACTCTTAGAGAACTTTTCTAACTGTTATTTCACCCAGCCCATTGCTTTGTCCAGGTTGAAACTGAAACCGGCTTGAACCTGCCGCTTTTTTAATTCCTTTGTTTGATCTGCGGATTGTTCTTTTGACCATAATAAGGCCGCAAATGCAGAAAAACACGAAATGTCGATTCCCAACACCCGGACTTTCGGAAACTTGTAACCGATCCCGATTCCATAGGACTCCAATGGGTTCTTTGAGAATTTCAACATCCCTTTGATAAAGAAATTCTTCAATAAATTCTGCCGCTCTTTTAATATATCCCCGATCATCCAATTCATGCCCAGGTAAAAGGCTTTGGGTGTTTCTCTGGGTTCCCATGCGCCTTGCGAGGTGATGAATTTGACCTTCGTTAATTTAGCCGCTGTAAAATCAGCGGAAAGGAACCAATGTTCGGTGGGGCCGGTGATGATTTCCATCTTCTCTTCTTTTTGTTCGGCTTTCTTTTCGTCTTTGTCTAAGATTACCGACACCTCGAGTTTTCCATATTTTTTTTCCAGGGTAAACCGTTTCTCAGCGACGGTGATTGCTTCCCCTTCCCGTGCCGCATATTCTACGATTAAATGCTTTAAAACCGAAACATCTTGCGCCAGGCTGGTTTTTCGCTCTTTCTCTTCGATTTTAATCTCGGCATTTTTTGCCATATGAAAGACATAAACCGCAATCGTATCCTTTTTCCGACTGATCCATCGTTTATTAGGAACTTCTTTATAATTATTTTTTAACTCCGTCAGAAAGGTTTCCTTTGCCCGGTTTGCTTCATTAATTTTATCAGTACTCATTCCTTCCTTAACATTGTCCAGAATCATTAAAGCGTTGACCTTATTTTTTTCATTCCGATTCAATTCAGAGACGACTTCGGTAATATCTTTCCCGAAAAATTTGTAAACGAGTGTACTGGCATCTTTATTGATTCCGGTAAAATCCACGATAATCGTGGCCTGCGTTTTTTCAACGTTGTCATCCGTTGCACGGATGGGCAATGATGTAACGAATGCCAAAAGCATGATTAAAAATAAGTATAAATAGCGTCTTGTCTCTTTCACCCGGACCTCCATTTTGCTCGAATTGCCCTTAACTGCCGCCAGGGTCGCTGCCGCCCTGTTGACCGATGGAGAGGCGGAAGCCGATGCATGTTAACCAAACGCCACCGAAACAAAAACGCTTGGCAGACCGCACATACCCAAACCGGGCGGGATCAAGCCAGCCATCGCCGCGAAAAATAAGGCCTTCTCCCGTCGCAGGACCCGTTGGATTTTTCAACGGCATTGAACGATAATAATTTTTGTCATACCAACCGCTGCACCATTCCGATACATTGCCGGCCATATCCATTAATCCATAGGATGACGCCCCCTGCGGATAGAAACCGACGGGAGATGTACAATTAAAACCGTCTTCGTCATCTTTATCGTCATCAGAGTCATAATTCGAATACCATGTACCATTGGCATGGGGGGCATGGTTCCCCCAGGGGTATTTCCGGCCATCGATTCCCCGTGCCCCCTTTTCCCACTGCGCTTCGGTCGGCAATGTAAACGATACACCCATTTTCTTAGACAACCATTGACAGTAGGCATTGGCATCTCCCCAAGTCATACATACAACCGGATGATCATCCCTTTGTTGAAATCCGGGGTTCTTCCAATATATGTCTTTTCCCTCCTCTCCTTTTGCCACTCCTTCTGTCACGTATTTGGTTTCATTCACAAATACCCTAAATTGTTTCACCGTCACTTCGGTTTTTCCCAGCCAATACCCATCCAGGAAAACTTTTTGAGATGGCTTTTCATCCGGCTCTGCATCTTTATCGTTGTCATCCGATCCCATGATAAACTCCCCTGCCGGGATATAAACCATAATGATTCCATCCCCGAAATCCGCTTCCCAGTATCCTTTATTGTTTTTGTAAACGCGTCGGGCTTTCGATTCCATGGCTTTTACATCCGCGGGTTTATCATCGGTTTTCACATACGCAGAAAGAGCAATATCCCCGAACTTCTCACCCAGTAACTGCGTATAGGGCTTCTGGTATTTACTTTCCCTTAACGCCCAACTGGTAACATTCTCTTCCACATAAGCAGATAGTTCGGAAAAAGATATAATCCCATCCCCATTACCCGATACCTCTTTATCCGCTTTCCCACCCAAGCCTTTGATGATATACTTTGTAAAAACGCCGTAATCGCTATCCTCGTAACTAAACCACCCGGGTTTGGTGGCATAACACACGGCCCCCAATTCAGCCTGAGAAAAGCGTTCTTCAGGCATCATGTTTAAGTTGACCGCCCGACTACCTTCGATAACGTTTTCCCGACAGGCATCCAGCAATAACAGCGACTTCTTTATGCCGATTTCTTTTAACCATTGAACAATTTCGCTTACTTTTAACGTGTTTTCAAATGCTTGATCATTTCTGTACGAATCTGCGACCAAGAAAAAACCTTCGTTCCGGGAATTCGATATTCCATGCCCACTGAAAGAAAATATCACCAGGGCCTGTGAGTTAATTAATCCTTTCAATAAATCCATTCTGCGTTTAATATTAATCAGCTTCGGATAATCTTCTTTTCTTGGTTCCTGATCATCGGTCATCACATAAACCGCATCAAATTGGCCATTTTCCATTAATACTTTCCCCAATTGTTTTGCGTCGTTCCTGGCCTTTTTCAATCTACCGATCGTACTATCTTCGTATTCATTGATACCAATGCAGATCGCGATACGCTTTCCTGCATTGTTTTGAATCTTATTCAATTGCACCCCTCTGGTGACTTCCTGTGTACAAGCCGATAAAACGACAACCAAAACCGACAGCATCACCCACCAGATGATTCCATTCTTTTTCATGCCGCAACTCCGTAAACGCCAATTAAACGCACGTGAATTTTATTTTACCGAAATATCGGTGAAATTTCAATACTCCTTGGTCTGAAAGAATTTTAAAAGATAGAGTTGAATTCATCCTCGATATATGATAATGATTTATTGAGATAATGGTTAACAAATGAGTAAAATATTCGAACGGATCCTTAAGTTGGTCGAGCGCCAGGAAGTATTAATATCTGAACATGGCTATGACGAGTTGGCCGAAGAAAAAGGAGAATAAAATGACGAAAAGACATCATACAAAACTTATCCATGAAGGAGATTATGTCGTCGAAGTAGATGTCGAATTAATCGATACAAACGAGGCTGAAGGTTGGTCGCCTTATTTATCTCTTGAAGATGTTTACAAACTGGATGAAGTACGAGAAGTATTACGTAAAGGTGATCTAAAAAAAGCCGGCAAAATCTCTCGTGTGTTTTTGCTTACACCGGTTGCCATGTGAACTGGAAGTTTTTTTATGCCAAGCCCACAAACGAAGTCATTGGACAATAACCTCTGGGGATTGCAAAACGCATATAAATATGTTATATACATGATATGAGTACACATTCACGGTTAATCGAAGAGAAGAAAAAGGAAGAATTGTTAAACTATAAGAACATGACTCCTGAAGAGCGAATAGCCGTAGCAATCGCACATAATAAATTCCTAAAGGAACTCTGTTATGCAGGGCTTACCGAACTAGGGTTTAAGAAAGATGAGATAAGAGAGATATATCAAAG
>JBLMYT010000116.1:0-26597 GCA_050258455.1 Candidatus Omnitrophota bacterium | reverse complement strand
TCGAACGGAAATTCGACGAAGTCAAAAAATATGAGAATTTAGACCGCGTGGTGGGATTTATTTTTTCCCGTTGTGGTTTTACCGAAGAAGCGGAGCAATATTGTATAGAGAAAGGGATTGCATATAGTTCGAATGAAAAGTGGTTGGAAAAATAATTGAATTGGATTAACCGATATCAAAGGGGAGAGGTACGGTGAGGGGCGGTATTCGAAGAAAAATGTTATCGCGGGCCATTGGCTTGTAGCGACGTAGCGCGCTACGTCTCTTCTTTATTATAATCCTATTCACACGTTAACAGAGACGTTGCACGCAACGTCTCTACGATTGAAATAAACCCAAAAACCAAAAATTTTTTAGTTGAAAATCACATCAAACCATACTAACATATTTTGGAAGTCAGTCATCCGGATACGGATGAGGGGGAGGTAAAACATGAGGGGGAAACTTATTGTTGGTATCCTTGGATTGTCATTCTTATTTCTTTCGCATTTTCCATACGCAGCCATTCCAAACGAAGAACGCGCCGCTTTAATGGCATTATACAATTCCACCGGAGGCGACCGATGGATCAAAAATGAGGGCTGGAAAACGCCACC
Organism: Candidatus Omnitrophota bacterium; assembly: GCA_050258455.1. Classification (GTDB taxonomy): domain Bacteria; phylum Acidobacteriota; class Aminicenantia; order UBA2199; family UBA2199; genus JAKAGC01. Next base: position 26,001 of record JBLMYT010000116.1, on the reverse strand, counting down.
ATTACACAAGGATGGATTTTCCATGCCGGGAACCGAGGAAAAATGGCACGGCATCGCCGTTGAACGCGATCATGTGACCGGAATTTATCTCGATGAAAACAATTTATCCGGCAACCTTCCCTCGGAGCTGGACAATTTAAGCGAGGTGACCGATCTTTATTTATACGGAAACGAACTGGGCGGCGGCATTCCTCCGGAATGGGGTAACCTCTCCAAATTGGTCAATCTCTTCTTGCACCGGAATCATCTGAATGAAACGATTCCCAAAGAATTGGGGAATTTGAAAAACCTGCAATATCTCTCCCTGGAGAGCAATCAGTTCATGGGTGACATTCCAAGCGAATTGGGAAATTTAAAAAGTCTGATCGATCTTTATTTAAATAATAATCAACTCAGCGGACATATCCCAAAAACAATCGGAAATTTGAGAAATTTAACCACCCTTATCCTGAACGACAACACCCTGACCGGAACCATTCCCAAAGAGTTAGGAAATCTCACCGGACTGGAAACCCTTTTCCTGGATAACAACCAACTCAGCGGCGAGATTCCGAAAGAGTTGGGAAATCTCGGAAATATCAAATACTTTTTTTTGAATCACAATCACTTGAGTGGGATAATTCCGGGAAACTTATCAGCGTTACATCCAAAATTTTTCAACCTGCACCGAAATTGCAAATTGCATACCGCCGATCCGGCGTTAATCAAATGGCTGGATAAGTATAATCCGGATTGGGGAACGACTCAGACGAACTGCACGGGCGTGGTTCCCACCCTGGAGTTGATCGCTCCCCAAAAAGGGGCCAAATGGGTAATGAAGAATAAATATTTAATCACCTGGTCCACGTATGGGGTCATCCGAAAGGTGTCCATCGCCTATTCGATCGATAACAAAGCGAGCTGGACGATGATTGCGTCATCGATTCCGAACGCGAATGCGTATGAATGGACCGTTCCTGAAATCGTTTCCATTGCGTCGCATGCATGCACGGTGTACATTCGCATCAACGCCGTGGATGGAACCGCCGAAGGGGTATCGGCATCTTTTTGTTTAAACCGGGAAGAACGTGATAATTAAATGGACCTATACGTTTTTTTGGGAATATAATTCCGTACTTAAGTACTTCATTCCCGAGTCTACGGCCACCGTCACCACCGTATGGCCGGGCCCCAAACGCTCGGCAATTCGCAACGCCACCGCCACGTTTGCACCCGTGGACGTTCCGGCAAAAATACCTTCGATTCGGGCCAGACGGCGCGCCATTTCCATGGCTTCACCGGTGGATACGGTTTGGATTTCATTGGCGATGGAATCATTCCATAACGGAACCATAAATCCGGCGCCTGCGCCTTCGATCTTGTGCGATCCGCTGGGTTTTCCGGACAATACCGCCGATTCCTCCGGCTCGATGGCAACGATATGCACCGCCTGGTTATGGGAACGAAGGCGCGTCGATACGCCCCGCAACGATCCGCACGTACCGACACTCTGAACAAACGCACTGACTTGTCCATCGGTCTGCTCCCATATTTCTTCTCCCATCTGTTCGTAACTGGACAGTTGATCCGTGTTGTGCAGTTGATTGGTCCAGTAACTCCCCGGAGCAGCGGCCAGACCCTTTGCCGTTTCAATCATCTCGAGAATGAGCGCCTTGGTTGTTCCGCCGGTCGGGCAGGGAACCAGGGTGAGTTGAGCACCCAAAGCCGCCATGTGATCGCGCTTCTCTTTGCTGGATGCAATGGAGGTCACAATCCGAAGCGGAATGCCTTTGGCCGCGCACACAAACGCAAGCGAAACCCCGGTACTGCCCCCCGTATATTCAACCACGGAACCCCCGGGTTGCAACCGTCCATCCGCCTCAGCCGCCTCAACCATGGCAAGCGCCATACGGTCTTTCATGCTTCCGGTTGGGTTCTCGGTTTCAAGCTTGAGCAGGATTGTTGCACTCGTTTCCGGAACCATATATTGCAACGGAATAAGTCGTGTTTTTCCAATAGCACGAAGCATCATACTTTGTTCTCCGGTATTATATCGATCACTCATCGGTTGTCTCCTGTCTCTTGATATAGGCCCATATTATAGCATCTATCGAAATTCGCCTCAACGATAAAATAGATGAAATAGAATTAATATTTTCATTGACAATTTTTTCCCCATTGTTTAAAATGTCTGGTATTTAAAAATAAGAGGTGATCGATGCCTAAATTCTTTGAAAAAATTTTTTCGTTATTTACCTCTGACCTGACCAAAGCCCATCCGAAATCATTGATCGACGCCGAGAAAGAAACCCTCAAAACCCATATTGCCCGAATCAATGAAAACCTGGCGGTTCAGGCGGGTTTCATCGAACGATTGACGCGGAAAATCAAGGAATTGGAAGCGAAGGAAAACGAATTGAGCAACCGTCCGGACGATTCAAGGGAATCGGAACGCCAAACGGTAAAATCCCAACTCGACGACAACCGCCGGGAACTCGAAAACGCCAAAGAAACCCATAAGCAACTCACTCAAGCAAGGGAGGCATTGGTTCAAACATCCAAAACCCAAATTGAAAAACTGAGGCTCATGGTTTCGGAAACCGATATCATGAATGCGCATGACGAATTTCAGAAAATGTCCACCGAAAGGATTGCCCGATCGGAAGCGTCGGCATCCGTTAAGCGAAATTAAATAAAAGCGGTATATGTTTAACGATCGGAAGATGATTGGTAATTAACCCCGGTTTGACACCGGGTGTAACGCGCCTTAAAAAGGAGGTAATATGTCGCGAAACATTTACATTGAGAATAAGGTCATTTGTCCGGTATGTAAGAATCCATTCGTTTTGAAATACCCCAATGCCAAGATGGTTGTGGCTTCGGGTCGTGATTTTGATCAACGGGTGACCGGGTATACCTGGGCTCAGGGAATCACCACCGATGAAATTCCCCATTATTATGCGGTTGCCCAATGCCCCCATTGTCTGTTCGCAGATTTAAGGGAAAACATCGAGATGCCCAAATCGGGAGTCAAAGAAGCCAAGCTCTATGAAACCTTCAAGACCCAGGATTTTAAACGCCTGATGATATTAAAAAAACTTCGGCGTCTGGTGACGGGTGAAAAAATGGACTTCAAAGCGGCCCTCAGTCTCCACATCGCCGCCATATACGCCAACCTTCTGATACCCAAGGAATTCATCGATCACAATAAGCTGGGCCGTCTTTACCTGCGATTGTCATGGCTCTATAAAGAACAACGCAATGACGACGAACCCGCTGAAGGAACGGATAAAAACGAATCGGTCGCCTCACCTGCCCTGGATGCGCTGTTTAAAGTCATGGAAGGTATTCAGAGCAATTTTCAAGGGATTGCCAATGACCTGGCCGAAGCGCGAAAATGGGCCAGCGCGCGAAGCACGGAATTGAAAATCGCCTGGGAAGATGAACGCAATCCCTATTCTTCTCTTTTTAATGCCCTGGAAAACAAATGGAGCGAATTCCAAACGCATCTGGATATCTTTCAGCAATCCATATTAAAAGATAAAAAGGGTACGCTGAACAAACCCGCTGTGTCGGCGGGCGCCATTCCCATGGATGAAGCGACCCTTCGGGAACTCAATGACATTGCGACCAAATGGATCGGGTTTCCCGCATCCGAAGAGTATTGCGTCCAGCACGCGATCGAAGCCTTTGATAACAGTTACAAATTCGAAGACACCGAACGCAGTACGGAACAAAGCCTGGCCATTGTCAATTTAATCATCAAGCTGTTACTGAAAGTGGGCGATCACAACGGGGCATTGGCGTATGTCATGCAAATGTTAACCAATGGATCCAGGGAAAAGCAAGGCCTTCAAATGCGATTGAATGAGGGAAAACGAAACCACAACCTGACGCCGTTCGATGAAAAAAACATCATGCGGAAAATGGCAACCATTACCGGAACCATGTCCCAGGGCATGGAGATCCGCGATAATATTCTGGAGACCATTCTCAATAAAAACAAAGAAAAGATTGTTTCCCTGATCAAATCGTGCGTTGACAAACCGGTGGAAGAACAACAAAAAGTCCTCCTGGATGCCGGTTTACCCGAAGTGCTCATCCCCTTTTTACGCAGCAGAGGAATACTGAAAACCGAAGAAGCCAAAAAAGGGTGGTTCGGTATGAAAAAGTAATCGATAAATCGATGACTTTAACTTTTAAACTTTTTAATTTATAATTGATAATAGACGAACGTCAATGGAGGTATTGACCATATGAATGAACGTAACATGGAATTTCCCGGAATAATGGAGCGTTTTTTTAGTTATGTAAAAATCGACACGCAGTCGAGCGAAGAGTCCTCGAGTTTTCCTTCCACTCCCAAGCAATACAACCTGCTCAACCAACTCAAAGACGAGCTGGCCGCCTTTGGACTCGACGACGTCGGCTTGACCAATTGGGGCTATGTAATGGGCACATTAAAAACCAATCTCCGCAAGCCCGGTCCCACCATTGCCTTGATTGCTCACGTGGATACATCGCCGGATGTATCGGGGGAACAGGTTTCTCCGCAGGTTCATCCCAACTACGATGGCCAGGATATTGTGTTACCCAAAGATGGGGTCATCATTCGGGTATCCGAAAATCCGTATTTGAAGGAAAAGGTTGGAAAAACCATTATCACGAGCGACGGGTCCACGCTTTTAGGGGCGGATGATAAAGCGGGCGTTGCCGAAATCATGTGCGCCGTCAAGTATCTGATCGATCATCCGGAAATCCCTCGGCCCAATATCCGGATCCTCTTCACACCGGATGAAGAAGTCGGGCGCGGGACCGAACATATTACCCCCGATGAAATCAAAGCCGATTACGGGTATACGGTCGATGGGGAAAAGTTAGGCGAAATCGAAGATGAAACTTTCTGTGCCGATACCGTGGAAATTCATATCGACGGCGTCAATGTTCATCCCGGTTATGCCAAACATAAGATGATCAATGCCGTGAAGATCGGATCGGAAATTATCGAGCAGTTTCCGAAAAACGGCATGGCGCCGGAAACCACCGAAGGCCGGGAAGGGTATATTCATCCCCATCATTTTTACGGAAACGTCGAAAACGCAGTCATCAAAATCTTGATTCGGGATTTCGAAGAAAAGGGACTGGTCGAGAAAGAAGACTACATTCGAGGCGTGGCTCAGGCGGTGGGCGGAAAATACCCGAAAGCCAAAGTGACGGTTAATGTCATTGAATCGTACCGGAACATGAAATATATATTGGATCAACACAAGGATGTCCTTGATAAAGCGGTCCGGGCCGTTGACATGGCGGGCGTTCCGCCGCGCAAGAATATCATCCGGGGAGGCACCGATGGGGCACGGTTGAGTTTTATGGGCCTTCCGACCCCCAACCTCTTTACCGGAGGGTCCAATTTTCATTCCCGGCAGGAATGGATCGCCCTGGAAGACATGCTCAAAGCTTCCGAAGTCATCGTCAACCTGATGCGGTTGTGGGCGGAATAGACCTTACCCTTTATTAATATCGAGGGTGTCAGGGATTTTGTGTAAATTAGGATCTCGTAGAGACGTAGCGCGCTACGTCTCTTGTATCATAAGGTATTAATTTTATTTATAAAATTAATACCTTATACACTCCCTTTAAACTGGGATAAGATGTTCCTCTACCCGGGGATACAGGCGATCGATCTGCTCCTGATAGCGGATCGTCGCCTGAAGGCATGCGGCAATCAGAATGAATTGCCGCGTATCTTGATTTCCGATCATCTTTCCCCGGCGAAATTTTAAAAACTTGGCCAACACCGGATACCCGCCCAAATGGTATTCCCAGACTTCGCGGGAAATATTGGAAAAGTATTGATCATGGTTGATATAGACGCGTCCCATTTCACCCGAATTGTCCGGATGCGCCGCGTCTCCCGGCTGCGCTGGCGCTTCGCTTTCGGGCACAAAATAAAACCGATCGACCCGGTTATGTCCCGTGACCTCGAATCGCGACGTCGGATGGTTCAATTCCGGAGCCGTCATCCGGTGAAGGGCCACCAACTGTTCCCCCAACCCGGCCAGTTCCAGAAACACCTCTTTATCGGAAGTAAACGGAATCCGGGGAAAATCGAACTTTAAATAGTCGGCATACTTTTTTCGGTACACCGTGGAAAACAAGACGGCATAGATGTAGTAAAAAATGTGTTCCGGGAGCGGGGCGGGAGAAAATCCGGCGTGGAGGATCAGGCGCTCGATGATGCGATGATCGATATTGGGCCTTTTTTGAGACGCATCATCCAGGCCATTGAATAATTGTCGTTTCCGATTGGAAATGAATTCGGGGTAGGAGTCCCGGTCCAGATGGGGATAAAGATACAGGGGAAACAGATAACCGATCCCTTTATTGCTCGTGGTGATTCGGCTTTCCACAATCGTATCTGCCACAAAGCAATGGTTAAAGTCGCCTTCGGCGACCTGGCGAACCGTAATCAGCCCCAGATTATCCAGCAACATATGCTTCATGACTTCCGGGCGAGGCATGCAATGGAACCCTCGCGATCGTCCGGTAAAGTAGGTAAACCGTTTATCGAACGGACGATAGAGAATCGGCACGCATTTTCGAACATCCAATCCGCTCTCCATGAGATCTTTCTGGGCTTGCTTGACTTTCCAATCGCGGGTATCGTCGCCCACGCCGAATAACAGCCGGGCTTTTTCTTCATCAAATTGGACAAACTGATGAATCGTCCGCATCACTTCTTCCGGGGTTTCCTTGATGGTCAGGTAATCGCGAGCCGTAACGATTCCCACGCTGTAAACGGGAAAGATCATCGTCATGGACGGAAATTGGGAATAGCATCCATTTTCATTCGCGCATGACGGGCGGGGAACAAGAAAATAATAGTCCCACCAGGGGGAAATCGGGGCCCATTTCAGAGCCGGAAGATTCTCGTGTTGGAGCAATTTATACTTATCTTTCCTTGAACCCCAGATATCGGTATGAAATACCTGGCAATTATTTTCCGCCCCTCTCTTTTTAACAAAGATACCGATGGACACCCCTTGTCGGATATCGAAAATATTTTCGTCTCTGGAGCGATCCGGGCATTTTTCTTTTTTGGATGCATTGCCATGCAGATCCAGGATATAGATCTCGTTGAAGCTGGTCATCAGCGATTGTCGCATGCCGCGAAAGGTCGGATTGTCCAGGTAGGCATGGTTGGTAATAAATGCCATGATGCCTTCGCCGTTTTCATCGATTTTGTGTTGGCCGAATCTCAGGTATTTGACATAATCATCCTGAAGCCATTTGATATTTTTTTCATCGAGGCGTTGACCGTCCAGCAGTTTGTAATCGTTGATCTTTTCGCCGATCCAGGTTTTGACTTTTCGGAATCTCGGTTTCCCGTTTTTTCCCGATACCATCATTCGCGTTTGGCTGTGATTGAGAGAATGCCCCGCATAGGGGGGATTGCCCAGAACGACCATGAGCGGCGTTTCCCGTTTGACGGCTCCGGCGAGCCGGGATTCCCGCGACAGGGTGGCCATTCCGGGCAGATCCGACTGCTCGATGTTTTCCATTTCCAGGGTATTGGTTAAATACAAATTGAAGCGCTCGTTGTCCTCCAGTTGGAGTCCCATGGACTTCAAAATGTAGGACATCTTCAAATGGGCGACGGCATAAGGGGCCATCATCACCTCGAACCCAAAGAGGTTTTTCAACAAATATTGATGGGCGAAGTCGCTTTTTGTCCCTTCTCCGTAATGGGCGGCATACTCCTCGATGGCGATCCGGGCCGTTTCCACCAGAAAAGCGGCGGTTCCGGCCGCAGGGTCCAGGACCCGGACCTCGGGATCGGCCAATCCGTCCGGGCGGTTCAATTTCTCCTTTAAAATCCAATTCACGGCACGAACAATAAAGGATACCACCGCTTCCGGGGTATAATAAACCCCCCGTTGTTCGCGTAATTCCGGATCGTAGCGGCTTAAAAACGTTTCATAAAAATGAACCACCGGGTCGGTTCCCTTTCCCTCCTTGTAATATTCGTTCAAAAGGCGGTTACAATCGACCGCCTTTAACACGGCCACCATATCGTCCAGGCTGCATGCCAGTTGTTTGGGCACATTCCCCATGGAGATGAATTCGAAAATGTCGTGCAAAATCCCCCCGGTTTGCGGGATATAGCGAACCGCGGTTTCTCGGGTAAATTTTCCGGTGCACCGGGTCGCGGCCGTGAATAACCCAAATGTCAGGGTTTGGGAATAGAGGTCGGCAAATTCTTCCTTGCTCAGACCATGAATGAGATAGGTTTTAAATGCCTGATAAAAGGCAGCAATGTGATTGTTCGTCATTCCGGTCTGCGGTTCCGAATTTCCCTTAAGCTCTTCCAGGACGACCTGGTCCCGAACAAAGCGGGTCCGAATCGCCAGGGCTTCGGCCACTTCCTTGGCACCGATATGGAGGGGGAAAGTAAAATTAAAAAAACCCGTCATCAACTCCAGGAATTTTTCTTCTTGGGAAGAATCGTAAACCGGTTTGATACCGAAGGGGAGAGTATTGAAACCGATAAATACCGGAACGATACCGATGCGTTGTCCGGATCGATAAAAACGAAATTCCAGGAAGTTGGTTAAAATAAAATTGGGAAACACGGCCCGATACCGTTTGACTTGTTCGGTCTCCTCCATTTTGTCCAGGTCTTTGAGCGGCGACTTGGCTTCAATGTATCCGATCAACCGAAAATGAGGATCGCGAATCACCATATCCGGATTCCCCAGTTCGTTTTTTTTAGGTAAAACGATAATCATGAGGTCTTTTTTCTTCTTTTTGGCGGTTTTCCAGATGAGTTTGATGGCGGTTTCCAGTATCGTATAATAACTTTCTTCCCGCGCATCACCGCTGGAAAAGATCTCGAAAAATCGATCGATATAATCATTGAATATATTTCGGTTCATATGACTCTCCTTGTCGGGTTTCGGAGGTTGCATCATGAAAATTGTTGGAAGTTCTTCCGTTCGCCCGGCAAAAATATGAATTAATATCATGAAACTGTCTCATGAAATCTATTTTATCAAATCGTCAACCTGTTTTCAATAGATAAATAAATAATTTTTCATCCGTTATCAGTCGGATAATTAACTGATTTTATTTTAATCCTCGGTTTGCGATGAAAATCATTAATATTTTTAATAAAATATGGGAGGTACCCCCGGGAAAGAGATAAAGAGAACCGGAAAACGCGACGCGCTGCCGTAAGATAATGAAAAGGGAGTAGGACGTATAACGCTTGATTATTTTTAAATTAAGTCGTATAATAGACGATACACAGTAATAGACTGCGGATTTCTCTCTACTGGAGTATTATGATGTCTGAAAAAGATGAAATTTTCGAACGAATCACCCAGGTGGTTTCATCGGTGGGTCAGTTAAAAGAAGAACAATTCCGATCCTTATTGGGGGCATTGATAAAAAAGGGCGGCAAGGATGCCGAAATGCTGATGGTAAAATACATCAATATGCAAGAATTACCGACAGAAAACCGCATCCATATCATGATGACTGCCGGCACGATTCAGAATCCCTTGTTTCTCGTCCCTCTGAAGAAAGTGATTGATTTTGAGCCCAACATTCATATGAAAAAAGCGGCAGTCATGGCTGTCGGAAAGTTTAATAACCAGAGGGCCCTCAATATCCTCACCTCCACCCTTCAAACCGTGGGAAATCCTTATTTGAAAAGTGCCATTTCCGAACAAATCGACAACATTAAAAAGAACAACCCCATATTGGCACTCCTGCCGCGGTTTCTGAAAGGCGATAAAGATAAGAAAGGGTTCATGGTGGTGATCGATCTTCTCAAAAAGAACATGAATTCCGCGGATTCGCTCATGTTTATTCCCTACCTTAAATCCGAGGACGCCTCGCTTCAACGCGGCGCCTTTGAACTCCTGTGCCACACCGGGGACCGAACCCTTCAGTCCGAAATTTTTCAATTCTTTTACGAGAAGTCCGAACAATTGGCATTGAATCAGATGGCCGACAGCGATCTGTTTCACGCCCTGATGGTCAATATGCAGGCGTACTTTTTGCGGTTTCCGGCATTGATCTTTATTCAATTGGCAAAATTGAAAGCGATTTATCCCAAACTGACCAATCCGCGGACCAGTCGGATTTTTATCTCCCTGTTCTGCCACTGCCGCGCTCCCGAAGCCGTGGGGTTTGTGCGGGATGTCTATGAAAAAAGCGACTCCGATATGAGGGAGTTCATTATTGAAGAATCGGCCGGCAATGAGCAGGCCATTGATTTTCTGTTTGAAAAGTATCGCTCCGGTCAAATGCTGAAGGAAAAAGTTGTCCGCGCGCTGTTGAAAAATTCCCGGGGCTTTCAATATTTCCTGGACCACTTCGATACCTTTGACCCCCGGAGTCAGGAGATGATCGTCAAGAGTCTCCCCGATACCTTGCAACCCCAGATTATCGCCTTTATTCAATCCCTGTTCAAATCCGATTTGCACCATTTGAAAAAATTCCTGCTAAGTAAGATTCGGACCAATTTCCTTTTCTCGTTTCGCGATATCCTGTTTGACCCGGGAAGGCAAAAAGAGTTGTTTGCGCTGGAAGACGATTACTTATCGACCATCACCCAATTGTTTCCCATTCAGGCGGCCAAACTCCTCTTGCAAAAATCCCTGGAAGACGGCCAGGATGTCTATCGATTGAAAACCTATCTCATTCACACCGCTGAAATCATCAATCACGAACCCCTGCTTCACTTCCCGGACCCGGATCGGCTGACCCAATTGGGGAGTAAAATTGTGAACTCCAATAGTCCGGAATTGATTGCCCTGTATTTGAACCTTCTGGAAAAAATAAAGACATTTGAAAACGGCACCTACCGGGGGCTTTATGAGTCGCTCTCGCGCTTTTCCGATGACCGGGGAGCGCTGGTTCAGGAAGAAGAAATCCATGCCTTAAAGCGGGTCAAGGAAAACTTCAAGACCATCATGGAAGATATCAAAAAGATCGAAAGCGTGGAAAAAGAGATCAAACGGGTGTTTATGAAAAGCATCCCCGACTGGAACCAGTTGCGAAAAACCTACGAGACGCTTCATCTTGGCGTGGCGTTTAAAATGGACTGGTTATCGAAATATCTGGTTGAAAATTATCGAAAGAGCGATGAAAAGGTCAGGGCCAGTTGGAAGGAATTCTTTAAAGATCTGCCGATACTCACGCAATTGGTCCGGGGGGCCAATCTTTCGGATGCTACCGGTAACACCAGCGAATCCTATCACGACAAATTACGCATCATTGTTCGATTTCAGGACGCGATCCTTTCGGCTCTGTTCAAAGATCAACTCATCGAAATTCTCCCTCATTTCAACATTGTTCTGGATGCATCGCAATTGGAACAAACCGATATCCTGCTATGCGATGGGTTTTATTTGAAAGAATACTCTTCGGCTAAAACTCTTAATACCAAACGGATTTTTCTGTACCTGGAAAATCGGGCGGAATTTGCGTTTTACAAACATTTGAATCCCCGTGCATTTTTTCCACCGCTTTCCCTTTACCGAATGCTCAAGTTCATGCTTCAGGAACTTTATATCATGAAACCGGTTTAAGGTTGGGTGTAACCGCCGAATATTTTATCAAAAAAAACACCGATTTTTTTCGATGTCCCTCTTGAAAAATTTTAAAATTTTTATTACCATTATTGCTATGAGTAAAAATAAACGAACCAATGGGATGAAGGGGAACGAGCTATCTCCTTCGCGAACGGATAATTTTTTAGAAGTGCAAGGCGTGGTGATGGAAACCCTGCCGAATGCAACCTTTAAGGTGGAGCTGGAGAATAAACATCAATTGCTGGCTGTGATTTCGGGGCGTTTGCGTCAAAATTACATTCGTATTTTGCCTGGAGACAAGGTATTGGTAGAGATTTCCCCCTATGATCTTTCACGGGGAAGGGTCACGTATCGGTTCAAATAATCGATATAATTGCTATAACCGATATAACCCGATCGGCGACGATTTATTTGTTTTTATCTGTTTTTATCTGTTTTTATACAGATCGAGGAGGGGCGGATGGTTGGTCTGGCTAAACGTTTTAAAAATAATCCGATAATCATTCCCGGCGATATGGTTCCAAGTATCAAGGGGTTTGGGGTTGGCGGCGTCTTCAATCCCGGGGCCTTTAAATACCAGGGAAAAATCGGCTTGTTGCTCCGCGTTGCCGAATTTCCCCAGCCTCTGGAATCCTGGGTTCAGGCACCGATCATCGAAACCGATCACACGATCGACATTCTGAAATTTGCCAACACGGATCCCCATCTGGAAGCCACGGATCCGAGGGTGTTTTCATATAAGGGAAAGATGTACCTCACCAGCATCTCGCATTTGCGGTTGGCCTGGAGTGAGGACGGGATTCATTTTAAGGTCGACGATAAGCCGTTTGTTACCGGAGAGGGAAAATACGAGATATACGGGATCGAAGACTGCCGCGTGACCGAAATTGACGGCACGTTTTATCTGACTTACAGTGCGGTTTCCAACAATGGGGTCGGGGTGGGCCTCATCCGCACCCGGGATTGGAAAACCTTCGAACGCCTGGGGCTGATCTTTCCTCCGACCAACAGGAATTGTGCCATTTTCCCTGATAAAACCGGCGATTATTGCAATTATTATTATGCGATGCACCGGCCTTCGGGGGATGTTTTTGGGGGAGAACACATCTGGATCAGTCGGTCCAAAGATTTGCGGTATTGGGGGGATCATTGTTGTGTGGTCCAAACCCGCCCGGGAAAATGGGATTGCGCGCGAATTGGTGCCGGAGCCCCTCCTTTCCGAACCCCGGACGGATGGTTGGCCATCTACCATGGGGCCGATGAAAACAACCGGTATTGTTTGGGCGCCCTCTTGCTGGATCTTGACGATCCGACCCGGGTGATTGCCCGAACCGATGAACCCCTGATGGAACCGGTCACGGAGTACGAACGAAGGGGCTTTTTCGGTAACGTGGTCTTTTGTAACGGTCAAATCGTGGAAGGGGAAACGCTGATTATCTATTATGGCGCAGCGGACGAAACCATCTGTCGCGCCGATTTTTCAATTTCGGAAATCATGAACCTGTTTTGATTTTTGAATTGATTCGTTAATTTGACGGGTCTTGAGGTGGAACGTCAGTGGCGCAATAGGTGCAGGGGTAACTGGTTAATGCCGGACCGTTCCGCAGGATCACGTACCCGGCGCCTTGGCAATTGGGGCACTCTTCGGTCTTGTGGCAAATCGGACATTTTCTTCGGCTATTTTTCCAATCCGTCCACTCATGATCGTCCCGCTCTTCCATACAATTGTTGCGTTGGCAGAATCGTCGGCTCACACATAAACCCGGAATAAATATCCATTCGCCCCATTCATGATCGTCGTACTCCGGGTCTTCGTCGATCAACCCGCAATGCCGACATTTTTTTCGACGGGTGCAACTACCGGGAGAGACGGCCTCGAGGTCGCTCCAGTCATGATCGACCGGTTGGTGTTCTTCCTGATGGCACCGTTTGCATGTCCGCTTTTTTTCGCATTGGCCCGGTATGAATGCCCACGTCTCCCAGCGATGCCCCCATATCTTACACCAAACGTTCACCCAACCTCCTTCTTTTAACCCTGCGTTCAAGGTATTTCAAAAGAATAATTAAGGTCTCTGTCTATCGGTTTTTAGGATTACTTCTTTAATTTATTTACTTACTTACTTACTTATTTACTTACTTATTTATTTATTCCAATCCCGCGGATAGCGGAAATCGATCCCCACACTCCGGGCGTGAAACTTACAGACCGGCGGCATGGTGCGTTTGTACTGGGACCCGATGATCATGCGTCTGACCCGTTGAATGTCGGTCATCGCGTACCCCATGGTTTCGATTTCCCAATCTTTTTTTCGACTATCCACCATCTGAAAGAGAATCTCATCCAACTCCTTATAGGTGATCCCCAGTTCCCCTTCATCGGTTTGATCTTTCCACAAATCCGCCGAGGGTTTTTTTTGGATAATGGGGAGCGGAATATTCAAGTGATGCGCCAACTCGACAATTTGGGTTTTGTACAAATCGCCAATCGGTAAAAACGCAGCGGCCGAATCGCCGAAAATAGTCGAATAACCGACCAACAATTCGCTTTTGTTGGAAGTTCCAATCACCAGCGCCTGCTTGCGATGGGAAAAATCATAAAGCACCGACATCCGTTCCCGGGCACATTTGTTGCCGATCTGGGATTTGTTGTCCGTGGGAAACCGATCGAAATACGCGTCTACCGATGGCGAGATATCGACAATTTCATAAGGGACCTGCAAGGATTCGCACAGGGCTTTCCCATCGCGCAAACTCTCCTCGGAAGAGAGTTTGTACGGCATCAGCAGGGCGAAGGTGTGATCCGGCCCCAATGCCCGCTGGGTGAGGGTCAGCACCACGGCCGAATCGATTCCCCCGGATACGCCGAGGATCCCATTTCCAAACCCCTGTTTGGCCATGGTGTTCTTGATAAAATAAACGAGTAACCGCTCCACGGTTTCCAGATGCATCTCAAGCATTTAAAATCCTCTTCATTTCGTTTAATATGATTTCCGGTTTTTCATCGCGAAGGTAATTGCCGGCAATGCGGGATCGTCGGACCATTTCCATATCGATGGTGAAATCCAGCACATCGTCTTCGTAATACCTGGCCTTCTTGACGATGCCAAGCCCCGGTGCCGCCGCAAACGACCCGCCCCCAAATCCGAAGCCATCTTCGAATCCGCTGCGGTTCACAAAGACGTAATGCTGATGAAAATGAACCGCGAAAACCTCTCCCATCCGTTCCCACAATTTGAGCGAGGTCATCCCCTCTTTGGTAATCCCACGGTGCGGACTGTTGGATATACCGATTAAGAAATCGACATTTTGTAAAAAGTACAGGTACCCGATCGACGGAAACAGAATCTCTCGGCAAATAATGATTCCCGCTGTAAAGTCCCCGAATTGAAACGTTCGAAACGTATGCCCGGGTTTAAAAATCATTTGTTCTTCGAACATGCCGAAATTGGGTAACTGCACTTTTCGGTGCGTATGCAGGAGCGTTCCTCGGGAGAAATAGAGCGCACAATTGTAAAAAATACCGGGGAGTTCTTCCACGGCAGCGCCAACCAGGATATCGATATCGCGACTCAGGGTGCTCAGGCGTTGATAGACCGCATCGCCGGGAGTTAACGCCATGTCGTAGACAATATCGCGCAGGTGGTAACCGGTTAGACTCAATTCCGGGAAGATAATCAAATCGACTCGGTCTTGAATGGCCTTCTTAATCTCGGATACGTGGAATTCCACGTTTTTTGACACATCACCCAATGCCGGACTAAACTGTATGCCTCTTATATTCATACCTTACTATACCATATAAAAAACTTTTTATCAATTTCGATCGGATCTTGTTTTTAAAATTTCATCTCTGTATAATCAAACCGAGTTTTTATAACTTTTGAGTTAAAAAGGAGGAGATAATGAAAAGGCGAAAACGTTTATTCATTTCCATTTTGACGGGGGTAATCACGGTTTTTTCTTTAAATCTTTGGTCGGTACCGGTTTACCCGGGGAAAACCATGGGCGTTGGAATCGAAGCCGGCTATGTCCTGTTTAAGGATAGCCAATTTAATGATACGCCCAGCGGTAACGTGACTTTCTTTTATGCCCCGTTCAATGGGATGAGGTTTGAATTCAAAGGCGGTTTCATTCCCTGTCGCGTGGATGACAGGGCGGGCGGGGCCGGCAGGGGGAAATTAAGCATTATTCCCCTTCAGTTGAGCGCTCAATATTATTTTGCGCTTAAAAAAGAGGTGGTGTCCTATGTGGGCGGCGGGATCGATCTCTACCTGCTGCATTTCAGCCTTGACCAAACCGTGTCATGGCTGAGTGAAGGGTTTGTGGTCAAGGAGAAAATAAAGAGTCGATTCGGTTATCATGTCGGGGCAGGGGTAGAAGTGATGGCCAACGCCGGAACGGTGATCTTTATCGATGCCCGCTACGCGATCGTCACTCCCCACGGCCAGTACGCGATGGTCGATACCACAACCGGTATCGAGACTTCGGGGACATACAGCGTGCATCTCAGCCCCGTGACCATTGGCATGGGCGTGCGCTTTCTCTTTTGAGACGGGGTGAAACATGAAAGCCAAAACTATTCTAACATTTATTGGGTTAATCACGCTGATCGGGTTACTGGGTTCGATCATCCTGTTTCCGGGAAGCGGACGGTTGTCGGGGCAAACCGACGCCAATCGGCCGCCTAACTATAACGTAAACGTGGCCGATGTGCGACCCGGGGAATACGCATTTTCGAATACCGGTAATCCCCGCATCGAGGGGGAGCTGAACCGGATGGCGGAGATTGAAGCGCGGAAAGGGCATGACGCCGCAGTCGCGTATGCGATGCAGCACCGGATTCCCATGGCGAACGATCGGGTGGTGGTCGAGGTGGAAGCCAGCGTTCTTTTGAATGTCCCGAACCCCACCGCTGCCACGGACGACGAATTAAAAGCCGCCATGGATCGGTCGGTGGCTGCCATTCAAGATCGGGTCACCGCGTTGGGGGGAAATGTCGAAAAAGTCATCCAATCGGTTCTGCGCTGCACGATCGATATTCATTCCCTGGAGCACTTGGCCGATATTCCCGAAGTGCAATCGATCCGCCAGCCCATTCGGGTCAAATCGCAGGTGGTCAGCGAAGGCGTGACCAATATCGGTGCCAATTCATACAAGTGGCTGACCCCCTACCAGGTCACGGGTCCTGCCAACGTGTGTGTCATCGATGGCGGATTCCAAAATTACAGCCTCCTGCTGGGGACCGAACTCCCCCCTTCCGTGACGGTCAAATCGTTCACGTCCGAAGAATCGGTGGAGAACGGCGAAGTGCACGGCACGGCAGTCTCAGAAATCATCTATGATATCGCACCGCAGGCATCTTTTTTTCTGGGGGTCATTCGTTTTACCAGCGATTTGTACGATGCCACGAATTGGGCCATTGAACAAAAAGCGGATGTTATTTCCTATTCGCTGGGAAGTAATTTCGGACCGGGAGACGGCCGGGGATTTGAAGACTATCTCGCGCGAAAATTAAGAGCGAACGGGATTTACTGGGTGGCGGCCGCCGGAAATTCCGCAGACGACCATTGGTCCGGGACCTTTAATGACCCGGATGGCAACGGGTGGCATAACTTTTCCGGCGACGATGAAATGTTGACCTTTTATGTGCCCGCCATTTATGGAAGCTATTTTGGCGTGGGTGCCGAATTGCGCTGGAACGATTGGGGAACATGGAGCGATCAACTGTTGGCTTTTTCCGGAGCCACTCAGGATTATGACCTTTACCTCTATGTGCTGTTGGATAACGAATGGGTGTTTGTCGATAGTTCCGAAAACCGCCAGCCCGCGTTCAAGTATCCCTATGAACGCATCGGCGGCTGGTATACGGACATCGATACCGATTGGGGGATCAAGATCAAGAAAAAGAACGCGACCCAGAATGTTTATTTTGACCTGTTCGTCTCCACGCACAGCGCCGGGAGTTTGGAATATCGGGTACCGTGGGGCAGTCTATCGATTCCGGCGGATTCGGCGAGTGTGATTGCGGTCGGGGCCATCGATGCCGTGGACAATTTTTACCATTACTACAGCTCTCGGGGTCCCACGCTGGATGGGCGAATCAAACCGGATCTGTGTGCACCCTCCCTGGTCAGTGTCTCCGATTTTACGTATGGCCGTCGGGAAGAGGGGGGCGGCTTTGCCGGTACATCGGCATCATGCCCCCATATGTCCGGCGCCATGGCTCTATTAAAGAGTAAGACTCCCTTTTCGATGGAACAAATTCTTCAGATTATCTATGGGCGAGCCATCGATATGGGAGCCCCCGGACCGGACAACGTGTACGGCAGGGGGCGCCTCAATCTCAGACCCAAATAAGGGAAATTACCGAAGTTCGGCGGAAGAGCCCGGAACGGCTTGCCACGGTTGCTTACGGCCCCCGAGGTGTTGCGCGAGGAAGTCTTCGACTCGCCCCAGGGCATCCATCAGATTTTGGGGTTTATCGATGCCGTGACCTTCGTCTTTATAGACGACATAGACGACGTCTTTTTTATTTTTACGCATCGTGGAAACGATCTGATTCGATTCCTCGATGCTGACGCGGGGGTCATTAACGCCGTGGAAAATGAGTAATTTGGCTTTGATTTGGTCCGCGTGGTAATACGGCGAAATGCGTCGGTTGAATGCCGCATCGGTCATGATCGGACTGCCGATCCGTTTGATCCAGCGCGTTTTGATCAGATTCCACCAGGGCGGCATGGTATCCAGGGACGTCTTGACATTGGAAATCCCACTCATGGCAATGCCGCACGCGTAAACCTCCGGGGTAAAGGTCAGGCCGGCCAGCGTCGCGTATCCCCCGTAGGATCCTCCGAATATGGCCACGCGCTTCGGATCGGCAATGCCTTTTTTAACGAACCAGTGCACCGCATCCGTCAGGTCGTGCTGCATGGACCCCACGCCCCATTGACCCGTCCCGGCATTCATGAACTTCTTCCCCAGCCCGGAGGAACCTCGAAAATTCACGTGCAACACCGCATAACCCCGGTTGGCCAACCATTGATCGAACTCGCTGAATCCCCATTCGTCTCGCGCCCACGGACCGCCGTGAACAAAGAGAATCAGGGGTAACTGTTGGGCCGGAATGCCAACGGGTAAAGTCAGATAGCAGGGAATCGTCATGCCGTCTCTGGCGGTGATTTCGACCGGTTCCATGGGTGAAAACAGGTATTTCTTTGCCTGTGTCGCCGGTTCGAACAACCGAGTCGCCTGCTTTGTTTTTTGATCATAAAGGTAGGTTTCCGGTACCCGATCGTCGGAGATGAAGGTGACGATCCACCGCTCGCCGCCGGTATCGCGACCCGTGATCCGAAATACCCCCTTGCCTATTTTTTTCAGCGTATTGAAGTCCTCGGTGAGCGCCGGGTCATACACGGTCCACTCGGGTTTTAAGTAGTCGAACGCTGCGGCCTGCAATTCCCCGGTTTTCGGATGAAAGAGGACCTGGGCTTCTTCGTAAAGGGTCACGCCCATGATGTTCCAGATCGAGGCGTGCGGAGATTTGGCCATAATGGCAATCACCTTACCGGTCGCGGCATCGACTTTGGCAAGTTGCGTCTGATCGCCTTCGAATGCCGCCTGAACAAAGAGGGCTTTTCCATCCGGCATAAACGCCATGGCCAGGTTTTTCCCGTATCCTTCCAGGAGCCCGGTTTCCCCGAATGACCAGCGGATCAAATCCCGCCAGGGGGCTTCGCCGCGATCCCGGATGCGTAATGTCGTGCTGCTGTCGGTTTGATCGATGGCTACCGCCGCACGAACCACGAATTGGTAATCTGCCAGCCACCAGCGGACATCGCCCGGATTTTCCGTTTCCTGCTTCATCTTTCCGGTTTGAATATCGATCCGGTACATATCGAAACAGCTTTTGTTTCGGATATTCAATCCCACCAACACCTCATTGGCGTGCCCGGCATTTAAGAGGATATTTTGAGCCTTGACTCCCTTGTAAGGCGTTAAATCGGTTGTGGTGCCGGTTTCAATGTCCGTGGCAAACACATGGAAATTCTCGTCGCCGTCCGTATCCCTCAAATAGAGAATATGGCGGTTGTCGTATGCCCAATAATATTCCATAAAGTTATTCTTGGTCTCATGGGTGACCATTTTCTCTTCGGTTTTCCCGGTCGCGTTCACCCAGACATTGAGGATGCCTTCTTTGGATGGCGCCAGATGAGAAATGAATTTCCCATCCGGGGATATTTGCACGTTGGCGGCGCCGCCCATTGAAAAGAAGGTTTCCCGGGGAAGAAGTTCCGGTAATTCGGCATACCCCATTCCTCCCAGAGTCAATAGGGTTAAGAGAATAACGATCCATGATACGGATAAAAAAGGGTTTGACATGTTTTTGTTCATCCTTGGCCTCCAATAGTTACAATTGTTACAATTGTTATATAACGATTTTTATTCGAATTAGGTTGTTAAAATAAATATTTTTTTGTAAAATAAAAAATTATATCGAGTTGAGACTTAAATAAGGAGGGGTAAAATGGACCTGACAGAAAACGATATCATGGGGATGGCGATGGGTTTTCAGAAATCCAGAGTCCTTTTAACTGCGTTTGAATTGGGTGTGTTTAGTGTGGTGGGAGACGATCGAAAATCACCGGAAGAAATCGCCGGTGAATTAACCGTGAACGCTCGCGCCGTGGACCGACTCATGAATGCGCTGTGTGCCATGGGGTTATTGGGGAAAAAGGATGGCTTATTCTTTAATACGCCGACATCGAAACGGTATCTGACCAAGCAAAGTCCCGAATACATTGCCGGGTTGATGCATGGGGCGAATCTGTGGAACACGTGGAGTACGTTAACCGAAGCTGTTCGAAACGGAAAATCCGTTTACACCGATGCGTCCATCGATCAACGCGACCCGGAATGGCTCAAAGCGTTTATCTCAGCCATGCATTTTCGCGGGAAAAAAGCCGCCCCGGCATTGGTTTCGATGCTGGATCTCTCGGGCGTCTCATCCGTTCTGGATGTGGGCGGAGGGTCGGGCGTGTATGCCATGGCCATGGTGAAAGCCAATGCGAATATCCGGGCCACGGTATTCGATTTGCCCAACGTCGTGTCATTGACCCGGCGTTACATCGAAAGCGAAGGACTATACGGTAAAGTCGCCACCCTGGAAGGCGATTATCATGTGGATTCTCTGGGCTCCGGATACGATCTCATCCTTTTATCGTCGATCCTTCACAGCCATTCATCGGCCAGAAACATCAAGCTTCTGGAAAAATGTGTCCAGGCGCTCCATCCGAACGGGCAGGTGGTGGTTCAGGAGTTCATCGTCGATGAAGACCGTGTGCATCCGGAAAATGCCGCCTTCTTTGCGCTGAACATGCTCGTGGGCACGGATGGGGGAGATACCTATACGGAGTCGGAGGTTCGGGGATGGATGACCTGGGTCGGGTTAACGGCGATTTCGCGGACGGATACGCCCTTTGGAACGACCCTCATGATAGGGCGGAAAGGATCGAGCGACTAATCTTTCTTTAATTTGGAAATCAGGACAAACAGGAAGAAGGGGGCTCCCAGAAACGCGGTGATGATTCCCACGGGAATCTCCACCGGCGGGATCAAGGTTCGGGCCACAAAATCCGTGACCACCAGGAGCAGACCGCCGAGGATCAGGGTCAGGAAAATCACCGGCTTGAAGTTGTCTTTAAAGATTAACCGCGCGATATGGGGGACAATTAAACCCACAAACCCGATAGGCCCGGTGATCGATACCACCACTCCGATCAGAAAAGAGACCCCGATAAACACCCATATTCGGAAGCGGTTCACGTCCATTCCTTTGGAATGGGCGAAATGATCGCCGCCGGAAATGAGCAGTAGTTCGTTTCTCACCAGAAAGGTCGTGATCACAAAAAACACATACAGGGGGGCCAGAAAGATCACCTCGCTGTAACCGGTCACGGTGAGGCCTCCCATGAGCCAGCGAAGAACCGATACGGTTTCCGTGAAATTCAGCATGTACTGGATCAGAAGGATAAAGGAGGAGAAGAAAAAGTTCAAGGCCACACCCGACATCAGCATCGTGTAGATGGAAAAGTTTTTGACAATCCCTGAAATTCCGAGGATTGCCAGAATCGTGACCAATGCCCCGAGAAAACCGTACACATACAGCCCGTTTAAACCGAGAAAAGGCAAGGAAATCCCCAGCTTGAGTGCCATCACCGTCGCTGCCGCGGCTCCGGAGGAGACGCCCATCGTGTACGGCGTCGCCAGACTGTTTTTAAATAGATTCTGGAAGATCAACCCTGCCAGCGCAAGAGTCGAACCCACGATAAAGGCCAACAGCGTTCGGGGAACCCGCAATTGCCAGAAGATGAACCCTTGCGGCTCGTCTGCTTTGACCAATGCATGGATATCGATATGGATCACTCCGATAAACGGCAGAATGGTCAGAAGGGCGATACCCACGATCGAAATCAGAACATATTTCTTCGTCATTGTGTTTTAATCATCGAGAAAGATAATCTCTTTATCATGAACCGTTATCTTTTCAAAGGAAGTGCCGTAGGTGGACCGGAGCATCTCTTTATCAAAGGTGCGGGGACCGGAGTACACGATTTTTCCGTTTTTTAACGCCAGAATATGATCCACGATCGGAAAGAGGATCTCAAAATCATGAGACACCACGATCAGGGTTTTTCCCATGGCGTGTAACGTGGCCATGATTTTTTTCAGGTTCGATATGGCGCCCGGGTCGAGAAAGGTGAACGGTTCATCGAATAAAATAATCGACACATCCTGGATAAAGGCGGAAGCCAACATCACCTGTTTGCGTTCGCCCCCGCTTAACGTATTAATATCCCGTTCCACGAATGCGTCAAGATTCAGTTTCCGGATCGTGTCCTCGACCATCCGGTAATCGTCTTCGGAATAATTCTTGAAAAAGGATTTATACGGATAGCGTCCCGCCATTAAAATGTCTTTGACTTTTAGCGGAAGCGAAAACTCATCGAATTGCGATTGATAGGAAATAATCTGAGCGGCTTTTTTAGGAGAAATGTCCTTGATGGGGTGATCTGCGATTCGGACCGTTCCGTCGAAATCATGAATCAGGCCGCACAGTATTTTTAAGAGCGTCGTTTTACCCGCGCCGTTGGGACCGAATATTAACCAGAAATCCCCGGCGTTTACCGTTAAATCGATATCCTCAAGAATGGTTTTCTTTTGAAGCTGATAACTCAGATGCTTGATCTCAATCATTTCGTTGTTTTTTCTTTACTTTTCTTTATTTTCTTTTCTGTCTTTTCCTGCATGGCTTTAAAGTAGAGACAGTGGGCGGTAATGTCGCATACATGGCACATCGGATGAATGGGTTTGCATAAAGTTTGACCGAATCCCACCAGGAGGCGGTTGATTCGGTTCCAGGATTCCGGTGGGAACGCCTGCTTTAATTCTTCTTCCGTTTTTTCCGGGGTTTTTCCCGTGGCCCATCCCAGACGGTGGGAAATGCGGAACACGTGCGTATCTACGGCAATCGACGGTTTCCCCAATGCCAGGGACAGCACCAGGTTCGCGGTTTTTCGTCCGACACCGGGAAGAGCCGTGAGGTCGTCGAATGTGGACGGAATGCCGCCTGTTTCCGAATACCGGTCGGTTTGAGAAAGAATCGTGGCGATTTCTTTAATGTGTTTCGCTTTTTGTTGATAGAAACCCGCCGGGTAAATCAGGGCAGCGATTTCCTTCTCGTCGAGCCGCGTCATGGCTTGCGGAGAATCTGCAGCAGCGAATAATTTTTCCGACGCTTGGTAAGTTACCGTATCCCTGGTTCTTGCGCTCAGCAGCACCGAAATCAAAATGCGGAACGGCGAGCGGCGAGCGCTTTTTTCAAACGTTTCCACCGGAGGATTCAGGGGCTTTACCATATGGTCGATCATATCGAGAATGTATTCGTTATCCATTTATAATTTTTATAATTTTAATACATATTTTATTTTTATACTTTGATGATGAATCCATAAGTGTAAAATACTTTACCTTAAATTGCAACCATCGAAAAATCAAAAATTTTTGGGGGTGTCGGGGGCTTTTTATAAAAAGCCCCTGACCCGCCGGAGGCAAAACCCATTAATCCATCGCTTTATATTTTTTTCCCGCGTTAATCCGGGCAATATTGGATGATTGGGCTCTCATCCCGTCCATGTAATGGAGCAAATCGATAAAATAAATCGCTTCCTCGCTATTGCAAATCTTTTCCCGGATCCTCAGGAAATGGCTCATTTTGGCTTCGCGGATCAGATTCTTGATTCGGACGTTCACCTGTCTGGATTCTTCCAAAAACGTTTCCGGATGGATATGTTCTTTAAATCCACCGAAAGAGATATTAAAGAAGTTACTCGCTTCGCGATAAATCTCGATCAAATTTTTCATTGCCTGTTCGGTGACAGTCACCTGTTTCCGTTCCATTTCCTCATAAGTCAGGATAATGCTCGACAGATCGTCCGCGTATTTTTCGATGTGGTGGGAAAGGGAAAGATAATTTCCCACGTATCGGGCGTCGGAATCGGACAACGGCCAGTCAATGATGCGGACCAGAAATTCCGTGATATGGCGATGGGTTTCATCGATCACTGCTTCCGTGCTCAGCACTTCTTTGCACATCTTTTTCATCGGGATTTCGCTGCCGATAATATCCTGAACAATCAGCGCACTCTTGACCGTGTTTTCAGCCATCATGACCAGTTTCTTTTCAACTTCCGCAATCGCCATGACCGGCATTTTCAAAAGGCGCACATCGATCGGTAAAAAAGCCGTGGTTTTCATTTCGGAAAGGGTTTCCGGTTCGGGCATTTTCTTTCGAAAGAAACGGGCGACAAGCGGAATAAACCACACAAAGAGTCCGACATACGTCAGGTTAAATAGTGTATAGGCCAAAGCAACACGCATGGTAAAATGGGACAGGCCCGGGGTTAACCGCTCCACCAGGGTCACCAACGGATGGAAGAGTGCCATGCTCAGAAACAACCATGGAATATCGAACAGCGTGTGCGTAAACACCGCTGCCCGCATGGCATAATTGATTTGGGAGCATGTGCGTCGGATATCGAAGGCAATACCGATATGGTTTCCCATGATGATGGCGACGCATCCGGCAAGATCGATCAGTCCCTGAGATGCAGCCGCAATAACAATACCCATGACGATCTTGCTCGAACGAACAATCAATGCTGCAGCGAGGCCGGCGAGAATTCCCCATAATATGGACGGATAATTACTCCCGTTTATTTTTGAAAACAGATCGGTAACCTGAGGAAACCTCTGGCAGAAGGCGAATCCCTGTTGCAGGATGTTCATTCCCAGATACAGAAAACCGAAACCCAGGATGATTTCCCCGACATATTGTGTTTTTTTGTGTTTGGGGATGAATCGAATCCCCACGCCCAGCGCGATAAAGACCAAATACAGTTTTTCAAAAGGGAGCGCGAGGATCCATACCATGATTGCCGTGCCCAGATTCGCTCCGAGTATAATGCCGAGCGTTTGTTCGATGCTGATAATGGAAATATCCGTGAAACCGAGTATCGTTAATGCTCCCGCACTGTTGTAAGGCGCGATGGAATTGAACAGGAAACCGATTGAAAGTGCTCGCAAGGTATTGGATGGGAGGTGATCGAAGGATTTTCTCAACTGATGTCCGAATAATTTCTGTATGTTATTTGAAATTAATCTAATGGCGAGAAAAAAAAGGGAAATGCCCGCGAGAATATACAGTAAGATAATGACCCATTCGCTCATACATTATTTTAAAAGATTATGGAGCGATTTTCAAGGGGGGCTTTTTTCGAGAAAATCGCCCCCCTAACCCCCCCAAAAAAGCTTTTATTTAAAGGAAGATGCGACAGATGGTTCAATAACTATCTCGCGTGGGTCCGAGATGACTCGGTTAACGAATAATTTTGGGAACGACAAACAAAAGAAATGTCTTTTGGATAGTGAAAAAAATTTGTACGCGGGAGGCGATTGGTGGGTCGCGATAAAAAATTGCTGGTGCGCGAGTGAAGATTGGTGGGTCGCGATAAAAAATTCATTGTATACGAGTAAAGATTGGTGGGTCGCGATGAAAAAATCCTTGTACGCGAGTGAAGATTGGTGGATCGCGATGAAAAAATCCTTGTATACGAGTAAAGATTGGTGGATCGCAATGAAAAAATCCTTGTACGCGAGTAAAGATTGGTGGGTCGCGATAAAAAATTTTTTGTATACGAGTGAAGATTGGTGGATCGCGAGTGAAAACATTAACATTAACATTAACATTTAACATTTTAAGTTTTTGCGAGCGAGCACTTAAAAATCAATCAGTCTTTAGACTGATTGATTGCGAGCCGACGCAAAAACTGATGAACAAAACCGCTTCGCGGCGCGCTTTTTG
>JBLMYT010000115.1:0-4328 GCA_050258455.1 Candidatus Omnitrophota bacterium | reverse complement strand
GGTCATTAAATTCGCGTATGTGGAAAGGTCGATGGAAAAGATACCCGTTTCACCATAAGCATCTTTGATGTAATCATAATACAACCGCTTGACGGTTTCATTGGGGATTTGCAATCTCAATTTGTCGCGTTCGGGTCCTTTAATCGTTAAAAGACCGAAATAAAACAACAAGGATTTAAAATTATTCGAGTCCATCATTTCTTCAAGCGGAAACCCCCGACTAATCGTCGTTGACGTGCCACCGTCTTCAATGATTTCCTTTAACTTACTGAAATTGCCATTGGTGGTTTTGCTTTTCCCTTTATCCAAAATAATCAGATGCCGCAATTTCCCATAATCGATCCGCACATTACGGTCAACCAAATCACCCGGAATCGTTTGGATTCTAAAATATTCTTTTAAAAAATAAAGGACCATATCGGAATTAAAAAGGCGTTGATCATCGGGCGCATGTTCTGAAAATTTGTATTGGCCGTACCATTCGGCCATCAATTCCAACAGGTACTCCGGTTCGTGTTTGAGATATCCAACCGATTGATAATAATCGAGCATTTCTCGGATTTCTTTGGATGTAAATCCGATCATTCCGTTGACTGCGGGGGTAAGGGAAATGTTATCTCCGATATTGAAGCCACTGGTTACATCATCCATGGTAACCGGCGAAACCCCGGTGATAAACAACCGAGTAACAGGCGCCTCAATACCCGTGGTTCCCGCTTTCAATACATTGAAAAATGACCTGAAAAAACCTTCACCTCGGGTTATTTCGTGATAAGCGGCTTTTCCCTTTTCGGATATAATCGTATTGGCAAAATTATCGTATTCATCGATAATGACATACAGTTTTTGACCGCTTTTGCGGGCCAATGAAATCAGATATCTCAGGGCATCGGGCGCATTTTCCCTGGTTTTAAGTTCGGATATGGTTTTTTGTTCATCGATTCCCAGCAAATTACCATATTTGGAAATAAACCGGTCTCCCGTTTCGATGATATCATGATAAAAGGACTTTTCCAATTGATCGATCGTTGATCTGATTTCGGAAAAATTTAAACTTAATATCAAATAGGCATTTCGTTGCGGGGTGGGATGGTGGGAAATCCATGTATTGTTAAAAAAAAAGTCGAACCGATCCTTCATCAAAATGTCGTAGTAAGCCTCAAGGATTGAAATAAACAATGATTTGCCGAACCGTCTGGGGCGAATAAAAAATAAATATCGGCCTGCGTCTTCGGTGTCCTTGATATATCGGGTTTTATCGACATAGTAAAAGTTTTCTTGTCGAATCGGAGCATAATCTGAAATCCCATATGGGATCTTTTTTATTTCATTTGTCATTGGTTTCACCTTTTCTATTATATAACGGACGCATTGCTTTTTCAATTCAGCAATTCGTATTTTTCCTATTACGAAAACCCCATCGAACACACGGGCAGACACGCAGGAAGAGTTTTAAAGAAATCCAACCGTTGTTAAATGAAGGAAATTAATGTATAATTCCATATATGGAGGAACAACAACCATATGGGTAAGTCAAGCATTTCTACCGAAGCGTCACATCTACCAGCCAAGAAATTGGAAATCGGTATCCATTCATTCAAAGACCGTATCCAGCAAAACTGCATATACGTGGATAAAACTCAACATATCTATGAGTTGATTAACAGGGAATCCAATTGCTTTTTATCTCGCCCTCGACGATTCGGGAAGTCCCTTTTGATTTCAACCCTGAAAGAAATTTTCAGCGGAAACAAGGAATTGTTTAAAGATTGCTGGATCTACGATAAAATCGATTGGGAAATGTATACGATCATTCATCTGGATTTTATTGAAGTGGATTTTAAAAAATTCGGATTGGAAAGGGCAATTGATAATAAATTAAGAAAGATGTCCCAGCAATTCAATATCGAGTTGAGCGGAGAGTCTATTAAAGAAAAATTCAGCGAAATGATTGAAACATTGTCTAAAGACAAAAAGGTGGTGATCCTGATCGATGAATACGATAAGGCGATTACCGAATATATTAATAATATCCCGGAAGCCGAAAAGAACCGCGATATTTTAAAGAACTTTTACTCTGTTCTCAAGTCCCGGGTTCCCAATATCCGTTTCCTCTTGATTACCGGCGTATCGAAATTCAGTCAGGTTTCCATATTCAGCGATCTGAATCATCTGGCAGATATTAGCACTGATCCGCAATATTCAACGATGTTGGGTTATACTGCCGAGGAAATCGACCATTATTTTTCGGATTATATCGATATTTGGGAAAAACGAAACGGCCAAAAACGGGAGGCCCTGTTTGAAAAACTTAAAGATTATTACAACGGGTACTCATGGGATGGAGAAAACTTTGTTTATAATCCATTTTCCATACTTAGTTTTTTCAGAACTTACTTATTTGAAAATTATTGGTTTGCCACGGGTTCTCCGACGTTTCTTGTGAATAAATTAAAAAACACGAATATCGTGATCGATAAATATGAATGCTTAAAAGTAAATAAAAATTTCTTTGAAAAATTCGATATCGGATCGCTCGATATTTCCATCCTCCTTTTCCAGACCGGTTACCTGACCATCAAAGATAAAAAAGATGGACTTTATACGTTATCTTATCCCAATCTGGAAGTCAGGGAATCGTTTCTTCAATACCTTTTGGAAGGCTATAGTGGAAAAACTCAGGATGAAATAAGTCCGGTTACAGAAAAAATTAAGCAGACCCTTAATGAAAATAAAATCGAAGATTTTATTCAAAGCCTTCAAATATTATTATCGTCGATTCCTTATAATATTCAGATCGAGAACCGGGAAGCGTATTACCATTCACTCATTTACGTTGCCTTACGGTTATCGATGATGGATGTTCAATGCGAAATCCAAACGGCAATCGGAAGGAGCGATATTATCGTATGCACGGACAGTTATGTGTATATCATCGAGCTTAAAATGGGCAGTGCAGCAACAGCCCTGAATCAAATCGAAGAAAAGAAATATTATTATCCTTACCTGAATACCAATAAAAAAATAATTTTACTCGGTATCGGACTTAATCCAACCGAACGGAATATCGGGAAATGGGAAGTCCGGAGAATCGAAGAAGGTGAAATTAAACCGGAAGTAAAGACGCAATCACCGGAAGATGCGATTGAAGAAGGGAAGAAAGAAGAAAAACGACAGATGGCCAGACAGATGCTGGCCGATAATCTTCCGATTGGAATGATCATTAAATATACCGGATTAACCGAAGAAGAAATAAGGAAACTTTGAATAGGTGAGAGAACGGGATCGGAATGAATCGATGCCATTGCCGTAGGGGCGTTTCGCGAAACGCCCTTTCAATCATTGGACGATGCTTGTATTACTAATAACAATAATGCTATAATAAATTCAGGAATTTTTAAATATGGAACAACGATATGACATCGAACAAGTGCCCGAAGGATATCGAAAAGATATTCAAACCGCCGTCGATATCTTAAAGGGAGAAGGATGCAATGAAATCTACCTTTTTGGTTCACTAGCGAAAGGCAATTTTTCCGATCGATCAGATGTGGATTTGGCAGTAACTGGAATGAACAAAAGTCGTTTTTTCAAAATTCTCGGAAAGTTATTAATGGCGTTGGATCATCCGGTTGATTTGATAAATCTTGAGAAAGAGGATCGCTTTTCGGCTATGCTAAAAAGGAAGGGGAATTTGGTTCGTGTCGCCTGAAGAAATAAGAGAGCAAATAGAATTTGAACTCGAAGAAATTGAATCCTTATTTGAATTATATAAGGAAGAATTACGTAACCAGGAAAGGAAGCCTGATTTATTTAAAAGGACGGCATACGGCGGAATTTTACATTCATTTTATAATGGAATAGAAAGGATCTTCTTGATAATTGCCAAAAATATTGACAAAAAGATACCGACCGACTCAAGCTGGCATAAGAGCTTATTATTGGAAATGGTAAAGGAAAATCAATATAGGCCAGCCGTATTATCAGAGAAATTAAAAGATCGATTACTCGATTACCTTGGATTTCGGCATTTTTTCAGGCATTCATATTCTATTCATCTGGAATGGGAAGAAATGGAAGATCTTATAAGCTCATTGCGTTCCGTATGGATAAAATTTAAGGTTGAAATACTGGTCTTTATGGATAATTTTTTAAAATAAACCTGGATGGACTTCCGCCCGTCAATCAGCGGAAGGAATCCATGCCATTCCGTAGGGGCGTTTAGCGTAACGCCCAGTAAATAATTCAGCAAAACGAACACACGGGCAGACACGCAGGTCAGCCCCAACACAAAAAAAAACCAAAAATTGGTTTTATATAGGGAGAGG
>JBLMYT010000114.1:0-121214 GCA_050258455.1 Candidatus Omnitrophota bacterium | reverse complement strand
GGTGACCAGCTTCGAGCACAATGTTCCCAATGGGACGCTTTACATCGTGGAAATACCCCCTTTGGGTATTATTATTTTTGTAGGGGCTTTTCGCGAAACGCCCCCCGGATGATTCCTGGTTTCATGTAGGGGCGCGCCCGGGGATTTATTTATTTCTCACCGCGATGATTTTTATTCCATCCTGTTATCGGATAATATCCTATTTCTTAATATTTAATCATAATCAATATCGGTTTCAAAAGCAAGTAGCAATAAAATTACTTCTTCATATTCGTCTTCTGTTTCTTTTATTAATTTTTTAATGATTCCGCCTTGACATTTGTTCCCCCTTTTTGTATCCTCTCAGCCATGGGGAACGATGGAATGTTGTGGCCGTTTTTGGTCTATGGAGTATTGGTGGTACTCGTGGCGTTTGCCATGCTGGGAATTTCTTACCTCCTCGGGCAGCGACACCGTGAACCGGCAACCGGCAAGCCGTACGAATCGGGGATTATTCCCTTTGGGTCGGCCCGAATTCGATTCAATGTCAATTACTACCTCGTGGCCGTGATGTTTGTGATTTTTGACCTGGAATCGATCTTTATCTATACCTGGGCCGTTTCGCTTCGCGAAAACGGATGGATGGGATTCTACCTCATGGCCTGGTTTATCGCCGTGCTGGTGGCAGCACTCGTGTATTTATGGCGTTCCGGCGTGCTGGACCAATGGCGGAAACGATCGCAGATCCGGGTAACGGCTTTCGGCCGGGATGAGGTTCAACCATGAACATGGAAAACGAAACCATGGAGCAAACCGTCCGGAAAAGTATTCTGTTCTCCCGGCTGCAAGACCTCCTGGCCTGGGGGCGAAAATACTCCATCTGGCCGTTTAACTTCGGCCTTTCTTGCTGTTACGTGGAAATGGCCACGTCGCTGACCAGCAAATACGACATTGCCCGGTTCGGTTCCGAAGTGATTCGCGGCACACCCCGAGAAGCCGACCTCATGGTGATTGCCGGCACCGTGTTTATTAAAACCGCACCCATTGTCAAACAATTGTATGAACAACTGATGCTGCCCCGCTGGGTCATTTCCATGGGCTCATGTGCGAACTCCGGGGGCATGTATGATGTGTACAGCGTGGTTCAGGGCGTGGACTCCTTTTTACCCATTGATCTCTATGTGCAGGGATGTCCCCCGCGTCCCGATACCTTTATGGAAGGGCTGATCATGCTTCAACATCTCGTGGGAACCGAGAAACGCCCGCTCAGTTGGGTCGTCGGCCCCCAAAATGTGGAACGGCCTCCCGTTATGTCCCGGCGTGAAGCCAAACACGACGCGCGTATTCAAATGACTACCCTGCCGTCCATGGATACGGTTTGAGGAAACGATGAACACCCAAGATCACGTCCAATCCCATGCCTCGCAACTGGTGCAGGACCTTCGCCAGGTTTTCGGAAAAGATATCCTGACGATTCAGGACACGCAGGATCAAATCCCGACGCTTTGGGTTTCCGAAAATAGACTCATCGATATGTTAAACTATTTGAAAGGTCAAATCGATCAACCGTTTTCAACGTTGTACGATCTGACTGCCATCGATGAACGCAAACGAAAGGACCGCGAGGGTCAACCGGCTTCGGATTTTACCGGCGTGTATCATTTGCTTTCCTATGAGCGAAACCAGGATATCCGTCTCAAGGTACCGCTTCAGGGCGAAGCGCCCCAATTGCCCACCATAACCGGGATCTATCCGTCGGCCAACTGGTACGAACGAGAAATCTGGGACATGTTCGGGATTCACATTTCCAACCATCCGGATTTACGCCGTATTCTGCTTCCCTCTTCCTGGAAAGGCCACCCCTTGCGAAAGGAACATCCGTGCCGGGCCACGGAAATGGGGCCGTTTCTTCTTCCGGATGAACGCGAAGAAGCCGAACAGGATCGTTTGAAAGTAAACCCGGAAGCGTTCGGGATGAAAGAGAGCGACGACGATACGGATTACCTGTTTTTGAACTTCGGTCCGCAGCATCCGGGAACCCATGGACCGATGCGCATTATTTTACAACTGTCCGGCGAAAAGATTCGCGACGCGGTCATGGATATCGGTTACCATCACCGGGCCGCTGAAAAGATGGGGGAACGCCAGACCTGGCATTCGTATATTCCTTATACCGACCGCATCGATTACCTCGGCGGTGTGATGAACAATTTTCCTTACGTGCTGGCAGTCGAACAACTCGCGGGAATCGAGGTGCCCGACCGGGTCAAAACCATCCGCATCATGATGGCCGAATTATTCCGCCTCTCCAGTCATCTGGTCTGGTACGGAACCTTTCTCCAGGACATGGGGGCGCTGTCTCCGGTATTTTATATGTTCAGCGACCGCGAACGCATCTTAAAAATCGTTGAAGCCGTTACCGGAGCCCGCCTGCATCCCGGCTGGTTTCGCATCGGCGGCGTCACCAATGATTTGCCCCACGGCTGGGACAAACTGGTGAAAGAATTTATCGATTATTTTCCCGGCCGCTTAAAGGAGTACGATGGCATGATGATGGAAAATCGCATTGTAAAAGCCCGTACGGTTGGGATCGGTGCATACTCGGTCAAAGAGGCGATCGAGTGGGGGGTGACCGGTCCGAACCTGCGGGCCTGTGGGTTCAACTGGGATTGGCGAAAGAAACGGCCGTATTCCGGTTATGAGCATTTCGAGTTTGAGATTCCCATCGGGAAAAATGGGGACTGCTACGATCGGGGCCGGGTTCGAGTCGAAGAAATGCGCCAAAGTCTACGCATTATCACCCAATGCCTGGAGAATATGCCGCCGGGAAAGCACAAGTCCGATCATCCGCTAACCACACCGCCGTTAAAGGAACGCACCATGCACGATATTGAAACCCTGATTACCCATTTTCTCGGTGTGAGCTGGGGGCCGGTTCTTCCGGCCGGGGAATCGTTTGTGGCCATTGAAGCCACCAAAGGCAGCAACGGGTATTATCTCATAAGCGATCACAACGTGAGCGCTTACCGGTTGCGGGTGCGTACCCCGTCCTTTGCCCATCTGCAAACCGTCCCGCTGATCAGCCGCGGATTAATGGTGGCGGACCTGATTGCCATACTCGGAAGCATCGATTTTGTTTTAGGCGATGTAGACCGGTGAGTGGACCATGTTACAAAAAATCGAAATCAACGAAATTGAACAAGAAGTGACATATTACCAGAACAAGCAGGCTGTCGGCATCGAAGCCCTGAAAATCGTTCAACGGCATCGGGGATGGATTTCCGATGAAGCGATTCACGATATTGGCGACTACCTGGGACTGGATCCCGCAGAAGTCGAGAACATCGCCACATTCTATAACCTCATCTTTCGCAAACCCGTGGGAAAACACATCATTCTGGTTTGCGACAGTATTTCCTGTTGGATTTTGGGTAGCGAAACCCTGCTCGATTATTTATGTCGAAAATTGGAGATTACGCCCGGGCAGACCACAGCCGACGGCATGTTTACCCTGTTGCCCACGGCGTGTCTCGGCGTTTGTGAGAAAGCACCGGTCATGATGATCGATCAAACCCTGCACACCGATTTAACCGTTGAACGAATCGATGAGATCCTAAACGACGTGCAGGGGTTGAATAGGGGATAGAAGCGAAAATGCCGAACGCATACCCGACGCTTCCCCTGGGACAACACATCACAAAAGGCCGCAAGCCGTTGAGTCTTCAGGAATACACGAACGCCGGCGGTTACCGGTCGTTGACACGCGGTCTCAAGATGAAACCCGAAGACATCACGACGTGGGTGCTCCAATCGGGGTTGCGCGGACGCGGCGGCGCCGGTTTCAGTACGGGTAAAAAATGGAAAATTATGCCCATGGACGAGAATGCTCCCCGTCCCAAATATTTCATCGTGAATGCCGATGAAATGGAACCCGGAACCTTCAAAGACCGGTGGTTAATGGAAGGCGATCCCCACCAGTTGATCGAAGGCATCATCCTATCGTCGTTTGCGATTGGGGCAGAGATTGCGTATATTTTTCTTCGGGCCGGTTATTATACCGCCGAAGACCGACTTCGAAACGCCCTGGCCGAAGCGTACCATGCGGGATACATCGGAAAAAATATTCTCGGTTCCGGTTTTGACCTCGACATTTACCTGCACGTCAGTGCCGGGCGTTACATGTGCGGCGAAGAAACCGGGCTTCTCAACGCGCTTCAGGGAAAACGCGCCGTTCCCCGACCCAAACCGCCGTATCCGCAGTTTTGCGGGCTTTTCGGTAAACCCACGATTGTCAACAACGTGGAAACCATTTGCAATGTGCCTCATATTATCAACAATGGCGTGGATTGGTTTAAAAACATCAGCCGCAGCAACGAAGGCGGGTCCAAATTATACGGAGTGAGCGGTCGGGTCAACCGTCCCGGGTTGTGGGAACTGCCGCTTGGCGTGACCATTCGGGAAATTTTTGAAGACCGCGCCGGAGGAATGAAAGAGGGCTTCCGCATGCGGGGAATTATTCCGGGCGGTGCATCCACTGAGTTTGTGTTGGACAAACATCTGGATACGCCCATGGATTTTGATTCCATGCCCAAAACCGGAAGTCGGTTGGGCACGGGAACCATGATCGTTCTCGATGACCGAACCTGCCCGGTGGCATTTGTGTTGCAACTGGAACGCTTTTTTGCCCGCGAATCCTGCGGATGGTGCACCCCGTGCCGCGAGGGTTTACCCTGGATCGTGAACATATTGGAAAGTATCGAAGCCGGAACCGGAACCATGGAAGACCTCGACATCTTGCGGGAACAAACCCGAATGCTGGGACCGGGACGAACGTTTTGCATGTTGGCGCCCGGGGCCATGGAACCCTTGCAAAGCGCCCTGGATTATTTTATGGACGATTTTCAGCAGCATATCAAGGATCAACGCTGCCCGTGGAGACACGAATGACCGACGAATCCCAAAACGAAGCCAAAACATTGACCCTATTCATCGAAAATAAACCCTATACGGTCAAGAGCGGGCAGAACCTTCTTCAGGTCTGTTTATCATTAAAATTCGATTTGCCCTATTTTTGTTGGCATCCGGCGTTGCATTCCGTCGGTGCCTGCCGTCAGTGTGCGGTCAAGCAATTTAAAGATGAAACAGATAAAAAAGGAAAGATTATCATGGCGTGTATGACCGCGGTTACCGAAAACATGCGGATTTCGATTTCAGATCCGGAAGCCCGCGCGTTTCGCGCTTCGGTCATCGAATGGCTGATGGTGAATCATCCCCACGATTGCCCGGTTTGCGATGAGGGAGGCGAATGCCACCTTCAGGATATGACCGTCATGACCGGTCACACCATTCGCCGAACCCATTTCAACAAACGAACCTACCGCGATCAGGACCTGGGGCCGTTCATCGATCATGAGATGAACCGCTGTATTCAATGTTACCGGTGTGTGCGGTATTACCGAAACTATGCCGGGGGGCGAGATCTGGATGTATTCGGCGTGCATGACCGGGTGTATTTCGGCCGTTTCACGGAAGGAAAACTGGAAAGCGAATTCAGTGGAAACCTCATCGAGATTTGCCCCACCGGGGTATTCACCGATAAGACGTTGAATAAAACCTATACCCGCAAATGGGACTGGCAAACCGCGCCATCCGTTTGCCCGCTGTGCGGATTGGGATGCAATACGATTCCTGCGGCACGTTACGGGGACGTTCGCCGCGTCTATAACCGGTACCACCCGGATGTGAATGGGTATTTTTTATGTGACCGCGGACGGTTCGGCTATGGATTTGTCAATAGTAAATTGCGGATTCGTCATATTCGGCGCAATGGAATGAAAATGAATGGGGAAGGCAAAACACCGGTGAGTCCCGAAGCCGCGATGGACTATTTTAAGAGGCTGGCGCCTCAGGTTGGCAAGATCATGGGGATCGGTTCGCCCCGCGCGTCCATGGAAGCCAACATGGTGCTTCGGGCATTGGTCGGGGAAGCGCATTTTTATGCCGGTCTTTCGGATCAGCACTTTTCCCTGATTACCTTGATTCGGGATATTCTTCGAAAAGGACCGGTAAGCCCTGCGTCGCTTGCCGGCGTTGCCAAGTCCGATGTGGTCTTGATCCTGGGCGAAGATGTGACTCAGACCGCGCCGATGTTGGCGTTGTCTCTGCGTCAGGCCGTGCGCAATGAGGCGATTACCCTGGCAGACAAACACGGCGTCGAGTACTGGAACGATGCCGGTGTGCGCGAAGTCAGTCAAAACCAGAACGGACCGCTGTATAGTTTTACCATGACTGCCACCCGACTGGATGATATTGCCCGGACGTGTCGGTATATGGCACCCGGAAATATTGGGCGCATCGCCATGGCCATTGCTCATGAACTCAATTCGGACCTGGCCGAAAGCAACGATCTTTCGGAAGACATGCAGCGATTGGTCGAAGAAATTGCCCGCGAACTGGACAATGCCCGGCAACCCTTGATCGTTTCCGGGACCGGGTGCGGCTCGGAAACCGTCATTCAAGCGGCCGCCAATATTGCATTGGCCCTCTATGACACGAACCCGAACGTCAAATGGTGTTTTGTCGTTCCCGAATGCAACAGCCTCGGGCTTTCATTGTTGGGACCGTCCGGTTTGAACAATGCATTGAAAAAGATGGAAGAAGGGGGAATCGATACGGTGATCATCCTTGAAACCGATCTGGCAAAAATCATTCACCCCCAGTTGTTTTCCCGGTTCATGGATCAATTTAAACACCGAATCGTCCTGGATCATACCTACACCCGAACCGCCGAAAAGAGCACGCTGCTTTTGCCGGTATCCCCATTTACCGAAGGCGAAGGAATTTATATTAATAACGAAGGCCGAGCCCAGCCTTTCTTTAAAGTATTGGAGCCCTTACCTCCGGTGAAAGAAAGCTGGAAATGGCTGCTGGATATGGATAAGTTATTCGAAACGCCCGGAGAATTGAGCTGGGAGAATCTGGATGATATCCGAACCGCCATTGTCTCCGACCGCCAAAACTCTTTTCGAGAAAAGGCTTCCGGATCGACAGGGGTGCAACCCCTTTCAAAAGCGTTTGATTTTTTAGGTTTTAGTAATTTGGGTTTGGGTTATTCAAGCGGGGGGGAAAAGGATGGGCGAATCCTGGATCAAAAGATTGCCCGGCAATCCCCGGGTTACAGCGGACGCACGGCAATGAACGCCCATATCTCTGTTTTTGACGAAAAGCCGCCGGAAGATCCGGATTCCCCGTTTGTGTTTTCAATGGAAGGCGCGGACGCCCATGAAGGAAATATTCCCGCAGGCCTGATCCCCCGCTACTGGTGGCCCGAGTGGAACTCGGTTCAGGCGTTAAATAAATTTCAGCAGGAAGTCGGGGGACCGCTGGAGCATTTCCATCCCGGGATTCAGTTGCTTCCGCTCGAACCCTCCCTTGCCGTGGAATACTGGGAATACATTGCGCCGCTGTTTACCCCGGAAGAAGACCGATGGATGTTTTTACCAATGCACCATATTTTTGGTTCCGAACCCCTCAGCCGATTGAGTCCGCCGATTGCCACATTGATTGAAGTCCCGTATGTGGGAATGAATCAACCAACCATGGACACGCTCGGCGTTCGCGAGGGCGAATGGGTGAGTGCGGCACTGGGCGGAGAGATCGCCAGGTTTCGGGTCAAATCCATTCCGTCTCTTCCCGAAGGAACCGTGGGTATTCCCGTGGGACCGTTTAACAACATCGCCGGTCGCCTGTGTCCCGCATGGGGCCGCATCTTTGTCAACGGCGAGAACCGAGAAAATAAAGAATGGACATCCCATGAATGAAACCGTGTATTTCTTTCTGATCATCGTGGTCGTGCTGGCTGCCATGTTAACTGTGGCTGCCGGCCTGATCTGGCTGGAACGCCGTCTCCTGGCATTGTGGCAGGACCGCTATGGTCCCAACCGGGCAGGTCCGTTCGGTTTATTGCAAGTGCTCGCCGATGTCATCAAAATCTTTACCAAAGAAGACTGGATCCCGCCTTTTGCCGACAAAGCGGTATTTGTGTTGGCACCGGCCGTGATCATGATCACCGTGTTGCTGAGTGCGGCCGTGATTCCCTTTACCCGGCAAATCGTGGTGGCTCAACTCGACATCGGATTGTTGTTCGTTTTAGCCATGTCGTCGCTCGGCGTGTACAGCATTGTTCTTGCCGGATGGTCGTCCAACAACAAGTACTCTCTATTGGGCGGACTTCGCGGTGCCGCCCAGATGATCAGCTATGAAGTGTTCATGGGACTGTCGCTCATGGGTGTGGTCATGCAAGCCGGAAGTTTCAATCTGGTAACGATTGTTGAGGCTCAGCAGAACCTGTGGTTCTGTATCCCGCAGGTGGTCGGATTGGTGGTATTTTTTATCGCCGGACTGGCGGAAACACGCCGTTTGCCGTTTGACCTTCCCGAAGCTGAAAATGAGCTCGTTGCCGGTTTTCATTCCGAGTATTCGGGAATGAAATTCGGCATGTTTTTTGTCGGCGAGTATCTGGGGATCATCCTGGTATCGGCATTAATGGTCACGCTCTTTTTCGGAGGATGGCTGGGGCCCTGGCTGCCGCCTGCGCTGTGGTTTTTGATAAAGACCCTTGTGTTTATTTGTATCTTTATCTTGCTGCGCGGGTCATTGCCGCGTCCCCGTTTCGACCAATTGATGGCATGGGGATGGAAATTAGCGTTACCCATTTCATTGGCTAATCTGTTAATTACCGGTGCC
This sequence comes from Candidatus Omnitrophota bacterium, assembly GCA_050258455.1. GTDB lineage: Bacteria > Acidobacteriota > Aminicenantia > UBA2199 > UBA2199 > JAKAGC01. The sequence goes on along the minus strand of JBLMYT010000114.1, from coordinate 112,490 downwards.
GTGATTCTCATGGCGCAACAGTAAACAGTAGGGGGAGAGAGGTCGGTATGTTTAGTATTTTGAAAACAATGGCATTGGTGTTTCGGCACATGTTTCGAAAGCGGGTCACCATCCAATACCCGGAAGAAAAAGTCCCGTTGCCGCCGCGGTGGCGAGGACGCATCATCCTGTCGCGCGATCCCGAAGGTCAGGAGCGCTGCGTCGCATGTTATCTGTGTGCAGCCGCATGCCCGGTCGATTGCATTGCGCTGCAAGCCGATACCGCACCGGATGGGCGACGGTTTCCCGGTTTTTTTCGTATCAATTTCTCGCGTTGTATTTTCTGTGGAATGTGTGAAGAAGCCTGCCCGACCTATGCGATTCAACTGATTCCCGATTTTGAAATGAGTGAATACCGCCGCAGCGATATGGTTTATGAAAAAGAAGACCTCCTCATTCAGGGAACCGGCAAGTACCCGGACTATAATTTTTACCGGGTCGCCGGACAGCGCATCCAGGGAAAAGACAAAGGCGAAGCGGAAAACGAAGCGCCGCCCATCGATGTGCGCGATCTGCTTCCTTAAACGGATAGGATGAGGATGAGGATAAGGAGATAACGCAATGATAATCGTATTTTTTATCTCTGCTCTGGTGGCAATCGGCGCGACCTTTTTGGCCATCACGCGCAAGCAGGCGGTTCATGCCCTGGTGTACCTCGTGGTCTCTCTTCTGGCTGTTTCCACGATTTTTTTCATCCTGGGTGCGCATCTGGCAGCCGCGCTGGAAGTCATCATCTATGCAGGGGCCATCATGGTTCTGTTCCTGTTTGCCGTCATGATGCTCAACGCCGGTGACAAAACCCTCAATCAGGAACGATTCCTATTACGGCCGGGAACCTGGGTGGGCCCGTCGATTCTGAGTGCCATTCTATTGGTGGAATGGTTGGTTGTCGTGATCCGGCGAGGCAGTGAAGCCACGTATCCACGAATGGCGATCGATCCCCGGCAGGTGGGGCTCTCTCTTTTCGGAACGTACGGGTTAGGGGTGGAACTCGCGTCCGTGCTGCTGCTCGCCGCATTGGTCGGTGCCTTGCATTTGAGTAAGAAACATAAGGAGAGTCCGGATGAACGGAATTCCGATCGCGTATAGTTTGGGGTTGGCGGCCGTGTTATTCATTCTCGGTGTGGCCGGCGTACTGACGCGCCGCAATCTCTTGTTTACATTAATGTCTCTGGAAATCATGATTAACGCGTCCGCACTGGCCTTTATTGCTGCTGCGGCCCGATGGGGACAGGCCGACGGCCAGGTCATGTTTATTTTCATCCTGACCGCTGCCGGCGCCGAAGCAGCCGTGGGTTTGGGTCTGCTCGTGCAGGTGCACCGGAAATTTAAAAACCTGGACAGCGATGTCCTTTCCAGTATGCGGGGGTAAGGAAGATGATGATGCTTCGATGGCTGGTGTGGATTCCGGTGTTTCCTCTGCTCGGGTTTCTCGTTTTGGCGTTGATCGGAAAAAGATGTTCGTCCAGACAGGTTTCCTGGATTGGCTGCGGTTCCGTGGCGCTTTCGGCTCTGGTCACCCTGATCGTTGCCGCCTCATTTGTATCCTCTCCTCCGCCCGGTTACCGGTTTTCCCAATCGGTATTCACCTTTGTCAATACCGGCGGTTTGAGCGCAGACATTGGCTTTGTCCTGGATCCGCTGTCATTGGTGATGGTCGTGATCGTGACCGTGGTCGGGTTTTTCATCCATTGGTATTCGGTCGGGTATATGGAAAATGACGACGGGTTCAGTCGGTTTTTTGCGTACATGAATCTCTTTGTCGGATCCATGGTCCTCTTACTCTTAGCCGATAACCTCTTGCTCCTGTTTTTCGGGTGGGAAGGCGTCGGGTTGTGCAGTTACCTGTTAATCGGATTCTGGTATAAGAATCCGGACAATGTATTGGCGGGGCAAAAGGCGTTTATCATCACCCGTGTGGGTGATACCGTGATGGCAGTGGGATTGTTCCTGTTGTTTAACACGACCAAAACATTGAATATTCAGGAGATCCTTTCCATGGCGCCGCACAAATGGATGATCGGCGCTGCGCCTGTGGTCTGGGCCTCGGTGCTGTTGCTCGGCGGTGCCGTCGGAAAATCCGCGCAATTGCCGTTGCAAACCTGGTTGCCCGATGCCATGGCAGGCCCGACACCCGTCAGTGCCCTGATTCATGCCGCCACCATGGTGACTGCGGGCGTTTACCTCATTGCCCGAACCCATGTCCTGTTTGAACTGGCGCCTGCGGTGTTAATGGCCACTGCCGTCATCGGAGGGGTAACGTTGCTTATGGCCGGTATTTCCGCCATGGTTCAAACCGACATCAAACGCACGCTGGCGTATTCCACCATCAGTCAAATCGGTTACATGTTTCTCGCTCTGGGAGTCGGGGCGTGGGCTTCGGCCATCTTTCATTTCTTTACTCACGCCTTTTTTAAAGCCTTGCTCTTTCTGGCGGCAGGGCTTGTCATTCACAGCCTCGATGGGGAACAGGACATGCGACACATGGGGGGATTATTCAAAAAAGTACCGGTGGCATTTATCACCTTTCTGATCGGGGCGCTGGCGTTATCGGCAGTCCCGTTTCTCGGTTCGGCTTTTCTGAGTAAGGATCGCATCCTCTGGGATATCTTTTCCACTCCATCGTCCAATGGCTGGTTATGGTTTATCGGAGAAATGGGGGCGTTTCTGACTGCGCTGTACACCTTTCGCATGGTATTTCTCGTGTTTTTCGGACCCGCAAACTCCGATATTCGCCATGAAACCGGGCAAGCCATGAAGATACCCGTCGTGATTCTGGCGTGTTTCACCCTCATTTGCGGGTTACTGGGCGTTCCCCGGTTTCTGGAGCATGGATTACCGACTGTGTCTCGCGTTGCCCACAGCATTTTCGGGGAAACGTACGTGAAAGGGATCTCAGCGCTGGTGGTTCTTCTTGGAATTTATTGGGCAATCAGACTTTATTATCAAAACAGAAAACTGCCCGTTGCCATTCCTTCAAAAACGCAAGCGTGGATCACCCGTTTCTTTCGGGAAGGATGGGGAATCGATCACGTGTACCAATGGGTTTGGGTGCGGCCCTTTCGATGGGTGTCCGGAATCAATAAAAACGATGGGATCGATCGGTTCGTGGATGGTGTGAGTTGGGTCACGGTGAGGGTGCATCGGGTCCTCCGGTTGACGCAGGAAGGAAAAGTTCGGATTTATGCGGCGGCAATTGTCGCGGGTGCCATCGTGATTGTGGCATTGGTGGTGTTCCTATGATACTCATATTAATGCTAATATTTTTGCTGGTGGGCGCGTTTCTGGCGTGGGGTTTCGGACATAATTCGAAGAATGGTCCGCGTTGGATTTCGCTCATCGTCTTAACGTTGAACGTTGGTTTAACCCTTGGTTATTGGTTATCGCATCGTTACGGGGGAACTCGATGGATGGCCGAGTTTGATCGGCCCTGGATACCCATTTTCGGGATTCGCTTGCATTTCGCCATGGATGGACTCAGTTTGTTGTTACTGTTGCTGACCTTTTTTCTGGGAATTTTTTCCGTGCTTTGTTCCTGGCATGAGATACAGCGGCGCGTCGGGTTTTTTCATTTCAATTTACTCCTGATTTTAGCCGGGATTACCGGCGTCTTTATGGCCATGGATTTGTTTTTGTTCTATTTCTTTTGGGAATTGATGTTAATTCCCATGTATTTTTTGATCAGTCTTTGGGGGCATGAACGGCGCGTGTACGCGTCCGTCAAATTTTTCATCTTTACCCAGGCCGGTGGCTTGTTGATGCTCCTATCGATCCTCGGATTGGTAGTGATTCATGGGCGGATCACGGGCATATGGACCTTTGATTACCTGCAATTGATAGGCACGGAACTGGGTCCTCGTCAGGCCATGTTTTTGTTGTTGGGTTTTTTTATTGCATTTGCCGTAAAGATGCCGGCCGTGCCGTTGCATACCTGGTTGGCGGATGCCCATACCGAAGCGCCCACAGCGGGAAGTGTCATTCTTGCCGGGCTGTTATTAAAAACAGGTGCGTACGGCATGGTGCGATTTGTGGTACCGTTATTTCCCGGGGCGGCTCAGGCATTTGCGCCCATTGCCATGGCATTGGGTGTGGCCGGTATCCTTTACGGCGCCGTTTTGGCCTTTGCGCAGACCGACTTCAAACGTCTGGTAGCGTATACCAGTATCAGTCACATGGGATTTGTGTTATTGGGAATATTTGCGTTAAATCCTCTCGCGTTTCAGGGCGCGGTCATGCAGATCATTTGTCACGGATTGAGTACCGGTGCGTTGTTTGTGATTGCCGGACAGGTGCAGGAACGGTTGAACACGCGGGAATTGGCGCATATGGGAGGCATGTGGACCCAGGCTCCGCGCATATCCGCATTCATTTTATTTTTTGCACTCGCTTCCCTTGGACTTCCGGGAATCGGAAACTTTATCGGCGAGTTTTTAATCCTTTTCGGCAGTTATTCCATCAGTGCCACCCTGACTGCCATTGCAGCCATCGGATTGGTCGTAGCCACCATTTATTCGTTGAGTCTGTTGCAGCGAGCCGTGTATGGGGTACCGCCGGCCGGCATGCATGTCTCGGATCTTTCCGCTCGTGAAACCCTGATATTGGCGTTAGCCGTGATCTTCCTTCTCGGGTTAGGGATTTATCCGCGTCCCGTGCTCGATGTTTCGGAGCCGGCCATGAAGGGGATTTATCAGAACGTGCGACCCGGTTCAACCGTCCCGCGTCCCTTGTTTGTCGGAGGAGGATTTCATGCCGGGAAATAACATCTTCTCGCTTCTCCCATTGGCAATTCTGGGTGTTGCCGCCATTGGATTGATGGTATGGATTACCTTTAAGCGGACCTATTTCCCGATTGTTTTATTTACCGGCGGATCATTGGTTTTAGCGTTGATATCCTTAATCGGAATCACCGGAACCTCCTGGACCGGGGAATTAATCACCGTGGATATGTATGCGATATTATGTCAGTCCTTTCTGTTCCTTTTCGGATTGGCGGTTGTTGCGTTTGCGTTTGGGTATTTTGGAACTGAAACCGGGGAAAAGGAAGAGTTTTATGTCTTACTGCTTTTATCGCTGTTGGGGGCATCGGTTTTAACCGTCAGCACGCATTTCATTTCATTCTTTTTGGGACTGGAAATTCTCAGCGTATCGTTGTACGCCATGATTGCATACAATCCCGCAAAGCTTCTGCGTCTTGAAGCCGGCGTCAAGTATTTGATTCTTGCTTCGGTTGCAACCGCATTTATTCTCTTTGGAATGGCTCTCGTTTATGGCGATTCCGGATCCATGTCGTTTATGGAATTATCGCGGATTTATGCCTCGGATGGGAATGCCAATTTATGGTTTCTCGCAGGATTGGCCTTGATCATTTTGGGCGTTGGATTTAAACTCGCGTTGGTGCCCTTTCACATGTGGGCGCCCGATATCTATCAGGGCGCGCCATCTCCGGTGACTGCGTTTGTCACCACCGTTTCCAAAGGTGCGGTCGTGATCCTGTTGGTTCGGTTGTTGACCTGGGCAGCGCCTGCTGATCATCCGGGGATGAAGTTCATGCTGAGTCTTTTGGCGGCCGCGTCCATGTTAGTCGGGAATCTGTTGGCGCTCTTGCAAAACCATGTCAAGCGACTGTTGGCTTATTCATCGATCGGGCATTTGGGGTATTTGATGGTTCCCATGGTGATCTTTCATCCGATCGGTTACACCGCCGTTATTTTTTATCTATTGGCTTATATTATTACCATCATGGGGGCGTTTGGTGTGGTGATCTTGTTGTCTTCTTCCGGTGGAAAGGAAGCCGACGAATTGGAAGACTTTCGGGGTTTGGCGTATCGGCATCCCTGGCTTACCGCGGCGTTTGTTATTTTTCTCTTTTCGTTGGCGGGTTTCCCTTTTACTTTTGGATTTATGGCTAAAATCTATCTCATCTCCATCGGAATTCAGCGGAATTTATGGGTATTATTAGCCGCGCTCATTATCGGGAGTATAATTGGCTTGTTTTATTATTTACGAGTCGTTTACATCTTGCTTACCCGAACGAGAGACGGTGAAATCGAACCGGTTTCTTTTGCCTCGCCCGGGATGTTTGCCATTGGGGTATTGACCATTCTTTTGGTGGCCATGGGAATTTATCCACAGCCCTTGTTTGAGCTCATTCATACAGCGGTTTCCGCTTTAAAATAAGCGTACTTGGCAAATCGACTTCTGAGCATGATGGGAGTGTCAGGAATTTTTTAATTTTTTGGCTATCTCGATAATATGTCTGGCATCGGTTCCACAACACCCGCCTAAAACTTTAATCGCAAATTTTCGGTGTAACGCAATCATCATCCCGCCAAACTCCTCTGGGGGCAATGTATCCAAATAGGATAAATTATCTAACTCCTTTGGACTCTTTGAAGACGTGTTGGCTTGAAACCCCAAAATCCGCCGGGTTACCTGTTTGGACATATTGGATTCCTGGCTGACGGCTTGATCAAATATCTTCGGATGCACACAATTCAACATATAAAAAATCGGTTTGGGATGGATTTCCGAATCAATCCATTCAATTGCGCTATAAATTGGGGTTCCATCCAGTACGCACCCATCGGGCCGGACCACAAAACTTAAAATATACGGAATTCCCTGGGAGGCAATGGCTTTCGCAATTCCATAGGCTTCGGAAACTGCCGGTAAAGTAGCGGCTTTGATAAAATCCACCTTGCTTCGCGCCAACGCCTCCGCTTGCTCCCGGTGAAACACTACCGCTTCCTCTTTCGACAGAGCTTCTTCCGGACAATACGCATTCCCCTTACATGCCATTAACCCCCCAATAAAAATCGACGGAGAATACTCGCCGTAACATGCCCGAATTTCCTTTAAGAAATCGACACAGTCCATGGTTATATCTTTACAGTTACAAAAAAACGATTTCTTGAGATTCTCCGGATTCGCCCTCCAGGTGGGCGCATAACTCATCATGGGAAGCTGATACCTGTGGGCAACGTCGATGTATTCCCTGTAAATACGGCCGAGAACACGACGCCCGGTTTCCTCATATACCAACCCCGAATGGGCAATAAACGGATCCAATTGCACTTCCGGATCCCGCCGAATTCGCTCAACCATTCCCCCCTCCGTTAATACGACTCTCGACGATGCGATTGTTTCTTCAAACGTCATGCCGCTTCTCCTCTTCAAACCTATTCCTTTTTGCTATTTGTCAATTCGACATAAACCGATTCGATATCACTACCAAGGAAATTCGGAAATTTTAAATGACTGTAATTGGCCAATTTAATCGATGTCTTCATTTGGTCCAACGTCAATCCTTTACCGATGGCCTCGGTTACACTGGCCCTCAAATCCGAGAGAAAACGTTTCTGCTCATCCAGGACCGCTTTGCCAACCGGTTCGCCATGACCCGGGATCACCGTTTCAATATTCCATTGGGATAATTTCCCCAATTGATCGATCCAGTTCCGGGTATTGGAACCCGCTTTCCAATCGATATACGGAATAAAACCATTGAACACCATATCCCCGGTGACTAATAATTTTTTGTCCGGTACATAAACGCAAATACTACCATTGGTATGCGTCGGCCCCGGATAAATACATTCGATTTTTTCTCCTCCCAACCGGAGCACCAACTGTTGTTCAAACGTGACGGAAGGCAACACCACATTCGCTTTTTGGAATGCCTCCAACTGCCGCGTCAGGTTTTCCAATTTCGTTTCATTTTCTTTAATATCAGGGCTATTTTGTTTTTTTAACGTTTCAAGCTCCTGACGAATCCCCTGGATCTGCCCCGGTAAAACCTTCTCTACCAGCGAGACCCGCCGGGCTTCATTGTATTTGGAAATATTTTGATAACAATTGGCGTGCGCCAAAACCGTTACATCTTTGGGAAATCCCATTAACCCCGCCGAATGATCAAAATGGTAATGGGTTAGCACGACATATTTAATCGGTTTATCTGTTTTTTCTTTGATTCGCTCGACAATCCATCGCCCTTCCACAGGATTCGTACCTGAATCGATGACCAATACCCCTTCCCCGGTGACCAGACAGGTCACATTAACCTCAAGATTCAAACCCACGATCCGATAGACCCCCTCTTGAACCGTTGAGAGACTCAAGGGGTTCTCAACGGCCCCTACGACGGATGCTCCAAACATGAAAATGACAATCCATATACTTAAAAACAGTTGAAACGAACATTTTTTTTCTTTCATTTATTCACCTTTAAAAATTGATTTAAAAATTGATTTTTATTGCCGCTACTCATGATATAACAGTACGCACCATATTACAAAATTTTTCTGCAAAAGCGAGGACATCCGGCTTTCGAAATATGGAGAAATGGTCCCCGTCAATTTCATAATGTAAAATCGGTTGTTCGGAATAATCCTCCCATTTATCTTTAATAGTCTCTTTCGACCTGACCGCCGCAACGTAATGGATCGGTGTTTTGATTTTTTCGGCCGGATTATACAGCGACCATGCATTCGCCAGCGTGCGTGCCATATTGAATCGTTTAATCATATCCATCGGCTTTATCTGCCCGTCTATCCCCATTCCGGGATTGGTATTTTTCCGGATTTCCTCTTTCAGGATATCCATACCGGCGGGGGTCTTCTCCAGATATTCCCCAATTACAGACCAAATTTGATCCAACCCTGAAGCGCTTTCAAGTTTTTCATGGAGCTCGGGATCCGATATGGCACGACGGACAAACGCCTTCTCAGATTCGGACGTAAAAGGGAGGGCATCTTTTTGGAAAGCGCCACGGGGCCCCACCGAATCAATCAAAGACACAAACCCTATAGGTTCATTCGATTGTTCCAATTGCCGAACCATTTCAAAGGCAATGGATCCGCCCAGCGACCACCCGACCAGAAAATAAGGCCCGCGGGGCTGAACCATCTTCATTGTTTCGATGTAGCGAGTTGCCATCTCTTCAATGGTTTGATTTTTGGGCGCCGGGTAATCATCCCATGCGGCCCGAATCCCCCAACAATTCAGATTCACATCCAGGTGGAGAACAAATTCCATATAGCCATCCACGCCTCCACTAATTTCATGGATAAAGAACAAGTTCCCGGATTCTCCGGGTCGCACGTTGAGCCTCACCAGGTGAGCATCATCACTAACGCTCGCGTTCTCTCTTTGGGAATTGGAGATAAATTGCGCCAGGCCTTTGATGGTCGGCGTGCGAAAAACTTCCACCAGGGGCACTTTAACATTAAATTCTTTGTTGATTTTGGCGATCAGCGATGTCGCTCGCAAGGAATGCCCCCCCAAATCGAAAAAATGAGAGTTGATTCCAATCAAATCCCCATTGACCGAAAGAACATCCGACCAGATTTCGGCTAATTTTTTTTCAACCGGATTTCGGGGAACTTCATGATTTTCATCCGGCTGGCCGATCCTGGGTTCCGGCAAGGCATCGATATCCAATTTTCCATTGGCGGTCAAAGGAAACGTTTCAATTTCCATAAAATAATTGGGAATCATATAGTCCGGTAATTCCTTTAACAAAAACTCCCGCAACCCGGAGGGCGTTAACGGAACATCCTGACTCCGGGTATTAAATTGAGGGAAAAGATAAGCTTCGGAATCGGGAGAGATATCGATATCCGGGATTTCGGTTAAGCCATCGTCTTCATCACCGACCTCATCGATATTAATTACAGGGATTCGCTTATTCACCCGATCCCTGATTTTTAATGCGTGATCGAGATTTTCACTATCGGTCAGTATTAACCGGGAACCGATCGCCTCAACCAGGTAAGCCAATTTTTTATCGGGGGACGTGGGATTGAGCGGAACGTAGGTTTTTCCCGATTTAAAGGTGCCGAGAAGCGACAAAATCGACCCCACGTCATTATTCAAGATCGAGGCCACGGATTGGTGCCCCTTTGTTTCGTTATTTACCGCCGGCGAACCCGTATGCCCGATTCCGGTTCCTTCGGACCGAGTACCCGCTTGTTGCCGCCGCTTTTGGGAACAAAGGGGGCAATGGGGATCCGGGCCGATCGTCAATTCTTCGACAAACTTTCCACTCCAACATATATCCCAATCAAATCCCTGGGCTTTGGAGGTCTGCTTTAAATGATCGTTAAATGCAAACGTCATTTGTTTGTACCCTTCCGTTTCGACAATTCGAGGCGTTCCCATCTGGTTGAATACAAAAAATTTATCATACGCCGGGTTTTCAAACCCCAACACGATTTTGAGCGCTTCGTTGCATACAAAACCGGTCGTCACAAAAAGAGCCGGGGCAGCAACGGGGAAAGGTTTCTTCCGGTAATTGGTAACGGTTTTCCTCATTTCGTTAATTTCATCGACTTTGCTCCGGTCATAAATGCAATGGAAGCAAGCGGTACGGGGGGCATGCAAAATAGCAGCAAATGAATTGACCTCGATCATCCCGGAAAGGATGTGGGGAATTTGCCGAGCTACTGCGGCCTCGGATAGGATGAATTTGGTTTCAAGGTCATCCACGCAATCGAAAATGATTTGGGAATCTTCGACCAAATCATCAATATTCTCCCATTTGATTCGCTCCTGTCGCACCCTCACGGTAACGTGAGGGTTTATTCGCTGGACGGTCATTTGGGCTGACAAGGCCTTATTCATACCCATTCGCGACAGATCATGCATACTCTGACGGTTTAAATTCGACAATTCCACTGTATCGTCATCGCAGATGATCAAGGTGCCGAATCCCAGCAGCGCCAGTTGCTGGATGATCTGAGACCCAATGCCGCCGGCCCCGGCAACAAATACCGTTGTACTTTTAAGCTTTTCCTGACATTCCACTCCCCAGCGGTCCAGGAGGATTTGACGTTGGTACCGGTTATGTTCTTCTCCGGATAATTGGAACCGGTCATCGTACGATTCGATAATTCGTCTTGCCAACCGGTTGGATTGAGCATCCAGCAAATGAAACGACAAAGATTGGGTACCTGATTTCACCGCGATTTCATCGCTTTTTTCCATTACCAACGTTTGAAAATGCTGAGCAAAAGAGCGGGTGCGGGGTTGGGAATCGCCAGGGTTTGTCAACGCCTCCGAGATAAACATATCCCCACTGAGTGCCATATCGTTTAGGCGAAACTCGGAATGTTTTTTGATCATTTTTTCAAAATGAAAGGGAGGGTTCACGGTGGTCATCTGCTTCAACGCGATTTCGCCGTGCCGGGGAACAATATACGCACATAAAAAGTTATCGCCCCTGGCGTCTTTTTTCGCCACGACCATGCATTCCTTGATATGCTCAATATGCAGGAGTTGTTTCTCAATTTCTCCGGGTTCGATCCGGAATCCCCGGATTTTAATTTGATGGTCCTTTCTCCCCACGAATTCGATATGCCCATTCGCCAACCATCGAACCAGGTCACCGCTTCGATACAACGATGTCCCTTTTTCAAAGGGATTCTCAATAAACTTTTGCGATGTGAGCACATCGCTGTTTAAATAACCGGCCGCAACCCCATCGCCTCCGATACACAATTCGCCCATCATTCCGATCGGCACCAATCGAAGATCCGGATCCAGAATATAAACACGGACATTGGGCATGGGCTTACCGATAGGTAGAATATCCCCCGGGTGGGGATCCTCAAGGGTCATTTCATACGTGGTCGAGACATCGCAACATTCGGTCGGGCCGTATACATTGGTAATGGTGCACGCGTGCCCGTTGATATTGAATATCTCTCCTATTTCTCGGGCCAGTCCGCGGGGGAAGGCCTCTCCTCCAATCACAAAATGCCGAGGGGAAAATCCCGGGTTTCCGCTCCCCAGAATTTCCCGCAACAAGCGAAGATGCGTGGGGGTTCCATCGATAATATCAACCTGATGTCGTCTAAAGAAATCGCTCAACCGAGCCCCGTCGGTCCGCGCATCTTCGGGGACCACATCGAGAGTGTGCCCCAAAACCAGGGCGGCAAATATCTGTTTTATCGACGCATCAAAGATGTATGGGGCAACCAAACTGACCGCAGCTCCGGGTGAGTACCGGTGGTAAATGCGCTCGGTTAACCCAATGACCAGGTTGTGAACACTTTGATGTCTGATCTTAACGCCTTTGGGCTTACCGGTAGAGCCGGAAGTAAAAATGACATAGGATAGATCGTCGGGCCGATTGATGCTCGGGGGATTATGATCCGGGATATCCGGGGTATATCTCATGACTTCGTCCATCTGAATAAGCGGGCGACTGGCCGTTTGGTTTTTGTCGCTCCGAGTGGCAAACACGATCCCGGGGATTTGGTGCAACGCCTCAGGTCCGGGTAACTGGCCGTTATTGGCCATGATTCGCTCGATCACCTCACAGAACGTGAGCTCCCCCTCCCCAATGACCATTAAATCGATATTCGGATCAGCCAGAATGGTTAAATAATCACTCGTGACGTAAGGCCCTCCGGCAATAATTGGCGTTTGAATTCCCCATTGACGAATCAACCCAATGGTTTGATGAAAAAAATCTTTGAAAAAACTCAGTGTTCGAACTCCGATAACATCGGGTTTAAATTCATCGAGAAGGGCTTTTAACTCCCGGTAATTATTAAAATCAACCCGGGATTTTGCGATTTTCCCGTTAATTTTACCGGGCAATCGATGGCTCGCGTAACTCAATAAATTCATTAACCCGAGCGGCGGCTCGAATATATCGTACAGCATCTTTTTATTGGCGGTAAATAATTGGGATAAATCCAGGAGTAAAATTTTCAATTCCTGTGCCGAATCCGCGGGGGGTGTTTTAGGAAAAGCCGCCCGAAGTTTTTGATTAAAATCCGGGATCGCGATTTGCTCTTCCGATCGACATTGGGTTATGGACAACTCGTCTCTCCGAATGCCGGCATATGCCAATAAATCGTCAAGCGAATGAATATCCGCCGGCACATAGCTGTCGTATTTCTGTACGATTTCGTCTTCGGTTAAAATCTTCATCTGGAAGGGTAACACCCGGAGGAGACGCTCTTTGGACATGAAATAATTATTGAAAAAATCCGCCTGGTAATTTTTCGAGAACGTTTTGTCGAACGGGAGTGTCTCCGGAAGCTCATGGTAGGCGAGATTTTCGGATCTGATAATGGCCTCTTTTGAAATACCGCTTCGCAGGGCAATCTTTTCCATGTCGGTATTCTGATAAATTTTCAAGACATGGACATAGGGGAAATGGAGCCACTTCAACCCTTTAATAAAGTCCAGGGTCATGCGGGCTTCCTCGGGAGTTTCGGTCGGGATGCCATGCAGGGTATTGAGCTCCAGGATAACATGAGGGTACTTTTCACACACGTACTCGATATTTTTCCGGAATCGGTCAAGGTTTAGCTTTTTGCCGATGAGGGTTTGAAGGCGTTCGGAGGCGGTTTCCAGTGACATGGTAATCCGCACGGCCCCTGCTCGAACCATGAGGTCGATGTACTCGGGAGTTAAGATATCCCCGCGTAACGCGAGGAATAATTCCACCTTCAACTGATGATCGATGAGCATGTCGAATAGCCTCGATGTATTAGCGATATTTAAATTAAATATGTCATCCACAAAAGCGAATCGGCGAACCCCCATGTCATAATACACGCGCATTTCCGCAAAGATATTTTCGGCGGACCGGCTCACTTGCTTTTTGGGCCATATCTTATGACAAAAGGCACAATTAAACGGGCACCCACGGGATCCCTGAAGAACCATTTTATTTTTGGCCAATGCCTGCCCAATATACCGGTTGTAAACCTCATAATCCACCAGGGAACGATCCGGGAACGGCAGCATATCCAATTCGCCGATGGGCGGCCGGGGCGGCGTTTTGATGAACTTGACATGGGCCAAATCCTGATTTAAGAAAGCCATGTACGAATGTCGTTCCACCGTCTTATCGGTTAAAACCAAATGAGACGGCTCGCTGTCCCGTACCAAGGCCATTAGGCGGTTGGTGGGCGATAAGGGGTCAATGGGTAAATACGCAGCACCGGATTTCAAAATCCCCCATATTCCGATAATCATATTTAACGACCGCTCGCTGATCAATCCGACCACAGCGTTGGGGCCAACCCGCTGATGCCTCAATAACCAGGCCAGACGGTTGGCCCTCCGGTTCAATTCCCGGTACGTTAATGTTTGCCCGTCGTATACCACGGCGACCCGGTCCGGAGATGTCTCGACCTGCGCTTCAAACAAATCCTGGAGCGTTTTTTCCTTCGGATATTGGATTTCATGACCATTGAAATCCCTTAATAGCGTTTTCTTCTCGTCTTCGGTCAGGGCATCCACCTGATCCAACGGTATGGTGACATTAAACAGGACCTGGCGCATGATAAATAAGAGACTGGTCAGGATGCGCTCGATGGTGTGGCGTTCAAACAGGGTCGTGTTATATTCGATGGTTCCGTTCATCCCGCCATCGGTCCGCAAAAAGGAGAAGAGAATATTCCGGTTGACGTGGTCGATATAGTGGGAGGCTTGAATATTTTCCAGAATCACCACCGTATCGAACAAGTGGCAGTCCTCCCTGTTGTAGGGCAACCCCAGGTCATAGAAGATCCCTTCGACCGGATAATTCTGATGCTCCACGGCTTCATTAAGACTGTCTCTAACCTGAAACAAGAAGTCCTTAAAACTCATAGCCGTTTCGAGTTTATTTCTTAAAATCAAGATAGTATTCACAAAATCGCCTGCGATATCCTGTTTATAAATCGGTGTACCGATAATCATATCTGTATTACCTGTATATTTATGAAGTAATACCTTCACGACCGAACATAAAATAACATGGAGTAAGGTGTCGGCCCCATTGATGATCCAGGTGAGTTTCGCGAACACGTCCCCATCGATCTCAAATGGGACGGTATCCCGATGGCGGGGGACATGGCCCATTGGTTTTTTATCAAACGGAAAATGACCGGGATGTAATTCGCCCGCCAGTTTATTTTTCCAGTACGTTCTTTCTTTTTCCGATTGTCTTGCTGCAAGCACGACATTTCCAAGCTCATGATGGCGTTGATTCTTCATTGCTTCTCCTCTGTATCCACATATTTAAAAACGAAACGCTGCATTTTCCTGCGTTTTTTTCTCCGCCAGGATCAATGTCTTAATGTTGTTCTTCTCATCCACGTCGTCATTACTCTTAAACTCCACCAGTGAAGGCACAGCGTTTTCATGAAGCCGTTTCCAACGTTCATCGGCGTAGTAATGATTCTCTAAGGACGAAAAAGGATCGGGTATATTCAATCGGTGCAGATGTTTTTCCAATCGATTGACCCGGTCATACGTGTCTTCCTGGGTTGGTTCGCAGTCCAATATCCAGGTTTGAGTCACCAACATATCCCGGAATTCGGCGGGATAGAGGAGTTTCCGGTGCCTGGCCCACTCGTCGGCTTCGACCTGGCCCGTATAAAAATACTGAAACGGGGTGCTTTCCACGTGCCAGATATCATGCTTCATTTCTTCGATAAAATCCAGGGTTTGTTGGAAATCCGCTTCGGTTTCCCCGGGAAACCCTACCACGATGAACACCGAGGTTTTGATCCCTGCATACGCCAGGCTGGATATGGCGGCCTTGGCCTGGTCCACGGTAATCTTTTTATTCATCAAATTCAGCACGCGCTGCGACCCGCTCTCCAACCCCAACCGGGCCCGATACAAACCGGCACGCCGCCACAAGAGGGTATTTTCCGGATTGGTCACGGGCTCATCCAACCGCATATGCACATCCCAATAAAACATGCGTTCGGATTTGAGTAATTCAGTTGACAGTTCAGGCAAAATCGGATTTATGAGTAAATCGCTCATAAAAAAGATCTGAGACTTATAGGCCCTGTATAACGCAGTCATTTCGTCAACAATCCGTTTGGCCTCTTTTTTTCTGTATTTTCCATACAACGAGGGGAAATTACAAAAGCCGCATTGAAACGAACATCCGATGGAGCCGGAAGCCACCAGGTAGGGATAGGCCTGCAAATCGAAGTCCGAAAGATCGGGAATCGTGGCCTGGGAAATGTCCAGTTCTTTTCCATCGATGTCTTGAAGGGAATACACCCGTTGAGATGCCGGGAGCTCGCCTTGAAGTAATTTCAAGAACAACTGCTCCCCTTCCCCAATAATAATTTTATCGATATAAGGAACTTTTTCCAATAAAACATCAAAGTCAGGCGATTGATGCAAACTCCAGGAAAAGAGACACCCGCCCATTACCGTCATGATGTGGGGGTACTTCCGTTTGGTAACTTCACAGGCAACCATCGTGGCCGGGAGCGTTCCGACTGTGGTCGATACCCCCAATACATCAGGCGTCTCCTTTTCCAATAGGCCCGAAACATACGTTTCCAGCCGGGCATAAAATTCATCCAGGATTCCATTTAATCCAAACACCTGATGATCGTTCACATTGACGTAATAATTTCGATATATCAACAATTTGACCAACGCGATATATTGCCCGGGCTCGGTATGATTGATATGAGCCATCAGATGATTTCGTAATACTTCATAACCCACCTTGAAAAAATTTCCCCATTTATCTTCGGGAAGCATGGCTCTTAAGGTATCAAAATATTTATCGTGTATGTATTTAAATTCGGGTTCGATGTTGGCATCCACGGCTTTGACGCGAAAGCCGTATCCCTGAAGAAAACTTTTAAGACCGGCGATTCCCGGAGGGGGAATCAAAGGGGTCCAAAAAGGCAGTAACACCAAAAGTATTTTGCTGTCCTTGAACGTTTTCATGTTAAAAACTCCTTCACTATTTATATCACATTTCTCTAAAATCGAAAATCCGATGGCTGATCTTTAATCACGTTGGAATCGGCTTTCAAAAATTGTTGGGTGATCTCAATATCCATTAATTTTAAATCCGGTTGTTTGACCACCTGGGCCAAAATGTCCATAAAGTGTTTTTGGATCCATTCGGCAGTGGAGCGTTTGAATAGGGCCGTGGCATACAGCAGCACCATTTTGATGACGTCCGGCCTTTCCTCGGCTTGAAAGATCAAATCATAGTATTGGCTTTCCAACTGGCTCCTGGGAATTTCCAACACACTGATTTCCTCTGATGCGGTGAGACCGTCCTGTTTAAGGGAGTGCCCCATTTCAAGATTCTGAACCACAAATACCGTCTCAAATATGGGGGTGCGGTCCTGAGCCCTTTGTAATCCCAATTTTAAGACCAGGTCATCGAATTGGTAATCCTGGTTTTCATACGCATCGATCGACCGTTGTTTGACTTCCAACAAAAAGTCTTTAAATACTTTCTCTTTATACGGCTGGTTGCGGATAGCCAACATGTTGATAAACATTCCAACGGTATGTTCCAAATCGGCATGTCGCCGGCCAGCGGATACGGTTCCGACAATAATATCTTCTTGGTTCGAATATTTTGCCAATAGCACCTGATGGACAGCCAGGAAGAAAATATTTAACGTGCAACCGACATCGCTTACGAACGCCCGAATACGGGCAGACAAAGTTTCATCGATATCCCACCGGATCGCATCGCCTTTTAGACTTCGGGGGGTCGGCCGGGGATAATCGGTCGGAATATCAAGAACCGGAATACCGTGCCCCAATTGATGCAACCAGTAATTTTCCTGCTGCGTTAACCTTTGTCTTTGATCCTTGCGGCCTTGCCATTCGGCATATTCTTTGTACTGGATCCGTAACTCCGGTAATTCTGCGCCTTTATTCCGATACAGAAAATCGAAATCCCTGAGTAGTATCCCATTGGATACCCCATCGGTGACGATATGATGGACATCGATCAGCAGGATATGCGTGAATCGCTCGATTTCGACCACTTTAACCCGGATTAAGGGCGCTTGGCTCAAATCAAAGGGTTTGACAAAACCTTCGAGGTAAGGGGTGAAATCCTCAACCGGTTCTCCGGTACCCGGGCTCCCAAGCCCGGGTTTACCGGTAGAATATTCAATATTAAATCTCACGTCGGGATGAATGCGTTGCGCCGGTTCTTCATGGATCATCTCAAACGACGTTCTCAAACTCTCATGGCGTTGCAACAAACGGTAAAAGGTGGAGTCCAATAAGACCAGGTCCAATTGCCCGCGAATGAGATTGGCCTGCGGGATATTATAGGTGGTACTGGCCGGATCCAATTGCTGCATGAAGAAAATCCGTTTCTGAGCCGATGACAGCCGGTAATATTCTTTTTGTTCCACCGGTTCAATGACTTCCGCCTTCGCTTTCGTCATCCCTTTTATATATGAGGACAATTCTCTGATGGTTGGGGTTTTAAAGAGTTGAATAAATGGGAGTTTGACACTCAACGCTTGATGGATTTTGGAAAGCAAGAGGACTGCTTTCAATGAATGCCCTCCCAATTGAAAGAAATTGGTGTCTATGCCAATAGAATTTTCTTCGACATTTAAGATATCGGACCATATCTCTACCAGTTTGACTTGCGTAGCATTTTGCGGGGCCGCATAACCGGTCTCCCCTTTCCACTCTGGTTCAGGTAATGCTTTGCGGTCCAATTTTCCATTGGGATTTAACGGAATTTTTTCCAATTGCGTAAAAGAAGAAGGGACCATATAGTCCGGTAATGTCTTTAATAAATAATCGTTTAATTCGGATTCCGAAAGTTCAATATCCGAAACCACATACGCAGCCAGATATTTGTCGCCGCTCGTCTTTTCTCTCACAATGACGACGGCTTCTTTGATGTGATCACACGTTAATAAACGACTTTCAATCTCCCCCAACTCAATGCGAAATCCCCTGATCTTAACCTGCTCATCCATGCGATGCAAAAACTCAATGGTTCCATCATCCAACCATCGACATAAATCCCCGGTTTTATATAATTTGTCTCTCACGGAGCGCACGGAGGTCACGGAGATAAACCGTTTAACTGTTAATTCGGGGTTGTTTAAGTATCCCGGTGAAACGCCGTCACCGCCGATGTATAATTCGCCAAAGATATGGATCGGACACAAGTTAAAACTTCTGTCCAATATGAAAAGGACATTATTTCCCAGATTTTCTCCGATCGGAACACCGGACAACTGACTGTAAAACGGTAACCTGGACCGATCGATCGTTAATACCGCTGCCATAATCGTGGCTTCGGTGGGACCATACATGTTATAGATTCGGCATTGAGGTTCGATAACCTCAATGCTCTTCTCCACCAAATCATGGGCAAGCTTTTCGGCGCCAAAACACAAATGACGCAATGACGGTAAACGCTTCCCCGAAAAAATGAGCGCCTGAAAATGCGTGGGCGTAATATGCAATACTGTAATTCCATAACGGTTCATGTAATCGGCATAACTCACCCCATCCATGATCAGTTCATTGGATACCATGTGAAGACCGGCCCCGGACGTTAATGCAATAAATATCTCCCATACGGACCAATCGAAATAATAGGATAAATTCTGAACCGAACGGTCATCGCTCGTCAACGCCAAATGCTCGTATCCCCAATGCAGCAACGGACAGATATTCGAATGGCGAATGAATACGCCTTTAGGTTTCCCGGTGGAACCGGATGTGTAAATGATATAAGCAAGATTTGAATGATTTCTCACGGAGGACACGGGGGGCACGGAGGAAGGGAAGAAGTTAAGAGGTTGAGAAGATGAGAGGTTAAGTTGATCTAAAAGGGAAATTGATTCGGAATTACGTAGGGGCGCACCCGTGTGTGCGCCCGCTGGACAAACTGAGAGGTTAAAAGGATCTAAAAAGACCGCTTTCTTAACTTCCCAACTTCTTAACGTCTCAACTTCTACACCACTCCCCCCCGTGTCCCCTGTGTGCTCCGTGAGAAAAATAAATTTAGCTCTACTATCATTTAACATATAATCGACCCGTTCCTGCGGCAAACCGGGGTCAATCGGTAAATACGCGCCGCCGGCTTTCAAAACTCCCAGAATACCGATGATCATTTCAATAGACCGTTCGATTTTTATCCCCACAATCACATCGGGTCCAACGCCTTTTTGGATTAACTCATAGGCGAATCGATTCGATCGTTCATTCAATTCAGCGTAAGATAATTGAGGGCAGACACCTGAGGCTGCCCCTATACCGGAAATAGCGCCGACCAATGCAATCCTATCCCATCCCCGGCATGCCCGCTCTTCAAATAATTGTTGAATGGTCTTATCTTTCGTATATTCGACCTCTGTATGATTAAAATCATATAACAGATGATTCTTCTCTTCTTCCGTAATAATCTCAAAATTCGAAAGGGTTCGAGCTCTATTCTCAATAACACCGTTAACGATGTTCTTAAAATATGAAATGAATCGCTCAATCGTTTCACGCTTAAATAGCTTCGTGCTGTATTCAAATGTAAAACATAAACGATCTTCTTTTTCTATTGCGGATAATGTCAAATCAAACTTGGATACGTGATTCTCATATTCATAAGGAGTTAATACCAGTCCGGGAATCGCCAACGATTGCATATCCGCATTCTGTAACACAAACATGGTGTCAAATAACGGATTCCGACCGGTGTCCCTGTTTACCAACACCCGTTCCACCAATTCTTCATAAGGATATTCCTGATTTTCAAAATCTCTTAAGATGTTTCCTTTTACTTCCTCCAAAAAATCAGTAAATACTTTTTCTCCTATCGGATAATTCCGTAAGGCCAATGTATTGACAAACATTCCGACAACTTTCTCTAAATCAGAATGACTTCTCCCCGCAATCGGCGAACCGATAACAATATCCTCCTGATTACAGATTTTAGATAAAAACACGTTGTATAAAGCCAAAAGCATCATATATAAAGTGGCACCAGTCTCCAACGCCAACGCTTTCAATAATCCGGTGGTTTCTTTATCCAGTTCAAATTGGACCCGTCTTCCTTCAAAACTCTGAATCGAAGGCCTTAAAAAATCCGCCGGAAGATCCAATACCGGTATTTCCCCTTCAAATTCGTTTAACCAGAACGCCTCTTGCTGCTTTCGCAATTCTTTTTGATTTTCCCGTTTCTGCCACTCTGAAAAATCCCTATACTGAATTTGTACTTCCGGCAATTCTTCACCCTTATAAAACGCCATGAAATCTTGCACCACAATATTCATGGAAGTTCCATCCGAAATAATATGATGCATGCCCACTGCAAGAAGATGCGTGTTATCGTCGACTCTCATCAATTCCACACGCATCAATGGCGCTTTAGATAAATCGAAAAATTTAATAAAATTCTCTATTCCACTTACCTTCTTCCCTTCCCCCTCTGTGTCCCCTGTGAACTCTGTGGCTAAATAATTAATTTCAAATTCAACATCATCATGAATTCGCTGCATCGGTTCATTACCGACCATCGGAAATGATGTTCGCAAACTCTCATGCCGATCGATAAGCTGCCTAAACGTCCCCTCAAATCTATCTTTATCAATCTCCCCTTCCAATAGAAACACAGACGAAATATTGTAATTGATCCCCTTTTCATCCATCTGGTGTAAAATGTATAAGCGCCTTTGTGCCGAAGATAACTCATAGTATTCTTTCTTCTCAGCAGGGGGTATCGAAAGGTATTTTTCCTTAACCGATCCTTTAATTTGATGAGATAATCCCCGAACCGTGGAAATCCGGAATATATCCGATAGTGAAATATTCACATCAAATGCTTTACGAATTTGGGATACCAATAACGATGCTTTTATAGAATGTCCCCCCAATTGGAAAAAATTATCATCCATACTGATTCGATCTTTTGCCATTCCCAGAACTTCTGCCCAAATTTTCACCATTTCTTTTTCCACTGCATTTTCGGGCGCAATGTACGACCGTGTAGACCCCATTTCAGGATCAGGCAAAGACCGTTTATCTACTTTTCCACTGGGTGTTAACGGTATGTGCTCGAGCTGAATAAAGTGGGTTGGTATCATATATTGAGGTAAACGATACGATAAATATTCCTGTATATCTGCTATCGATAAATTCTTATGCGAAATGATGTAGGCACATAAATAGTAATCCGTCTTTTCTTTTTTATGGACAATAACAACCGCATCCTTAATCTCGTTATGACTCAACAATACATGCTCGATTTCTCCCAGCTCGATTCTCATGCCATTTATTTTAACCTGATCATCGACTCGCCCTAAAAACTCAATATTTCCATCGTCCAACCATCGCCCCATATCCCCGGTCCGGTATATTTTCGATTCCGGTAAATGGGATAATTCCAAAAATTTCTCCTCCGTTAATTGCCTGTTGTTATAATACCCCTGGGATACCCCGATCCCCCCGATATACAATTCCCCGACCACACCCACCGGGAGTATCTCCCGGTATTTACCCAATATATAAACCGCTACATTGGAAACGGGTTTTCCGATGGGTATTGATTTTAAATCCCGAATTTTTTCATTGGGAATGCGGTAACAAGAGGCAATGTCTGTGCATTCGGTCGGCCCATACGTGTTGGCAATCTGACATCGATACGATTCGGAATCCATCCAGGGTAAAAGCTTTTCGATTAAAATCGGTTCACCACCGAGAATGACCCATCGCAATGTGTTTAAATCCGTAAAACCCGAATTCCGATTAAATTCTACCAATGGATAAAAGACACTGGGCGCACAATTGATCAGGGTGATTGGCGCTTTTTGGATAAGCTTCGAGAGCGTTGAATAATCCGGGAGCCCAGGGGAGGCTAAAGTCAAACATCCGCCGACCATAAAAGAACTAAATACGTTTTTTTGCGCCAAATCAAAACTCACCGATGCAATGAGTAAAACGTTATCGTTTGGATTTATATTAAATTCGTTGATGTACCAATAGAGTAAATTTAAAAATCCTTCCCTTTTGACCACGACCCCTTTGGGCATTCCCGTTGAACCGGAAGTGTAAATGACATAGGCAAGATTTGATTTTTCTCTCACGGCGGACACAGCGGGTACGGAGGGAAGTTCCGGGTTAATAACACCCGGGCCAATGCATGGGGCTGCCCCTAAACAATGAGTTACCAATAAATGCGCCTGGCTATCCTTTAACATGTATTCGATGCGTTCCTGGGGGTAATCCGGATCGATGGGAAGATAAGCGCCACCTGCTTTCAAAATGGCAAAAATCCCGATAATCATTTGAATGGAACGTTCGATTTTTATGCCGACAATGGCATCCGGCTCAACGCCTTTTTGTATTAATTCATACGCCAATCGATCGGATCGTTCATTCAATTCTTTATACGTTAGGTGAAGGAACGCTGTACACAACGTTTCTACGGGTTTGGGGAGCGATACCGTGGAACCGATAACCGCAATGCAATCAGGCGTTTTTTTCACCTGGTCTTCAAACAACATTTCGATCGTTTTATCCGATGGATAAGCAGCTTGCGTACGATTAAAATCCGAAATAATTTGTCGCTTTTCCTCCGGGGTTATGATCTCCATATCGGATATTCGGATCGCAGGGTCTTGAATAATCGACCGGGCAATGGCTTTCACGTACTGAATAAATCTTTGGATGGTGCCCTCCCGGAACAACGCCGTACAATACTCAAAGACAAAACAGACCCTTCCATCGGTTTCAAATGTGGCGAGTAACAAATCAAATTTGGATATTCGATGGTCGAAGGCATAGGGTTTTATTTTCAGGTCGCTGAATTGATTCAAGCCCCTGTCCGATTCATAAATATCCTGAATGGTAAACATGACGTCGAAGAGTGGATTACGACTCGTGTCGCGCGTTATTTCCAATTTTTCAACCAGGGTTTCAAAGGGGTAATCCTGATTCTCAAAGGCCTCTAACATCAGGGTTTTCAGGTGATGAAGAAACCGGATAAAGGTCATTTCTCCCCGAGGATAGTTGCGCAGCGCCAATGTGTTGACAAACATCCCAAGGATGTGTTCCAGATCCGGATGATTCCGGCCAGCAACGGGCGTTCCGATAATTATATCCTCCTCACCGCTGACTTTAGACAAAAATACATTGAAAATGGAAATTAATAAAATAAATAAAGTAACTCCCTCGGACCGGGCCACTTTGGTCAATTCCCCTGTTTCCTGGGCCGTAAAATCAAAGTTGACAGTATGTCCTTCAAAACTCATGATTGCCGGTCGCGCGTAATCGGTGGGTAAACTTAAGACCGGGATGTCTTCTGCAAATTGGTCGAGCCAATATTTTTCCTGTTGTTGAAGGACCCGCTGCGTGGATTCACGAGTCATCCACTCCGAATAATCTTTATATTGCAATCGCAACGGCTCAAGAGACTCCGCACTGTTCGTGGCATAGGCGTCATAATATGCGATGATTTCCTTCATTAATCCATGCATCGACCACCCATCCGAAATAATGTGATGCATGTTAAATAAAAATATATACCGATTGGCATCCATATGAATCAACCGGGTCCGGATTAAAGGTCCCTGTTCCAGATTGAACGGTTTGGCGGCTTCTTCCCGGATCAGATACGCTGCCGTTTCTTCCCGACCCGGATCCGTTCTTAGATCCAGATAATCCAACCGGTACCCCATCGCTTCAAAAGCGTGAATTTTTTGCCGGGGGGGGCCTTCCACGGATACAAACGTGGTTCTCAATATTTCATGTCGCTTAATTGCTGCCGCATACGATTTTTCCAATACATCGATGTGTAAATTCCCTTCCACCCAATAGGCCCCCGGCATGTTATAGGCAATCTGGTTCTCCACCAGCCGGTCCAATAACCATAATCGTCTTTGGGCTGGCGATAATTCATAATACTCTTTCTCAGGTGCCGGTTCAATCGTCGGGTATTCATGGCGTCCCCTCAAATACCCAAAATATTTCGCCAAATCCACGGCGGTTTGTCCCAAAAATTCGGTTGTATATTTCTCCTTCCACTTCTCCACGGACGTCGTGTCAATGGACGTATGGCTGAAGAATTTGACATCTCCGAGCATCTTTGATTCGGCATAGATACCGTCCGTCATCCGGTGGCCGGCATCATCATATACATCCAGCATTCCCCGGTCAAATTCCAAACCGAAGTGCTCGCACATGCGGGATACCACCGATTCCGGGTTTCCAACCAATTCTTCATACTCCATCCGGTATTTCCGTCCGGCAGGGATTGTCTCCAGGAACTGCAAGATATTCTGGTTGCAAATGACCCACAACAATTCGGCCAATTCCCGAGTCGAAAAACGGTGGGGATATTCAAACAATTGGTCCAACCGCGCGTTTTCGTACGAATGAATCACCGCATAGGGGTTTCGAACCAGATGAATGTAAAGGGCGGAATCAAAATACGCTTCCGCCCGTTGCAGGACATTGATATCGTAAGCATATTGCGGGGTTTTCTCTACCAGCATCGTTTCCCCCAGCCAATGCTGAAGGATGCCGTAAAACTCCTGCACCGTCATCCCCTGGGCTTCAAATGCTTCCATGATCTGTTTGGCCTGGTCCGCACCAATCGCCTTCATCTCCATGATGGCCCGGATCACTCCCTCCAGGTAAAGGCTGTAGGTCCCGGAAAGGGCCGCTTTTCGCTCCGTCAGCGTATTGAAGGACAGCAATTGCAACTCCTGTGGCGCAAATAACCCGGGATGGCCGGCCAATATAACCCTTAACAACGTGGAACCGGACCGGGGCGGACACAAAATGAACAGGACCGGAGGGGTTTTACCCGGGCGAACCAAATGGGAAGGCAGAGGGGGCAAGGGAGGCATGAGAGACCGAAGTTCCGCGATATCCGCCTCATTGATTCGGGTCTCTTTTTCCTGCCGGTAACTCTCCAGTTTCACCGCCAACTGCTCAATCGTCGGGGCCAAAAAGAGGATGGTGACATGAACGGTTTCGTGCAACCATTCCTGAATTTTGTTCACAATCCGAATTCCCAGTAATGAATTTCCTCCCAACGCAAAAAAGTTATCGTGAATGCCGATCTGCTCCACTCCGATGACCTGTCGCCATATCTCCGCCAACTTGATTTCAATGGCATTGCGGGGCGCCACATACGCGACGTCCCCGATTCCGGATTCATCCGGATCCGGTAATGCCTTGCGGTCCAATTTGCCGTTGGGGGTCAATGGCAAGGCGTCGAGCACAACAATAAAGGCCGGGATCATGTAATGGGGAAGCGTCCGGGCCAATTCGGTTTTAATCTCTTCCGTCCGTGTCCGGACGCCATCGCGCAGCGTGATATAAGCGCACAAATACATGCCGTCGCCTTTATTTTTACTGTCTTTCTCAACGACTGCCGCATCCCGGATTCCGTCAAGGCGGGATAATTTATTCTCGATCTCTTCGAGCTCGATTCGATAACCCCGGACTTTCACCTGGTAATCTTTTCTGCCAAAAAATTCGATATTGCCGTCAGGTAAATAGCGTCCGATATCACCGGTTTTGTACAACCGAAAACCCCGTTCCGGCCGAAAGGGATCTTCCATAAAGGCGTCCGTGGTCTTTTTTATGTCATTCAGATACCCCCGTCCGACGCCGAGTCCCGATACGAGAATTTCACCTTTCACACCGACGGGACATAGCTCCATACGCGAATTTACGATGTAAATACGAAAGTTACGAAGCGTTTTACCGATTGGGATATTTCCGGTCCCGGGGAACCGGTCCATCACGAAATGGGTGATGTCGTCGGATGCTTCGGTGGGGCCATAAGCATTCACCATTCGTATACCCGGAAATGTTTTGAACCACCGGTTCACGAGGCCGGGCTTCACGCTTTCGCCCGTGACCAACAAGCAGCGACACCCGGCGAGTGCATCGCCTGTCTGCTGATCTTCGATTAGATCTAATATTACTGACAAATAGGATGGCACGACCTCCAATATATTAACCCCATCCTCAGCCAACTGTCGGGTAAACGCCGTGGGGTTTAACACGGCCTGGTCAGAATAAATAATTGTTTTACCGCCGACCAACAGGGCAGCGAAAAATTGCCAGACGGAGATATCGAAACAGTGTGAGGCATTTTGAGCAATCACGCTTGTCGCATCGATTTGGATTTCCGAAATCTTGGCATGAAGATGATTCATCATGCCTCGCTGTTCGATCATGACGCCTTTGGGTTTACCCGTGGAGCCTGATGTATAAATAATATAAGCCAGATCCCCGGGATGTCGGGGAACGCAAAGGTTGGTCTTATCCTCATGTAAGCGGTCATTTTCGATTTGATCCAGGTAAATGACCCTGGTTGCCGGTTTCAGGGTTTGTTCCACTTTAAATGAAATATTACCCGTTTCACGAATCATCAATTTGGCGCCGGAGTCGTTGATAATCGTGTCGATTCGCTCCTGGGGATACGACGGATCGATGGGGATATAAGCGGCCCCGCATTTCCATACGGCCAGAATGCTCTCCACCATCTTTGGGGATCGGTCCATCACCAGGGCCACGGAATCATCGTTGGCGAGGGGAGCCTCGTGACGTAATCGTCGGGCCAGTTGATTGGCCCTTTCATTTAACGCCCGGTAACTCAATGTCACGGGCCCGCAGGCTAAGGCGGGAGATTGGGGCGAGTCTTCAACCTGGCGTTCGAATCGGGCCAAAAATGTTTTCCCCTCCTCCGGGGCCTCGATTTCTTCTCCGATAAACTCCATTAATTTTTGTTTGTCCTCCGGCGAAAATATACCGATGGCATGAAGCGGGGTGTCCAAATTTGACACCATCGAGGCCAAGATATGGATATAATGCCGTGCCAATTGAGCAATTTGATCCGAGGTGTAGGAACAGGTATGATAGTGAATCAAAAGATCGATGCCATGATCGCGTTGCTCGATTGAAAAAAACAAATGACTTGCTTCCATCCGCAAGCTTTCCAGATTAAATCGGTTATACCGCAAACCAAAAGCGGATAAGGCGTTAACGTCTCCATTTTGGTTATCATTAAAACGTCTGAGCAATGATTCATAAAGGAATTGATGATTTTCATAGGCCCCGTTTAATTCGGAAAGGAATTGGTTTAATAAATCACGAATGATTTGATCCTCACCCGGATGGGTACGGAAGAAAAGCATTGCATCTTCGGAATTTTTAGATTCTTCATCCCGGAAATCCGGGGTATGGATTAATATATCATCCGCGTGGGTATATTTATATATTAAAATATTAAACGCTGTAAGAAAAATCAAAAAAGCATTGGTATCTTCCCCCCGGACCATGGAGTGAATAGAATCTGACAGGCCGGGAGGAAATGCCACACGCCATGAATCGCGGGTGCTAATACCGTTATTACTTTGATCCCCAAAAATAGGGGTAAGCGTTACGCCATTCAGTGTTTTAAGCCAATAATCCTCACATGTGTTGTATAGAGCGAGGGTGTGGATGTCGACCGCCATTGATTAAAATCCTCCTTTAAATTTGTTTTTCGGTTTTCCTTTCTCTGCTTCAGACGTAAACATGAGGTCATCTATTTCTTTATCCAGATGGGAAACAATATCTGTCATCAACCCGATAAACCGTTCCCGTATAAGCATGATTCGTTCTCTTTTAAATAATTGCGCATTGTATCTGAAATGGGCAATGATTTGATCGCCCTGGTCGGTGAAGCCTAAGCCTAAATCAAACTTACTGGCCTCTACTCCGTTTTCAACCCATTCGTCGTCTCTATTTGCTTCCGGCAATGTCCTCAGGTTTACTTGTTCCGGCGCGTTCATGGGGTTTCTTAAAATTACCACCACATCAAACAAGGGATGACGACTCAGATCCTTTACGGCCTTTAACTCATGAACCAGACGGTCAAAGGGATAGACCTGGTGTTCAAAGGCTTCCAGGGTACTGCGTTTAACCATTTCCAAAACGTCTCTGAAACTCTGACCTTTGGTTAGTTGATTTCTTAATGCCAACATGTTTACATAAAAACCGATTTGATTTTCCAGGTCTTTATGGTCTCTACCGGCAACCGGAGTTCCAACAATAATGTCCGTTTGGCCTGTATATCGATACAAGAAAACCTTTACCATTGCCAGCAAGATGATAAACAGAGTGGTGCCCAATTCATTGCACATCCGTTTTAAGTGTCCGGTCATTTCCTTACTTAACGAAAATAGGATAAATTCGCCCGCAAATGACCGTAGTTCCGAGCGAGGGTAATCGAGGGGCAGTTCCAGAACCGGTAGGTCGCCATTAAACCGGTTCAACCAATAATCTTCGTGGTTTTTTAAGTTTTCGCCGGCCAATTGCTTCATCTGCCAGTAGGTGTAATCTTTGTATTGAATCCGAAGGGGTGGCAAGGGGTTCTCTTGACCGCTGCAATACGCTTGATAAAGGGTCATAAATTCCGTTTGTAGGATATCCATCGACCATCCATCCGAAATAATATGATGCAGGGTATATAAAAATATATACCGATGATCTTCGACATGGAGCAATGTGCTCCTTAATAAGGGACCTTTTTCCAGGTTAAACGGTGTACTCATTTCTTTTTCTTTTAAGCTTTCAACGATGGCTCCTCTTTTTTCTTCTCTTCTCAAATCGAGATAATTTATCCGGATATCATGATTTTTAAAATCATGCACTTTTTGTTTGAGTTCCCCATTTACGGTGATAAACGTGGTCCTCAAAATTTCATGGCGTTTTATTAACGATTCGAATGCCTGTTGAAGAGCGTTGCGATTCAAATTTTCGAATACCACATAACCGGGAATATTGTAAGCGGTCAGTTCCGTTTGGACCTGATCCAATATCCATAACCGTTCCTGGGCCTGGGCCACGTCATAGTATTCTCTTTCTTCCACCGTCTCGATCATTGCATATTCATTTCTGCGCGCGCCCCTTATATACCCGGCCAAATCCTTTACCGTTGGAAAGGCGAATATTTCCGTTAGGGATAATTTGACACTTAGTTGGTTATGAATTTCAGAAATTAATCGAACGGCCTTTAAGGAATGTCCACCCAGATTGAAAAAATTGTCATGAATCCCAATGGCGTTTTTTTCGATTTCCAGAACATCGGACCATATGGCTGACAATTTTTCTTCGATCGTATCCCCGGCCCCAACATAATCCGGGCCTGTTTTCACCTTTATTTCGGGTAATGCTTTCCGGTCGACTTTACCATTCGGAGTTAGCGGTATTTTCTCTATGAGCCCGAAATGGGACGGGATCATGTAATCCGGTAAATATTTTATTAGGTATTCTCTTAATTGGGCGGGATCACAGGGATCTTTTGAAACAATATAAGCGCAGAGATACTTGTTTTTATATTTATCGTGTTTCACAACAATGACAGCGTCTTGAATGGCCGGATGCTTCAATAATCGATGCTCGATTTCTTCCAATTCAATGCGAAATCCTCTGATCTTTACCTGCTGATCGATGCGACCCAAGAATTCGATATTGCCGTCCTCCATCCACTGGCACAGGTCCCCGGTTTTGTATAAATTTTTAGCCACAGAGGTCACGGAGGGCACAGAGGAAAATTTCTGGGCCGTCAATTCCGGGTTGTTTAAATACCCGCGGGATACACCGTCCCCTCCAACCCACAATTCTCCGGCAATTCCGACCGGTTGCAGAGCTCCATGTCTATCCACAACATAAGCGGTTGAATTGGCAATGGGTTTACCGATGGGAATCTTTTCCTCATCATCCTTATCGATCAAAAACGTGGTGGAAAAAGTCGTATTCTCGGTCGGCCCATAACCATTAACAACCCTCAAACCGGGAAACCGCTTTCGTACCCGATCGATATGCGACGGGGATAAGACATCGCCCCCAACCAATAAATAACGAAGAGGTCCAAAGATTTCTTCATTACTTTGCACCATCTGATTAAAGAACGGGGATGTCATCCACATGATGGTGATTTGATGCTCAATCATGCGCTTCTTTAATTTATCCGGGTTCAATACGTCTTCTTTATCCATCAGATGAAGGCTAAGACCATTTAACAACGCGCCCCATATTTCAAACGTGGAGGCATCAAACGCCAATGCCCCGGTTTGTAATAATCGATCTTCGGGTTGAAAATCAATGAAATTCGTATTTTTCACTAAACGAATAACGTTTCGATGCTCGACCATTACTCCTTTGGGACTTCCGGTTGAACCGGAGGTATAAATAACATAAGCGAGAGAAGTGGCCAGTGGCCGGTTACCGATTACCGGTAATAGAGAAGTACTCGGGCAGATACACGGATCTGCCCCTACGGAATTTAAAGAGAAGTTAAGAGGTTGAGAAGCTGAGAGATTAAGAGGATCTAAAAAGAGCACTTTCTTAACTTCCCAACTTCTTAACTTCTCACCTTCTTCATGGTTGGTGGTAACCAACAATGCCGCACCACTATCCTTTACCATATAATCAATCCGTTCCTGCGGGTAATCCGGATCAATGGGTAAATATGCGCCACCTGCTTTTAATATTCCCAAAATTCCGATAATCATCTCAACCGAGCGCCCGATCTTTATACCCACAATAATATCGGGTTGAACGTTTTCTTGGATTAATTTATTCGCCAATTGTTCGGATCGTTCATTCAGTTGTCGATAGGAAATTTGTAGGGATAATTGGCGAAGCGCCCGCACAGAAATTGAACCTATAACTGCTATATGATCCGGCGTTTTCTCTGCCTGATCTTCAAATAATTCATGAATGGTTTTATCTTTCGGATATTCCGCCGCCGTATTGTTAAAATCATTTAATAATTGTCTCTTTTCATTTTCGGTGATGACCTCGATCTCCGATATCTTCCTATTGGGATCGGATAATATGATTTCCACAATATGCCCAAAATGAAGGGCAATGCGTTCAATCATCTGCCGATGATAAAAATGCGTGTTATATATTATTTTGCCTTCAATATGTTTTTCAATCCGTAAAAACGAAAAGATGACTTTTGGATTAATTGCTGAAAGATGCTCTTTATTCTGAATGTTTTCCAATACCACCGCGACATCGAAAAGGGGACACCCCTCCTCTGAAAACGGCGTTTCCAATTGCCTGACCAATACTTCAAACGGATAATTCTGGTTTTCATCCGCTTCAATGATGGTTTGTCTGACCTGGAACAGCAATTCCTTGAACGGCATTTCACCATTCAGTTGATGACGTAATGCCAAGACCGTATTGATAACAGCCGCATCTTCATTTGTTTCTCCGTGTCCTCCGTGAGAAACCGGCGTACCCATAATGATATCCTCATTACCCGTATATTTTGAGAGTAAAAGTGTCAGTACGGCGCTTAATATAATGTGAAGGCGGATATCGGAATTCGCACTCCATTTTACCAATTGCGAAGATATATGCTCATCAAAACCGAGGTAAACCGAATGGCTATATAAGTTTTCGGTAATTACGTCTTTATGAAAATGAGAATATGGAAAACGACTGGTTGACAATTTTCCGGATAATTTTTCGGTCCAATATTGTTTTTCTTTGGCCTTTTTTCCTGCAGCAATCCATAACCGATCGAAATCGGATAGACCACTCCTGTACATGGTATCACTCCTTATCTTGTCTGAATAATCGATTGTTTGAACGATGGCAGCTTCTGCCAACGCTTCTATACGTCTATCATAAATTTAAATTTTGTCTTTGTTTTGGGAGAGCTCAAATGAAACCAATAGTCCCCACTTTTAAAATAAATAATACCATATTTTGGATCTTTTTTCAATTTCCTGGTATTTCTATTTACTATTCCCTGATGAATAAAGTAAAGTTGAAAAAATGGTTCGGATGCTGTACTTTGCCAATCGATGGCAACATTGATTCGTGAGGATTCAACTGAAATTGAAAATGTAACCCTGACAGGGTCGGGCATCTTCATGCCCTGCCCCTTTTTCAGATTTTGATTACTCGTCGGATTCTGTCATTTCGATATCTTTTTCCGGTTTCTTTTGATCGATACCCTCCAACTTTTGATCGGAACCCCCCCACAATGCGCAGGGAATTACCAACTATAAAAACACAAAGAGATTGACACGATACAATCTTTTTTATACAATAATATATGGTTTATAATATGGTTCATAACCAATCAAAACGTCATATCTTAATCATTCATTAAAAGGAGAAATGAAATCATGAAAAGAATTCTATTAATGGTGACAATGGGAATCGCCTTGTCGGTGTTGGCTTTCAACATCTCGATACACGCATGCACGAATTATTTAATCACCAAAGGTGCTTCGACTGACGGAAGCACCATGATCACTTATTCTGCCGATTCTCATGAATTATACGGTGAGCTTCAATATTTACCCGCAGCCGATTACCGCGAGGGAACCCTGGTGGATATCTATGAAGGAGATACCGGAAAATACCTCGGTAAAATCAAACAAGCGGCCCATACCTATGCAGTTGTCGGGCTGATCAATGAACATCAGGTCACGATCGGTGAAACGACTTTCGGCGGCCGTGAGGAATTAAAGGACCCGAAGGCGCTGATCGATTACGTCAGCCTGATGAACCTGGCACTCCAAAGAGCCAAAACCGCCCGGGACGCGATCCGCGTGATGGGCGAACTGGTCGCCGAATACGGATATTACAGCACAGGGGAATCGTTTTCCATTGCCGATCCCAATGAAGTCTGGATCATGGATATGATTTCCAAAGGCCCGGACAAAAAAGGCGCCGTGTGGGTGGCCCGACGCGTTCCCGATGGGTATATCAGCGGCCACGCCAACCAGGCAAGGATCCGTCAATTTCCGTTAAACGATAAATTAAATTGCATGTACGCACCGGATACCATTTCATTTGCCCGGGAAAAAGGATACTTTAACGGGAAAGACGAAGACTTTAGTTTCGTGGATGCGTATGCGCCTCCCGACTTTGGCGGTCTGCGTGCCTGCGAAGCCAGGGTTTGGTGCATGTTTCACCGGGTGACCCCGGATTCGAAACAGGTAGAGAAATATTTGGATTATGCCCTGGGGCACAACCCGAAAAATGTCATGCCTTTATGGATCAAACCGGATAAAAAATTATCGGTTCGGGATGTCATGGAACTGATGCGAGATCATTACGAAGGAACCCCCATGGATATGACCCAGGACGTCGGGGCCGGCCCCTTTGCGCTGCCCTATCGCTGGCGCCCCATGGAATGGAAACTGGAAGATAAAGATAAAAAAGACGCCCCGGAATACGTTCACGAACGGGCCGTTTCCACGCAGCAAACGGGATACTCCTTCGTCTCTCAGTGCCGATCCTGGTTGCCGAATATCATTGGCGGGATCACGTGGTTTGGTGTCGATGACACGTACAGCACGGTGTATATCCCCATGTACTGCGGAATCAAAAAAGTTCCGAAAAGCTTTGCCCGGGGCACGGCGGACTTTCACCATTTCAGTTGGGACTCGGCGTTTTGGGTTTTTAACTTTGTGGCCAATTACACCTATTCCCGGTATTGTGACATGATCCAGGATGTTCAGGTCGTTCAGCGCGAACTGGAAGGGAAATTCTTTGCCGACCAGCCGGAAGTGGATAAAACCGCTCTGGCGTTATACAAAACCGGACCCGAATTGGCCCGGGAGTATCTCTCCAATTACTCGGCCTCAGAAGGCGATGCGGTGGTTGCCCGATGGAAAAAATTGGGTGAATCGTTAATCGTGAAGTATCTGGATGGCAACGTGAGAGACGAAAAGGGCAATATTACCCATCCCGAGTATCCGAAATCCTGGTACAAAAAGATTGTCCAGGAATCCGGGGACCGTTATCTTAAAACCCCTGTGAAACAGGACGAAAAGAAATAATCGTTGGAAGTAATAGGATTAAAGAATAGTTTATCGGGGCGCACCGCGGTGCGCCCCAATTTTGGTAGGGGCGATTCGCGAATCGCCCTTAAAAAAGTCAGTAAAGGCTATGAAGGGGATGGTTTGGAAGGTTAACTTTCCGTGGAAGGTAAAAAGATGTGAAAGGTCGTTCCCTTTCCGGGTTCGGATTCGACGTCGATCATGCCTTCGTATTTTTTGATAATCGAAAACACAATCGCCAGGCCCAGGCCGGTGCCTTTTCCCGGTTCTTTGGTCGTAAAAAAGGGATTAAATATTTGAGCCATGGTGCATTTGTCCATGCCGTGACCATTGTCTGAGATTTTGAGGTAGATGTATTTGACCGAATTCTTTAAAAAGGACGCATTGGGCGATCGGTTATGGAGGTTTTCCGCTGAAATCCGGATTTGACCGTCTCCTGCGTTTTGCCCGGAGATGGCATGAAACGCATTTTCCAGCAGGTTGATCATGATATCGTCGATTTCATGCCAACCGAAGAGAACCGGCCACAGTTTTTCTTTGATATCGATAAGGATTTCGAACTTACCCTGGTTTTGGACGCGTTGCTGAAACCCGGTCACCGCGGTTTCAATGGCTTTATCGATTTCTTTGATATAAATTTTTTCCTTGTCCCGCTTCTGGGCCAGGATCATCAGTTTTTCGATCAATTCGGCGGCGCGTTCGCCGGCTCTTTCGATTTTTTCATAGCGTTTGTAATTGTAATCGCCTTTCATACTTTCCAGCATGCCGGTATACGCGTGTCCCATGATGATACTCAGGAGATTATTGAATTCATGGGCGACGCCCGAGGCCAGAATGCCCATGGCTTCCATTTTCTTTAAGTCCAGCAGTTTTTCTTCCAGGATGACTTTTTCTTCTTCCAGTTGCTTGTGTTTGACGGCATCGGCAATGCTGGTTGAAATAATGGATAAAATCTTTTTGTCTGTATGATTGTAGGCTTCGGGGTCGGTGTAACTTTGAACGGCAACCACCCCCAGGATTTCCCCGTGGTCGGTGCGTAACGGAATCCCCAGCCAGGAGTAGGGGAGTTTTCCCACGACCCCGACATTGTAGGCGGATTTTAAGGCCAACAGGGCCGGGCGATCCCCCAGTAAGGCCTGTTCGGTTTTTAATACGAAATGGGTGAGTCCGTTGGAAACATCCACGACATCTTCAGGATCTTCGAGCTCTTCGGGGTTCTCATCGGTGATATAGGGGAAACGGTAGAGCCCCTTTTCTTTATCCACGACAATGGCCACATAAAAATTGGTGGCATCCATTAAGGATTTTACCTGTTCGTGGATCTTTTTCAACAAGTCGGAAAGGTTTTTTTCTTTGCTTTTCGCCTCGGAGATATTGAAAAGCACCCGCTGAATTTTTTCGCTCTTTTTGACTTTCCCGATCTCCCGTTTGAGCTCGGTATTTTTCTTTAAGATTTCCTCGGACTTTTTCTGGACTCTTATTTCAAGGTTTTCTTTAACTTCGTTGGATTCCCGGTCTCTATTCTTGCGTTCGATCGCCAGAGCGATATCCCCGGACAAGGCATCGAACAATTCCACATCCTCTTCGGAGTAATGGATATGGGGTTCATAGGTAAAAATTCCCATGACACCGAGTTGCCGCCCCCCATAAATCAGGGGCGTGCCCAGCCACTCCTGGGGTTCGGAGCCGATCACTCCCTTGACAATTCCCTGTTCCAGAAGATACGCGAGTCTTTTCTTATCGATTAACTCGGTTTTCCCAGTCCTCATGATATGGTCGGTGAGGCCGCCTTTTAAATTGTAGGGGGCATTGGTGGGATGATACGAATCCTTTTCGTCTTTGTAGTACGGCAGAAGGTAGTTGTAATCCCCCACATGAACGGCAATATAAAAATTTTTAGCTTTATCGGTATCCATTAACTGGATGAATTCGTCATGGCAAATCCTTGCTAATTCTTCCAAAGACCCTTCCCGGCAAAGACTCGCTCTAAAAATTTGTATTAACGCTTGATGTATATTTTCAAGGTTTCTCATCGTCTAAAAAACGTTGTTACGGCGTATCAGGAGTAAAAGAATGATACCGCATATTTCATGAAAAATCAATAGAACTTCTCTGGTAAACGAATTTTATTTGTTTTAATGGAAGCCATATTTTTTTTTTATGCTATTGGTGATATAATTCAGTTTCGGATGATGGACGTGGGGTCGCGTGGGATTCCGAAGTAAAACATAAGGAGATTTTGAAGAATGAAAAAGCAAATGTTTCTTTTTCTCATGATGATCGTGGTTTTGTCATGCACCTCGTTGACCGTGGTTGCCGATTCGGACGCGTTTAATTTCAGCGCGGTGGATACGAATGGAAAAAAGATAAAATTATCTGATTTCAACAATAAAATCGTTGTTCTCGATTTTTGGGCAACGTGGTGCGGGCCCTGCCGAAAGGAAATCCCGACGTTGGTTTCCCTGAAGAATACGTTTAAAAACAATAAAAATTTTGAAATCATCAGCGTGAACGGGTTTGAACGGAACGATCAGAATGCGGTGCAGTTTGTCAAGGACCTGAAGATGGACTGGGTTCACATTATCGATCGGAAAGTCGGGGGCGAGATCGCCGAGAAATACAATGTTCAATTTATTCCGTCGGTGTTTGTGATCAAAAAAGGAAAAATCGTGGCCTCCGGATTGAGGGGCGAAGAGTTGAAACAGAAGGTCAAGGAACTCCTCGGGAAATAATGGCGCTTATCGAATCGAAAAATAGCGAAGAAAATATCGAAAAATATAAAATATAAAGTTAAAAATATTTGACATTTTTTTGGTTTTGCTGTAAAACTTAACGTCGAAGGATGTTTTTATGGCAAAATCGAACAAAAGCGGCATTAGGAAATTTAAAGACGTTCCCCGGTTCGACCGTCCCCGAGAGAAGATGGTCACACGCGGGCCGGAATCCCTGTCCAACCTCGAATTGGCGGCGGTTCTGGTGGGATGCGGGACCCGAAATCGCGATCTGTATGAGATCGCTCATGAGATCACGGAAATCATCGAAGATAATTTTTGCACGCTCTCTCTGGAGAAACTGCAAGGGGTGGAAGGAATCGGAGCGGTTCGGGCCTGTCAGCTTCTGGCAGCGATCGAGTATTCCCGGCGTTTTCTGGTTCATGTGGGCATCCGGATTCGAAACGATGTGGACGTGCTTCCGCTGGTCGAAGAATTACGGGAAAAAAAGCAGGAATATTTTTTGACGCTCACGCTGGATGGAGGGAACCATCTGATCGAGAAGCGCACGGTGTTTATCGGGACGCTGAATCAATCGCTCATTCATCCGCGGGAAGTCTTTGCCGATGCATTGACCGATCGGGCCGCCAGTATCATTTGCGTTCACAATCATCCGGGCGGCGATGTGCATCCCAGCGCCGAAGATATCCTGATTACCAAGCGATTGCAGGAATCCGCCGACCTTCTGGGAATCCGGCTGTTGGATCATATTATTATCGGCAAAACCAGCAGTTTTAGTTTTAAAAACAGGGGATTGATGGACAATTAATCGACGATATTAATTGTTTCGCTTATAATAAATTCAAAAGTTTTGACGCAGAGTATTGCATATTCATTTTTGGTATTGTATTATAGAAAGAATGAAAAAACGAATTATGCTGATTATATTATGCGGGCTGACAATTCACGTCTTTTCCGTTGTCCCTTCGTATTACGGCGCGCGGTCATTATCTCTCGGATACGCATCCTCGGCATTTAATTACGACATCAACTCCATCTTTATCAACCCCGCAATTTTATCGTCAAACGATTACCAGCTCTATGGTTACCAATACCAAAATAGTTACCTGGACGACAAAAATTTTCAGGATCGGTTGAGCGAGGTGCTGGGAGTCGAGTTGGCGAATTTTAGTCATCTCAATGCGCAGAATAAGACCGCCCTTTTTTCAAAACTCAAAGACCTGTACGGGTCCAAAAACGGCATGAATGGATACAGCTCCAGTATACCCGGTTTTGTTTCCAAGGGTTATGGGTTTGCCGTCTCGTTTGTCAATACCGCGGTGGTGAGTCCGGTCGATCCCGGAACCGGTATCTTTAATAAAGATATTTCCGAGGTCACCAACGAGGATATCGCGTCGTTGAACATGAATTTTCTAGGGCTCAAGTACAAACAGATTTCCTTGGCCTATGGCCTTCAGATTTACAGCTCGATTCATTTGGGAATTGCCGTTCACTATTTGAATGGGAAAATCAATGACTTTAATCGTTCCATTGTGTCCGATATTTTTACGGCAGGAACCGGCACCGCCGACTACCTTCGGTACGGTTGGACCAATGCCGGTAAAGACGGAGGAAAAAGTTTTTCGAAAATCGTGTCCGATGTCGGTCTTAATATTGGTCTGGGCAATTATTTTACGGTCGGAATGGCCGTGAAAAATTTCGGAAAAGCCAAAATTCAAAGCCCGGTGCGGGACATCCAAATTCCGAGACGGTTTACCGCGGGTCTGGCGTTTCGCCCCAACCCCAGTTGGGGATTTTATCTGGATATGGATTTGCAAAAAGCGGATTTGCTCTATACGGGCGAAGCCATGCAACCCATTTCATTCGGTATTGAGAAAGGATTTTTTAATAATAAACTATTTGTCAGAGGGGGGATGTTCAACGATTTAAATCAAAAGCATTTTTTGGGTAACGAATCCAATGCCCTGTATGGATTGGGATTGGGATTCAATCTCAAGAACTTTATCGTGGATCTGGCAATCGGACTAAATAGCGGGGGATCGGTAAAAAATCTCGCAGTATCAGGTTTTATATTGGTTAAGTGAACCGAAAGAATAAAAGAGTAAGTAAAAACACATAACAGGCAAGGACAATGAAGATTGGAGAGTTTTTACTAGATGATAATAAAATTACCCAGGAGCAACTGACAAACGCCCTGGAGGCACAGAAAAAAGAACCCGGAAAATTGGGGAGCATTCTGATCCGGATGGGGTATGTCACCGAAGAAGACATTGCCCAGGCATTGAGTAAACAATTCGGTTACCCGTCCATTAATTTATCCAAATTCGATATCGATGAACGGGTATTGGAATTGATCAAGCCCGAGACGGCCCGCAAACACATTGTCATGCCGGTTCACCGGATCGGCTCCATCCTGACCCTGGCCATGGCGGATCCCTCCAACCTGTTTGTTCAGGAGGAAATCCGTTTTTCCACCAACTTACGAATCCAGGCTGTGATCTCACCGGAGAGTTCGATTATTCAGGCGATCGATAAATATTACGGATCGTCCACGGGCATTGAAGCCCAAAAATTCCTCGAAGAATTCGAGTTGGGAGAAGTGGACGAAAGTTCCGTCCAATTGGTGGCCGATGAAGAGGAATATGGGTATGAAGGTGAGAATGACGAAGATGCTCCGGCCATTAAACTCGTGAATTTGATTTTCCAGGACTCGGTCACCAAAGGCGCCTCGGATATTCATTTCGAACCGTATGAAAAAGTCTTTCGAATTCGGTTTCGAATCGACGGTGTCTTGCACGAATACATGACGCCTCCGATGAATTTGAAAAACAAGGTTTTATCCCGGGTCAAGCTGATTGCCGGGATCGATATTGCCGAACGCCGGCTTCCCCAGGATGGGCGTATCAAGACCAAATTGCAGGTGGATGGTAAAACCAAATCCATCGACATGCGCGTCTCGTCGCTGCCCACGATTCACGGTGAAAAAATTGTTATCCGATTGCTGGATAAAGACAATTTGATGCTGGACATGACCAAACTGGGTTTTGAACCCCTCTCCATGCAGCGGTTTGAAAAGAGTATTTCCGAACCCTGGGGCATCGTGCTGGTCACGGGTCCGACCGGGTCGGGAAAAACCAATACCCTGTATTCGGCCATTTCCAAGTTAAACAGCGATGAAGTCAACATCCTGACCGCGGAAAACCCGGTTGAATTCAACCTGTTCGGAATCAACCAGGTCAACATCCGGGAAGCGATCGGGTTGACCTTCCCGGCAGCGCTGCGTTCGTTCCTCCGGCAGGACCCCAACATCATCCTGGTCGGGGAGATCCGTGATTTTGAGACGGCTGACATTGCGATCAAAGCCGCATTAACCGGACACCTGGTGTTGTCCACGCTTCATACCAACGATGCGCCCTCGACGATTGCCCGGTTGATTAACATGGGCATCGAGCCGTTTCTCGTGGCCAGTGCGGTCCGCCTCGTGGCGGCCCAGCGATTGGTCCGGCGGTTGTGTTCCTGTAAAAAACCGGCCAAAACACCCGTTCAAACCCTGATCGATGTCGGTTTTCTGCCCGAAGAGGCCAAAAGCGCCAAGATTTTCGAACCCAATGGGTGTGAAAAATGCAGCAACACGGGGTACAAGGGAAGAGTCGGATTATTCGAAGTCATGGAAATTGACGAAGAATTACGCGAGCAAATCATGATCGGTGCCTCGACCACCGAATTAAGACAAAAGGCGAAAGAAAAAGGAATGCTGACCCTTCGATTGAGCGGCATCGAAAAAATCAAGCTCGGTGCCACGTCCATCGATGAAGTGGTCAGGGAAACATCCAAATTATAAAATAGAAATAGGAGAACAACATGGCACTCCCGCTTCCTCAGTTATTGAAAATCATGGTGGACGAAGGAGGGACCGACCTTCACGTCACGACCAATTCTTCACCGGTTATCCGGGTTCACGGCGATTTAAAACGAATCGAGCATCCTCAGTTAACGCCCGCAGAGACCAAGCAACTCATTTACAGTATCCTGAATGATAACCAAAAGTACAAATTCGAGGAGAGTTGGGAGCTGGATTTTTCCTTCGGTATCAAAGGGATTGCCCGGTTTCGTGCCAATATCTTTATGCAGAGGGGAGCCGTCGCCGGTGCGTTTCGGCGGATCCCCTATGAAATCTGGAGTTTTGAAAAATTGGGACTCCCGCAGGTGGTGGCCAAAATGGCGGAAAAACCTCGGGGACTGGTATTGGTCACCGGCCCCACGGGTTCGGGTAAAACCACAACGCTGGCGGCCATGATCGATAAGATCAATAGTGAAAAACCCGTTCATATCATCACGATCGAAGATCCCATCGAATACCTGCATTCGCACAAGAAAGCCATGATCAATCAGCGGGAGCTTCACGCCGACACCAAAGGGTTTAGCGAAGCCCTGCGCTCGGTTCTCCGCGAAGACCCCGACGTCGTGTTAATCGGGGAAATGAGAGACCTGGAAACGATTCAGTCTGCAATTACGATTGCCGAAACCGGTCACCTGACCTTTGGAACCCTTCACACCAATTCGGCGTCCCAGACCATCAACCGTATGATCGACGTCTTCCCGCCGCACCAGCAGGATCAGGTCCGAACCCAGTTGTCGATGAATCTGGAAGGGATCGTGACCCAGAATCTCCTTCAGCGAGCCGATGGGCGCGGCCGGGTATTGGCCATCGAAGTGCTGATTCCCACGCCGGCCGTCAGGCATCTGATTCGGGATAACAAGATCCATCAGATCTATTCGGCCATGCAAACCGGCCAGGAAAAATACGGGATGATTACCTACAACCAATCCCTGGCCAATCTGTATTTTAAACGACAAATTTCATTGGACACAGCCCAGAAAACCTCTCACAATCCGGAGGAATTAAATGAGATGATCAAGCGGGGACCGGGAGCTTTATCCACCCAATTGAAGAGCACGTATGGCACATCTCCGGTTCCTCAAGGACAAAACCCGGTTCGGGGCAAAACGTTAGAAAATTTTTAGAGGAATAACATGCCGATATTTAAGTATAAAGGAAAAAATC
Organism: Candidatus Omnitrophota bacterium; assembly: GCA_050258455.1. Classification (GTDB taxonomy): domain Bacteria; phylum Acidobacteriota; class Aminicenantia; order UBA2199; family UBA2199; genus JAKAGC01. Next base: position 70,068 of record JBLMYT010000114.1, on the reverse strand, counting down.
GTATGGGAAATATGGTGACTGGGGAGCGGAACGTGCGTTCCCAGCAGGAGTTGATTGCTGCGCTGGAAAAGGAGCAAATTCAGGTGATCAACATCGAGCGCAAAGCCATGGCGTTTCGCATCCCGTTTATTTCGGGAAAGCGAAAAAAAGGCGTTTCGCTTCGCGATCTCTCCGTATTCAACCGCCAGTTGGCCGTTATGTTCAATGCCGGATTGCCGGTAACGCAGGGCCTCGGGATATTGGCGGCCCAGCAGAAAAATAAATATTTCCAGGAAGCGCTCCAGGAGATTCGCAAAGATGTCGAGGCCGGTTCCAACCTCTCCAATGCCATGCGGTTGTACCCCGATATTTTTAATGAATTGTACACCAGCATGATCCAGGCCGGTGAAGCGTCGGGTAACCTTGACACCATTTTGCTGCGGTTATCGCAATACATCGAAAGCATGAACCGATTGATCGGGAAAGTCAAATCCGCGCTCTCTTATCCCATTGCCGTTTTAATTATTGCCGTGGTCATTACGGCTGTCATCATGATCAAAGTGGTTCCGATATTTGAGGATTTATTTAAAAACCTCGGGGCATCGCTTCCCATGCCCACGCAGATTATTATCGATGTGTCTCATTTCGTTCAATATAATATTTTGTATATTATTGCGGCCGGTATTGCGGGCGTATTTGCCTTGAGGAAGTACAACCGCACGTACAAAGGCCGACGGGTATTGGACCGGATTAAATTAAAACTCCCCGTATTCGGCGGTCTGTTGTTAAAATCCGGTGTGGCCCGCATGACGCGTACCCTTGAAACCTTATTGAATTCCGGTGTCGAAATCATCGAAGCCATGACCATTACCGCCAAAACCGCGGGAAACTCCATCATCGAAGATGCGGTGTTGAAAAGCCGGTTATCGGTCCAGGAAGGAAAACCGCTGGGCGATTCTTGGGAAGAACAAAAACTTTTTCCCCACATGGTCACGCAAATGGTATCCGTGGGGGAACAGACCGGAGCCCTTTCCACGATGTTGTCGAAAATTGCGGATTTTTACGACGAAGAAGTGAACCATGCGGTCGATGCGCTCGTGGCCTTGATGGAACCGCTCCTGATCCTCGTTCTGGGCGGATTGGTCGGCGGCGTCATCATTGCCATGTACATGCCCATGTTCGACATCATCGGAAAAGTCGGATAACGAGTAATAAACGACATAAATCAAATTGATTGCGATAGAAGATAAGAAAATCAGACGAAAGTTTATCTTTGTCAATTCCATTCGTATTGCTGTTTTATCCGCGCTTATCTTCATCTCGGTTTTCCTTTTACTCTTCGATATTCCCTTTCCGGCTCGTCCCATTATTATCGCCCTGGGCGTTGCGTTTCTTTGCAGTCTCCTGCATTTTCCCTTATTCAAGCGCCTGAACTACCGGGTGGCGGTCTATATCCAGTTAATGGTGGATATCACGTTGATTACGATCCTGGTTTATTTTTCCCAGGCGTTTCGAAGCCCGTTTTACTTCCTCTACATTTTACCGATCATTGTATCGGCGGTGTTTTTGAACCGGCGGGACACGATCTATATTGCCTCCTTATCGTTTATCGTCTTTGGGGTGCTTTCGAATCTGATCTACCTCGAGATCATTCCGTTTTATCCGCCCAATGCCGCGGTCGAGATTTCGTTGGGGAATTTTGTCTACAATCTGGCGATGAGTATTCTGGCCTTTTCGAGTGTGGCGTTCCTTTCCTCCTACTACTTTGACCGGCTGCGAAAAACGGACGCGGAATTGCGAAACGCCCGGGAGAACTTAAGGGACATGATTTTGCTCAACAACACGGTCATGGAAAAAATGGAGAATGGGTTTATTACCAGCGACTCCAACGGGGCGGTTATCTCTTACAATGAAAAAGCCAAATCCATGCTCAAAATCAACGCCGGCAGCAATATCTTTGATTTGTTGTTTTCAAAGTTCGATGCCAATCAAATCCGGAAGATTTCCCAGGAAGACAACAAAAACTATTTTGAGATCCAGAGTCACCTGTTGACGTTGGGGGTTTCGGTTTCCATCATTGAAAAGATTTACTCCTTCGATAAGTTGTTTGTGTTTATCGTGACCGATTTGACGCAGCGGCGGGCCATCGAAGAAGAGTTGAAGAAAAAGGAGCATCTGGCGCTGATTGGGGAGATGTCTGCGGGTATTGCCCATGAGATTCGAAATCCTCTGGCCTCGATTTCGGGGTCGGTTCAGTTTTTGAGTAAAGAGCTGCAATTTGAAAATGAAGAGTATAAAAAGTTGATGGATATCATTGTGAGGGAATCCACGCGGTTATCCAATTCCATCGAATACTTTCTGGAGTTTACCAAAGTGACGCCCCTGGAGCGGAGCCAGGTCGATATGGCGGCGCTCATCGATGAAATTGCGGAGCTGGTGTTGATCCATCATCAGGGGGTGACCTTGATTCGCAAGTACAGTCCCGGGTATTGGGTGTCTGCCGACATGAAGAAGATGAAGCAGGCCCTGTGGAATCTGATTACCAATGCGATCAAGGCCGTGAATGAGAACGGAACCATTGAGATTAATCTTTACCGGAACGAGGACGATGTTTACCTGTCGATTGCCGATAATGGAATCGGTATAGCGCCCGCGGATTTGCCCCGGATATTTACCCCGTTTTATTCCCGGTTTACCTCCGGGATCGGGTTGGGGATGGCGCTGGTGAAACGGATTATGGATGATCATGGGTTTGAGATTACCATTGATTCGCAAAAGGATATTGGTACAGAGATACGCATATGTTTCAGGAAAAAGCAAAAATATTGATTGTGGATGATGATCCCAGCATTCGAAATATGCTGAGTATCGTCCTGAAGAAGAGTAATTATGACGTGGCGTTGGCTGAAAGTAGCGAGTATGCCCTGACGCTGTTAAAAGGGGAAACCGTTGACCTGATCATTTCCGATATCAAAATGCCGGGCATCGGCGGCATCGAGCTGCTTAAAAAGATCAAAATCATCAAATCGGAGATACCGATCATTATGATTACCGCGTATGCGTCGGCCAATGATGCGGTCGAAGCCATGAAACTGGGGGCCGCCGATTATATCACCAAACCGTTCAACCTCGATGAATTGCGGTTGATTATTGAAAAAACACTGACCAAACGAAATGCCGAAACCGAAAATATTCGCTTGAAGTCCCAGTTGGCGGAGAAAGAAAAATTTGAGAATATCGTGGGAAAGAACCTTCGGATGTTAAAGATTTACGAGTTGATCGATTCGGTAGCTCAAACGGATTCCACGGTGCTCATTCGCGGGGAGAGCGGAACGGGTAAAGAGTTGATTGCCCGGGCCATTCACAAAAAGAGCTTACGATCCGGCAATGAGTTTGTCTCCATCAACTGCGGTGCGTTACCGGAGAATCTGCTGGAGAGTGAATTGTTCGGTCACACCAAAGGGGCGTTTACCGATGCTTATAAGGATAAGGAAGGGTTATTCGAATTGGCCGATAAGGGGACGATTCTATTGGATGAAATCGGAGAGATGTCGCAGAAGATGCAGGTCAAATTGTTGCGGGCCATCCAGGAGCGAAAAATCCGGCGCGTGGGCGGAAATCGGGAGATCGACGTGGATGTTCGAATTATTGCCTCGACCAACAAGGACCTGATGGAAGGAATTAAAAACGGTGAATTTCGGTCGGACCTCTTTTACCGACTGAATGTCATTTCGATAGCCGTGCCGCCGCTTCGGGAACGAAAGGATGATATCCCCCTGTTTTTACATTATTTTTTAACGTACTACAACAACCGGTTTAACCGGTGCATCGAAGGATTTGAAAAGGATATCTTGGATTTGTTTATGGCTTATTCCTGGCCGGGAAATGTTCGGGAGTTGGAAAACGTGGTGGAACGGTCCGTGGCTCTGGAAAAGAATAAATTTATCGGTTTAAGTTCGCTTCCCGCCGAATTGGTGTACAATACCTCCGGAAAAAGTGAATTGGAAAATGATATCGGTGTCCTCTTATCCGATGACCATTTTGATTTCTCTCAATATATCGATGCGGTTAGCCGGAAGATTATTTTAAAAGCGCTGGAGTTAAACAACAGCAGTATCAAGAAAACTGCCGAGATGCTGAAACTCAATTACCGCTCGTTGCGGTATCTGTTGGATAAGTACAATTTAAAGGGAAAGTAGGCCAATTCCGTAGGGGCGCACCCGTGTGTGCGCCCGATACTAGATTTTCTTGTTCATCCGATAGATAAACGCGAGGACTTCGGCAACGGCGCGAAAAAGTTCGGGAGGAATTTCCATATCCAGGTCCAGGGCATCCAGAACCTGGATCATCTCTTTATCCTCGTGAAGGGGGATATGATGCTCTCTGGCTACTTCGATAATTTTTTCCGCGATTAAATCGGAACCTTTGGCGGCGATGCGGGGCGCCCGGTCTTTTCCCATCTCGTATTTTAACGCCACGGCTTTTTTAGGGGTTAAATCCATTGGGCTTTGGTTTTTGTTTTTGTTTTTGTTTACGTTATCGGGATTTGACTGTTCGTTTTTCATGGGCGGTCAGGCTTTGACATCCAACATTTTACTGTTCGGGGCATCCGGACCCAGTTTTTTGACATCGAATTCGCCGTCCCGGTTTTCCAGTTGCAATTTGAGTTTCGGATACCGGGAGACCACGATCACACGGATGGTTTCGCCCTCGGTGATCGGGAACGTGGCCTGGGCCACGGCGCGAAACGCGCCGAAGTGAATCAGCACATTGCCGTTGGGTTTGATCTCGATGATTTTTCCTTCGAGTTTATCGCCGGGTTTTAACGTGGCATGATGGCTGATAAAGCGTTCGATTTCGGATTCGTTTCCCCGATTATGCCGCGATGTCGATGTATATCCCATACTTAATTATATACCAGATATGAAAATTATTTCAACCCTCTTGTGTTTTATACAAATTTTTTATAATATTATTATCTCTTAAAAAAATCATAAAGGAGAATTCCCATATGAACGACCGTATTGCATTAAACCCCAATAAACTGGTCAGGCACCTGGATAAACCCGCAGAGGATTTTACCAAAAAAGACATTATCAAATTCATCGGCGATAACAACATTCGGATGCTCAACTTTCGCTATGTCGGCGGTGATGGCCGATTGAAAACGCTTAATTTTGTGATCAACAACAAAGCGTATCTGGACCGGATTCTTTCCACGGGCGAACGGGTGGACGGATCCAGCCTGTTTCCCTACATCGATGCCTCATCCAGTGATCTTTATGTTGTGCCCCGTTATAAAACCGCTTTTATCAATCCGTTCATCACGGATTTTCCCACGCTGGACATCCTGTGCTCCTACTACACGAGGGACGGCAAGCCATTGGAGAGTTCTCCCGAATATATTGTAAAAAAAGCCCATAATATTTTTAAAGAAAAAACAGGGATGACCTTTGAAGCCCTGGGTGAACTGGAATATTACCTGTTTTCGGAAGTCGATTCGATTTTTCCCATCACCCAGCAGAAAGGGTACCACGAGTCGCACCCCTTTTCCAAGTGGGAAGTCGTGCGACGGGAAGCCATGATGGCCATCAGTGAAATGGGCGGTCAGATCAAATATGGGCATGCGGAAGTGGGAAATATTATCCATAACGATATTGAAATGGTTCAGCATGAAATCGAAATGCTCCCGACCCCGATCGAGGATGCGGCCGATCAAATGGTCCTGGCCAAGTGGGTCGTTCGGGAAGTCGCCTACAAGCACAACCTGGAAGTGAGTTTTGCGCCAAAAATCATTGTCGGCCATGCGGGCAGCGGCTTGCATATCCATACCCGATTGGTCAAAAACGGGAAAAACATGATGGCCGATGAAAAGGGGCTCACCGATACCGCCAAAAAGATGATTGCCGGTTTCTTGCATCTGGCCCCGTCGCTGACGGCTTTTGGTAACACTGTGCCCACCTCGTTTTTGAGGCTGGTTCCCCATCAGGAAGCGCCCACAGCCATTTGTTGGGGCGACCGGAACCGGTCCGTGCTCGTGCGCGTTCCGCTGGGGTGGCTGGGCGTTCAAAACATGATCCGCGATGCCAACTCCAATGAGCCGAACGAAACCCGATGCGACATGGATTCGCAGACCGTGGAACTGCGAAGCCCGGATGGCAGTGCCAATGTGCACCAATTGCTGGCCGGTATGGCGGTGGCGGCGCTGCACGGCCTGGACAATCCAAATTCCTTGCGAATGGCCGAAGAACTGTTTGTCAGCGAAGATGCCAGTAAATGCAAGAATTTGAGACAACTTCCGGCCTCCTGTTTCGAATCGGCGGAAGCGCTCTTAAGAGACCGCGAATATTATGAAAAATACGGTGTCTTTCCGGCCGGTATGATTGACAAACTGTCAAAAGATCTGAAAAGCCATAATGATAAAGATTTGAGTGAGAAGTTATTCGGCCAGGCCGATTCATTGAAAGAGTTGGTGAATAAATTTATGCACTGCGGATAAAAAATAAGGGGAAATCTGCGTAACGCGTGAATTAGGGGCGGCTCGCGAGCCGCCCTAAAATCCTTTTCCGAACGACCTTTTCAAAACGCTCCGCACTGCGGAGCGAATTCATTGGAGAGCGGGCAGACACGCGGGTCTGCCCCTACAAATCATCCCATTCGGATATATTATTTGATGTTTTTTAACGCTTCATCCACCGCGTCCAGAAGCGGTTTGACCGAAATCTTTTCCCCCACGGCATTCTTCATCCACAGTTGGGGAATCACCCGACCGGCCAGACACATCCGTTCCATTTCTTTTCCGATCACTTTTCCTTCCATGTAGGTCTCAATCTGAAATTGAATCAAATACCCAATGGCATAATCGGGAAGATAGAGGGCGGAATCGATCATATGGGAGTAAATCGCCGTAATCGGCTGGTCCTTGATCTTAAACGCCGGGGCATAGTATTGGTTCCAGATATCCTTGGAAATGGCAATCACGGCTTTCTTGAGGTCGGCCGGCGTGGCCTCCGGATGGCTGTAAAGCCAGTTCCAGACCTTCATGTCCATCAAACCGTCGGCCATGCTTTCGCACGCCTGCCAGAAAATATCCAGCGCCTCCAAATATTTGGCCTGAGGGTCATCCTGTTTAATTCCCAGAAGCTCGAGGTCCCGCTGTTGAAAGAGGAACGCGAACGCTTCGGTAAACGCAATATTGGGAACGCCCGAAAGCGAATAGTAGTCGATATAATCGAGATCCAGCACGGATTCGACCGCATGGCCCAGTTCATGGATGGCGATGTTATACCCCTTGTAATTCATCCCGCCTTCCGGGACCCGCGTCCGCAGCCGCGATTTGGCACTTCGCATGAGCGATGGCGAACAATGGCCCGATCCCCGGGCAGGGTCCACGCGAATTTTGGCGGCAATGGCTTTGGCCCGATCGTCGGCAAAACCCAACCTCATCAGGATGTTTTCAATATCGTTTTCAAAGGCCTGAGCCGTCGGATATTTGGCGGCAACGATTTTATCCAGCTCCTCGGCGCTCATCGCACTCCGGGTGCGAAACCCATTGTACCAGATATCGAACGGTTGCAATTTTCGGTTTAACCGTTTTTGAATCAACGCAGCCACTTGCGCCACTTCTTTCGAAGACATCAACTCCTTAAACAGCGACTCCACTTCGGCTTCGGTCAATTCCCGGTTCCCTTCGAACATCCGCTTGATGTGCGTCGGAAGATAGGGATTATAGGAATCGGATTTCTTGATCGATTTAAATAAATTGAGGAATTTCGCGTAACGGGTATCCGGTTCGGCCGGTGTCTGAATGTTCTTTCCCTTTTCATAGACTTTATTGGTAAACGGGTTCCATTGGTAAGTGGGACTGTTCACGACCACACCCGGGATCTCCTGATTGATGATCCGATCCATGACCTTATAGATCATCATCTGTTTAAAGAGCCCATTGGGATCGTTGTATCTTGCCCGTAATTCATCCCTTAAATTCCAATGGCTCAGGAGTTTCATATCGGCGGGGAAATGCGTTTTTCCGGCATTGTCGACCAGTTCTCCCATGTAGATGTTGTAATCGGCAATATACGCTTCGGCCTGGGTAAAATTCTTGGTCATATCCTGGGAGACCGAAGCCGGCACCCGGGACATAAATCCGTCACCCATGCGGGCGAGTGCCCACTGTTTGCGGTTCCAGGTTTCACCCAGCCGGATTTTTTCCTCCAGCGAATAATGGGGATAGTTTAACAGAATGGCAAACGCGATTTTATTGGCAAACAAATCATCGATCAAATGAGCGGACGGATTGTATTCGCCCATTGCCATATCGATCGGTTGAATGGGACCCCAGGTCAGATCGAGAGCCTGCTTCAAATCGGTCCGCATCTCATTGAAATATCCGAATAAACTTTCCATATCCATTTCCAGACGTTTGAAGTTGGCGTCCAGCGCTTCCTCGGAACCGATGAATTGGGTCTTGCAAAATTCGGAAAACTCCTCCGGTGTGCCATCGTCCTTCGTCCAGAAGAGAGCCACTTGCTGCAAGCCGCGTTCGATCCGCTCGCGGCTGCCTTCGCCATATTGTTTCAAAAGCGTTTCCTTGACCGAGTCAATGGTTTTCGGGTCGATCGCCTTCGGCCCGTTTTGAGCCGAAAGCATCGTGGTACCGATCATGAACATGACGCAGCCTATCACAAGGAAACCCAAAAAAGGTTTGGTCATCGTATCCTCCTTTGTTGTAAAATTTGTAAAGTTATCGGGAAACCAATTTGGAAAACAAAGGCAATGCTTTGCTTTAATCCAAAATTTTAATATACTGGTAATCCGCGGGTTTGTCAACCTCTCCTTGGAAGAAATGAAGAAATGGAAGAAAAGACGTCTTAAAATTCTTAAAATTTAAAAAAGGTTGAAACTTTTTTACCCTTATATTATTATCTGTATGAGTATCTGTTCGAACTTAAACGTAAGAGAGGGGAAAATGAATGGATTAAAAATAATATTGGTTTTTGTTTTGATGTTTTTAAGCGGCGTGGCGATTGCCCAAGACGACAATCCGATGGCTTCACCGGGAAGCGAAACCGAAGTACTTACCATCTGGGAAGTTTGTCCCTGGTTCGTTTGGCCGGCCACCGACCAGGCCGCCGCTTACCGGCTGGCGCTCTTTGAAACCACAGGGGATCGCGTCTCACCTTACGCCGATATCGCGTCAAAGTCATCGCCGTTCATCCGTATCGATACCTCCGGCTCCTCCGGTTCGCCCTCCTGGAAACTGCCATCGACCCAAAGCCTGAAAAACGGAGGCATCTATGTCTGGTATACCCGGGCCCTGGACGCGTCAGGGAAGGAACTGGGGAATTGGTCCAACGGCAGAATGTTTAAAGTCGAGCAACGCACCCCACCCACTCCCATTCTCATTCCCGCTGAAACCATTGTCGGGGGACCCGAGAACGCGACTCAACAGTTAACGAATCAACAGTTAAAGGATGTCGTGACGGCGTTAACCCGTATTGCTCAGGAGCAACAACGGTTGCTCCAGGAATATTTACGACTCATCGCCGAACTTCAGGACCAATTAAACAAGAAGTAACAGGAAATAACAAGAAGTAAAGAGAAAAAAATAAATGAAGGTACTGGGGCATGAAATCAACGACATCCGGGGGCTTTCGGAAGCCGAAGCCCGGGAGAAACTCAACACCGACGGCTTCAATGAGTTACCCTCAGCCAAAAAACGCAGTATATTTAAAATCATCCTGGAAATCGTCAAAGAACCCATGCTCATCCTTCTGGTGGCCTGCGGGTCGATATACCTGACGCTCGGAGATATGAACGAAGCCGTGATGCTCCTGGGTTTTGTTTTTTTCATCATTGGGATCACCATCTACCAGGAAAATAAAACCGAAAATGCGTTGAAGGCGCTCCGGGACCTGTCGAGTCCCCGCGCGCTCGTCATCCGCGACGGCATCCAAAAACGAATCGCCGGACGCGAGGTGGTTACCGGCGATATCATCCTCATCAACGAAGGCGACCGCGTCCCGGCCGATGCCCTGCTGCTCTGGGGCATGAACCTGACCGCGGATGAATCGCTTCTCACCGGCGAATCCATTCCGGTTCGAAAAAAACCGGATTTCGGGGACGCCATCCCGGACACCCGTCGACCGGGCGGAGACGACCTTCCCTTTATCTACTCGGCCAGCCTCATCGTTCAAGGTCAGGGCCTTGCCCGCATCGTGGCAACCGGGGTTCATACCGAAATCGGAAAGATCGGCAAATCCCTTCGCGCGATCGAGACCGAACGCACGTTCCTCCAAAACGAGATCCTGAAAATCGTCAAAACCGTTTTTATTGTGGCCACGCTTCTCTGTATGGTGATGGTTTTAATCTACGGGTTAATTCGGCAAAATTGGATTCAGGGAATCCTTTCGGGCCTGACCCTGGCCATGGCCATGATACCGGAAGAGTTTCCCGTTGTTTTGACGGTCTTTCTGGCCATTGGGGCGTGGCGAATCTCTAAAAAACAGGTCTTAACCCGGCGCATGGCTGCGGTTGAAACCCTCGGGTCCGCAACGGTTCTGTGCGTGGATAAAACCGGAACCCTCACCCAAAATCGCATGTCCATCCAAAAGCTCTTTGCTCGGGATGAGTTTTTCGATATCCGTGAAAATCCCAAATCCCCGCTGCCGGAAACGTTCCACGAACTTGTGGAATACGGGATCCTGGCCAGTAAATCCGACCCTTTTGACCCCATGGAGAAAGCCCTTCGGGCCCTGGGGACGAAAAAACTTTCCCATACGGAGCATCTTCACGACGGCTGGCCCCTTATCCTCGAGTACCCGCTTTCCGATACCCTGCTTTCCCTTTCCCATGTGTATCGATCTCCGGAAACCGGGGACTTCATTATTTCAGCCAAAGGTGCCCCCGAAGCCATTACCGACCTCTGCCATTTAGGTCTTGACGAGCGAAACGCCATCGCGGAAAAAACATCTCTCATGGCAGCCGAAGGCATGCGCGTCCTGGGTGTTGCCCGTGCACGTTCCTCAAATCCCGAATTACCCAAAAACCAGCACGATTTCGACTTTGAGTTCCTCGGGCTCGTGGGGCTTGCGGATCCCATCCGGGATACCGTTCCCGCAGCCATCAACGAATGTTATCAGGCAGGGATTCGGGTGATGATGATTACGGGCGATTATCCGGTCACTGCCCAAAACATCGGGCGTCGGATCGGTTTAAAACATACCGAGCGGATCCTCACCGGGAATGAACTGGACCGATTGAGCGATGCGGAGTTGGCCTCCATGATCCGGGACATCGCCATTTTTGCCCGTGTGGTTCCCGAACAGAAACTTCGGATTGTCAATGCCCTGAAAACGAATGGCGAAATCGTTGCCATGACCGGCGATGGGGTCAACGATGCCCCGGCCTTGAAATCGGCTCATATCGGCGTGGCCATGGGAGAGCGGGGCACGGATGTTGCTCGCGAGTCTGCGGATATCGTTCTGTTAAAAGACGATTTCTCCTCGATTGTGGCTGCTGTTCGACTCGGTCGGCGAATCTTCGATAACTTAAAAAAATCCATGGCCTATATTATCAGCGTTCATATTCCGATTGCCGGAATTTCGCTCTTTCCCCTGGTGTTCAAATGGCCCATTATCCTCTTTCCGGTTCATATCGTTTTTCTGGAATTAATCATCGACCCGGCTTGTACGATGGTTTTTGAACAGGAAAGCGAAGAAGCGACGATCATGCAAAGGCCCCCGCGCAATCCCCTTGCCCCGCTGTTTGGAAAGCGTTTGATCCTCCTGAGTCTGCTCCAGGGTGTCTTTTCCTTGATCGTCATCAGTGCGGTTCTGGTTCTGGCGCTTCGACTCGGTCAATCCGAAGCCGAGGCCCGCACGTTTTCCTTTTTCACCTTAATCGTATCCAACATTTGCCTGTTATTGGCCAACCGCTCCTGGTCGCGAAGCATTGCGTCGTCGCTTCAAACACCCAATCCGGCGGTTTTGTGGGTCATTCCGGGCGCGGCCCTGTTTCTGGGGCTGGTGATCTTCGTCCCGTTTTTAAAGAAAATTTTTCATTTCGCGTCCTTTCATCCTCTCGATATTCTCATCTCATTTGGCGCCGGGATATTGAGTGTGATGTGGTTTGAGATTCTCAAATGGGTTTCCATCCGGAAACACATCGAGCTGCTGAACGATTAACGCGGTTGATCGTCATTACGGTTGATAATTATTGGGAATGATCGTTCCGTTTTTCATGGTTCGGACCGCATCGGCCATCCGGGCCACATGACCGGGATGATGCGAGATAAACAAGGCGCCGATATGCAACCGTTCCATTACGTCTCGAAAGTGGCGGATCAGGCGGGACGCGGTCATCTCGTCCAAGGCTGAAAATGGCTCGTCCAGGATCAAAAACTCCGGTTCGATCGTCAACGCCCGGGCCAGTGCCACCCGCTGCAATTCGCCGCCCGATAACTCGCGCGGGTATTTGGTCAAAAAATGTTCCGGAATGCGGATGACATCCAGCAATTGCAGGATTTTTTCTTTAATCGTCTCCTTATCCTTTTTTTGGATTATCAAGGGTTCTGCCATAATCTTATACACATTAAAACATGGATTGACGGATAAAAACGGGTTTTGAAAAACGATTTGATTCTCTTGTCTGAAGGGTTTTAACGGAACCGATTCCATCGGTTTGTTTTTGTAAAAGATTTCTCCTGCGTCATAAGGTTCCAGCCGCATCAGGACTCGGGCCAGGGTTGATTTGCCACAGCCCGATTCGCCGACCAGGGCGGTGATCGTTTGATCATCAATGGTTAAATCGATTCGGTTTAAGGCTCGAACGCCGGAATAGAATTTGGATACCCCATTCAATCGGAATCGATAATCCCCGTTCCCCACGAGATTTTTATTTTTTTATTGTTTGCGTTTGATAACTTTTTTATAAAAGTTATGAGTTTATTCGATTATTTATCAACCTTATTCAACAACGCCTTCGACCACTTCGGCGACCGCAAAGTCATCCTCTTCCACGCTTTCGATCACGCTTTCGATCGGGGCAACGGCCTGGCTGATCGGTTCTTCTTTCTTAAGAGGTTTTTGATCCTTCACCTGAGGGCGTTCGTCGTCTTGATTGACCGTGACTTTCAATTTCGCCCCTTCTTCCACCTGGATCTTTCCCGACCGAATCGTTCCGTCGCATCTTCCTTCGGCAGAGACTTCCAGTTTTTCGGAAGCAGAGATATGACCTTCGGTTTTTCCTCCAATACAAACAACGGAAGCAGAGATATTACCGTTGACGTATCCATCTTTTCCGATAATTAATGTTTTACCGGTCTTCACATCCCCGTTGACTCGCCCTTCGATGACCAGGTCTTCCTCGGATGAAATTTCACCTTCGATGCGAATGGTTTTTCCAAAGAAGGATGTTGAACCCGATGGGGTCGAGTAACCCGTGTCACGATGATGCTGATTTGAATCGAAAGCCATAACGCTTCTCCTTAAAAATTGACTATTTAAAAACGCATAAAACCAAAGCGTGCGCCTGGCAGGAGTCGAACCTGCGGCACTGGGATTAGGAATCCCAAGCTCTATCCTCTGAGCTACAGGCGCATCCATTAACGATGGTACATGCCTAAAAATATCATTTTTTATCCTTAATGTCAATAACATTATGGAGCTCCTTATTGATTTTAATTTTCCAAACGCGTATATTATAGATCGTAATTAAAAATATTAAACAAGTGAGGAGGAGGGTTGAATGGAAAGAAAAGGAACCATTTTATTCGTATTTTTCTTGATTATTATTTCCGCCAGTCTTTTCCTGATTTGGCCACAATCGGAAACCACCACCAATACCATTATCTACGGTAAGGTCAAAGACGCAATATCCGATAAACCGATTGCCAAAGCACAGATCACGGCTTCGGGCATCACAGTTCAAAGCACCGGCACCGGGGACTGGAAACTGATCTTTCAGTTCGGGGGCACATTTAAAATCAAAATCACCAAGCCCGGTTTTACCGAGGTTTATCGAACGATCACCCTCAACAAAGGCAGCGAAGACACGGTTTCGACCGCCTACCTCACGCCGCTGGAACCCCGTTCATCGAGTGTTGTGGAGTTCGAACAGCAGGGATCCAAAAAAGTGGAGATGGTTGTCTTTTCCAATGGCGGCGGAAGCATTCAACTCCGAATTCCCAAAACCGTTTTGGGACAGGTCAAGGTCAATGGCGTTCTTAAAGACATTTCAAAAGATGTTCAAATCACCCGTCTTTCGGGCTCTCGCGCGCTTCCCGGTGAATTGAGCCGAACACCCAATATGAAGTTTCCGATCGCTTTTTTGTTTTGTGCCGAAATCGGACCTTCCGGGGCCGAGTTTATCCAACCTGTCACGCTCCGCGTCAAAAATACCTGGGGGTTTTTACCCGGTACCGAAATTCCGGTGGCGTTCTGGGATACGAAAAGTCTGGAATGGGTCGGTTTAGACAAGCAGGCGATGGTTGACTCGAAAGGGGAATGGATCCAGGCTTCGATTAAGCATTTATCGTCTTACGATATCAATTCGCCGCAATCGTTTGGAGGGGGTATCCCGATTGTGGATGTCGGCCCGTTTCCCGATGATTACACCTGCGATATCGGTTCGGGGGTGAATGTGACAACCGGAAGTTTGATGAATAGCGTTTCGGTTCCGGGCGTGAACGCCAAAAACGGTCCCACGGATTTGGAGTTGATTTATACCTCCAAAACCGCTTTTCCCACGGAAGTCTTACGGGTATGGCATGTTTCGGATACCCGATTGGTTGACAAACCTCAAAAAATGCGTTTTTCAATTCGAAGTTCATTGATTACGTCCTCAGGCGTGAGAAAAGACGCTGCTCCCACGGAGATGACGTTTAATTTTTCCCCGTTCTCAGGAATCGATTGTTTTTACGGTATGGGAACAGTGATCGTTAATGGCCGTTTCCCATCGGGACAAAAGGTGGGAACCGGTTTTCAAACCCTTCATTTTTCCTGGGGCAGTGAATATAAGGGAACCTATTACAAGGGAGGCGGATGGGGCGGCATGCCCACCCAGTCTACCGGTGTGTTGATGACTGAACCCGAAACTTTTAACGTCGACACTGATCTGGATCTTTTCATGGTGTCCAATGAAGACTCGTGCTTTGGAAAAGGATGGGGACTGTCCGGCGTCGATCGACTCTGTATTCAGGGACCAAAGGTGGGTTTGATTCGAGCCGATGGGTCTTATAAGATTTATGAAAAAGGCGAAAACTTTGCCGGTGAATCGTTTGGTGCCAGGGTTTGTTCTCACACCTTTGAGATGGAAAAACCAGAAAATCTGTTTATTTCTCAAGTCCTGAAAAACGCGCAGCAGTTACCCCATTCCCGATTTAGCCGCGTGTCGCTTGAGTCAGGAAGCAATCAACTGTTTGTGGTGGACCTGGGACAGGTTCGATCGATTTCTCAAATCGGATTATCCTTTCCCCAGTATTGGGAAGGATTGAATGTATGGGATGTGGTGAAGATTTCCACATCGCCGGATAACAAAAACTGGAGCGATTATTATCAATTTGGTAAGGACACGCTGAGAAAACCGGAAGAAAAAAGAGATCCCCTGGATTTTAAAATCCGCTCTCCCCTTCTTTGGGAGAAAGAGGCGCGGTCTGTTCGCTATATCAAATTTGAACTGGGTTTTCCGTCGGTGAATACGAAATACAAAGGGTCGGGAATCTATCAGGTCTATGCGTTTGGAAACAGCTCTCGGTTTCATTCCGTGGATGGCGAAATCTATCCCAAAATGGAAGCTGCAAACTCGCGTTATATTGTCACCGAATATAACGGAGAAACCAAAATCTTTGATAAAATCGGAAGAATGATCGAGCGTAAAAACATTCAGGGAGAACAGACGTGTTTTTCGTATGATTCCTCGAATCATTTGACCCGAATCGATTATCCGGGAAAAGGAGTTTTTACCGTGTTTAACTATTCGGGTGGACGGCTATCCTCGATTACCGATGCATCGGGACGGGTGACACGCATTGAAAGCGATGGCGAGGGACAGATTCAGCGCGTGGTTTATCCGGATCAAACGACCCGGGAGTTTGATTATGACAGTCGAGGATTGATGACGATGGATAAAAGCGGAGACGCGGTTAAAACCTATACCTGGGATAAGGAGTGGCCGGTGCTTCGCGAGGTGGGGTTACCCAATCGGGGAAAACGAACCATCACGCCTGCGGTTTTAACATACCTTTTAAATCCGCTTGCAAATTCCACCGCTTCCATACCGTTTCCGTTTATTGGTCGAAACGATGGCATCGATTCGAAAGTGATTTTTGAAGATGAAAGCAAAGTCATCTTTCACGAAGGAAAAGGTCGGCGATTGACCGAGCGAAATGGAAGGCATCAGCAGACCGTTTATTTTGCCAATTCCGAATTTAACCGCTTACCCACAAAAATTGTGTCGGGGGTGGATCAATCCCAAACGATTGAAATCAAATACAATGCGGATTTACAGATTTCCGGTTACTGGTCCAATTATAGAGACTTTTCGTGGTTTCGCTCCCCGATTTTCAACAACCCGTGGGTGAAAGGTTCCGGTACCGAAGAAATTAAAGGGCCGTCGATCGGCATCACGTACAATGAGTCTCATCAGGTATCTCAGGTTACCGGAAACGATTTGAAACTTACTTATAGTTATGACAAGAACTTAAACTTAATCGAAGAAAAAAATGGGAATCTGGGAACCTCAACCCGGTATAAGTATGATTCGGAAAACAAGGTCACGCAAGTGACCTTTCCCGATGGAACGGTCAACAAATTCACTTACGATTCCAACAGTCTCGTATCCGATATTCTTTCAAATAGTGGAAAGAAAACCTCGGTGTTGAGAAACACCCGAGGAGAAATCGTTCAGATTAACGATGAGGAAAATCGCGTCACGCGATTGGACCGAGACATGATGGGGCGAATCGTCAAAGAAACCTCTCCTTCGGGTCGATCCATTCGGTATGAGTATGGACGGTCCGGATGCGCGTCGTGTGGCAGTGGACCCGATCGTTTATTATCGAAAGTGATCGATGAAGCCAACAACGTTTACCAATTCAAATACGATAGCATGGGAAACCCCATTGAAATGATTTATCCGAATGGGGGTTCGATTAGTCAGGAGTTTGATATCGTGGGAAACCTCACGCGGTTTACCAATGGAAGAAGGCAAGACATTCACTATGCTTACGATACCGACAATCGGTTAATTAAAAAAGTAACGCCCGAAGGCGTCACCTCCTTTGCTTATGATGATAAAGACCGACCCATAGCGATTTACTCTCCCGATTATCAGTTCTCGTTTTCTTATGGGGCAGCCGGAGGCAGTTATGGCAATCATCTGGTTCAAGAAACCAATCTCACCACCGGACACGTTTCTCAATACGTTTTAAATGTTCATGGCCTTCCGGTTGAAACCTATGACAGTTTCAAGTGGAAAAAACGATACGATTATAACTTTACCCAGCCCGGTGGAACCGCGATTGGGTTTACTCCTTATTTAATCGACTACCAGCGTTCTGGCAGTGAAACCGGACACTTTAATACGATACTGAGTTATGATAACGCCAATCGATTAACGCGAAAGCAAAATAATTATTTAAATACCGACATGTTTTTGAATTACGATTCGGATGGAAATTTGAGTCGCATCCGGTACCAGAATGCTTACGGGGCCAGTGGATTTCCATCGATCGACAACTTGATTGAGCGGGACGGGTCGGGTATAATAACAGCCATGAAAGGAGACATGGGATTTTCGGCATCCTATAACCGGGAACTGGAACTCACCGGAGTGACACACAGTCAGCCCTTTGGGTTTTCGGAAGGTTACACGTATGAAAACCGGGGAAACCGGTTAAGCTCTCAAACCGCTTCCTTTCATTACGATAGTCGAAACCGGATCACGGAGTCGACTGATCATGTGTATGAACATGATCTTGATGGCAATTTGATTGAAGATAAAAACACCAAAACCGGAGAAACCAAAAAGTATGGTTACAGTTCGGAAAATCAACTGATGCGATATGAACACATCCCGGCCGGATCGTCGGTTCCGGATGTGGTTGCCGAATACAAATACGATCCATTCGGAAGGCGATTGCAGAAGAAGGTGAATGGAATCGTTACCAATTTCTTTTGGGAAGGGGATAATCTCGCGTATGAATTGGATTCCAATTTTAATCCCATTCGGCGGTATGTGTACTCATCGGGAATCGATGACGTGGAAGGGTATCTGGAATATGCCGAGGCTGCGTCGTTTCCGCTGGAATCATCCAAAAAAGGATGGTACACGTATATTAAAGATCCGGTTGGAACGCCGTATAAGGTTTACAACAATTTTACCAAGCAGGTGGTGGAAACGCGTGGGTATGACAGTTTTGGGAATCTGACCAATCGAACCGGAAACTCAACCGGTAATCTGGGTTTTCAGGGAAAGTATTTTGACAGTGAAAGCGGGTTGTATTATTTTTATCACCGGTATTACAATCCGGTGATTGGGCGGTTTACCAGTGAGGACCCGATTGGGCTTGAGGGCGGATTAAATCTGTATGGAGCTTTAAATAATAATCCCATGAATTGGGTTGATCCAAAGGGTTTAATTATATTACCGCCTGATCCTAGCGGACTTCCCCATTGTTGGCAACAAGATTTTAGTCATACTCCCCGTGATGGATCTAAATGGGTTCATCCTGGCGGATTAACAATAGAATATCATAAGGGTAATCCCAAAATACATCAAAGACCCCATTGGCATTTATGGGTAGGTGGGCGGAAAACTCATCCTCATTTGTATCCAGGGACTTGGATACCGGGAGGAGAATGTCCGGATAAAGAATGTGAAAAAAAAGTCAAGTTGCTTCTATTAATTGCAGCCAGTGTTTGGTGTGTTTTAAAAATAGCCGGAACTTTAGCTATATGTGCTCTTTAAAGGAGAAATAACAATGACAATACAGGAAATTGAAGAGAAGTTACCCAACGGGTTTCATGATGCAGAAATAGAAGATATAAACCTAAATTTTGTAAATAAATTGGCTAGGATTGATCTAAATATTTGGATTGGTGATATAAAAGACCCAGAAAAATATCAGAAAGCCCGTTTATATTTTACTGATTTCTTATTCTTAAGTATTGAGCCACCATATGAAAAAACTTATTTTCTTAACACGCTTACTGTCGATCTTGAATCGAATGATGATGATATTTTGGATAAGTATGAAAGTTTCAAAGTATTGAAAAAATTTCTGCCAGAAGGTTATTTGATAACCTGCTTCGTTTTACTGAATCATGACACTCTTATGTATTTTGTAGCCAAGGATGTAAAATTCGAATGGATACAGTAAAGCCGATTGGATTGAGGATTAAAATGAAATTATGGAATATGAAAATATCTTCGATAGAAAATAAAATTTCAATATTAAAGGAGAACAAAAAATGAATATGCAAGAAATCGCAGATACTTTGATCAATGGGTTTCATGATGCAAATGTAAATGAAATAAATTTAAATTTTTTAAAAAAGACAGCCCAGATAAACTTAGATATTTGGCTCGGAGATGAAACCGAGCCCGAAAGATATCAGAAAGGCCGCTTATTTTTTTCCGATTTCTTATTCTTAAGTATTGATCCCCCTGATGAGGGTGTTTATTCTGACACGTTCGTCATTGATCTAGTCGAAAATGATAATGATATCCTGGATAATTATGAAAGTTTTAAAAAATTGAAAGAGTATATCCCCGATGGTTACTTGATAACTTGTTTCAGCCTGCTTAATCATATAACGATGATGTACTTAATATACAAGGATGTAAAATTCGAATGGGTATAATTTAATCCGACGTTTTAAAGGAGACAGATGACGATACAAGAAATTGAATAGAAATTACCCAATGGGTTCCATGACGCTATTCTTTATGAAATAAATATCAATTATTTAAAAAAGAAATGAATTTAATCTGAACATATGGACTGGCAATCTGGAATCGGCCTTAAATCCGGGTTCCCCACCGTCTCTTGGAAAGAAGAAGAAGCGCAACGCCAACCACAGGCAGGGGAACTCAAACTCTTGGAGTGGCACCACCAACCAGCCACCTGTCATCACCAACTTTCGTCTGACACCATCAACTTTTGGAGTGACACCACCAACCATGTCACCCGGCATCACCATTTTTTCGTCTGGCACCACGAACTTTTGGAGTGACACCACCACTCATGTCACATGGCAGCTCCAACGTTTCGCCTGGCACCACGAACTTTTGGAGTGACACCACCAACCATGTCACATGGCAGCTCCAACTTTTCGTCTGGCACCACGAACTTTTGGAGTGACACCACCACTCATGTCACCCGTCATCATCAACCAGTCGCATGACGCCACCAACGAGTGACCTGGCACCGCCAATTAGCAGGAGAGCACGCGCCACCAATGTCCGGGAATGGCCGAACTACGAGAGGGAGAGCTCAACGTTTGGCAGGGCGGCTCAAACGTTTGAAGAAAACCCCTTCTCAAATGAGACGGCGTGTCTCTTTGATTGGTATGACGATCCAACCACAAAAAGAGAGTCCCAACCTTTTATTAGCCATAGAATGCGAATCGATGCCCTACACCCTTTTTATTGTCAAATCTCCGGTTTAGTGATATAATCCCATCATGAAAAACGAACAATGGATCAAAGAATTCCCAGTGTCAATAACCGTGTGCAACACCGAAGGTGTGATTTTGGAAATGAATGAATCGGCTTCCCGGGTATTCCAAAAAGACGGCGGATCGGCATTGGTCGGCCAATCCGTACTGAACTGCCATCCGGAACCGGCCCGATCCCGATTGAAACAGATGTTGGAAAAACCCGAAACCAATTCATATACCATTGAGAAAAATGGTCAAAAAAAACTCATCTATCAGTGTCCCTGGTTCGAAAACGGGGTATTCCAGGGTATGGTGGAATTATCCTTACCTATCCCGGACACCATGCCCCATTTCGTCCGATAATCCATTTTATCAACGAACAAACGGAGGTTTAATGAAACGACGTATTCTTTTATTTA
Organism: Candidatus Omnitrophota bacterium; assembly: GCA_050258455.1. Lineage (GTDB taxonomy): Bacteria > Acidobacteriota > Aminicenantia > UBA2199 > UBA2199 > JAKAGC01. The sequence goes on along the minus strand of JBLMYT010000114.1, from coordinate 49,010 downwards.
TTCTCATGATTTCGATATTTTTCGTGGGAAATATCTCCCTGGATGCAGGGATTTTCCCCTTCCAGGTCCATCGAAAGGTCCTGGGTAATGGTCTCAAAATTATCGCGATTCCGCTTCCCAATCCGGGACTGGTGGCGTATTATTCGGTGGTCCGAACCGGCAGCCGAGACGAATACGAACCCGGACACTCCGGCTTTGCCCACTTCTTTGAACACATGATGTTTCGCGGAACGAAAAAATATTCATCCACCGAATACAATAAATTGACCACTCAAATGGGCGCTAATTTCAATGCGTTTACCAGCAATGACATCACCGCCTATCACCTGGAATTTGCCAAAGAAGACCTTGAAAAGGTCATGGAATTGGAAAGCGACCGGTTTCAACACCTGGAGTATGCCGAACAGGAATTTAAAACCGAATCCGGCGCCATACTGGGTGAACTTCTCAAAGGCAAAGTCAGTCCTTTTTTCCTCTTGATGGAAGGCGTTCAAAACACAGCGTTTGATACCCATACCTACAAACACACGACCATGGGGTTTGAAGCGGACGTGCGCGCCATGCCCACCATGTACGAATATAGCCTGAATTTTTATAAACGATACTACCGCCCGGAAAATGTGGTACTCATGGTGTGCGGCGATATTGTCCCAGAAACGGTTTTTAACCTGGCCGAAAAATATTACAGCTCCTGGCAAAAGGGATACGTGAAACCCGATGTCCGCGAAGAAGCCGAACAAAACGCCCCCCGAAACGCCAGCGTGACCTTTAAGGGAAAAACCCTCCCGCTCCTCTGCGTCGCCTACAAGGGGCTGAGCTACTCCCCGGATTCGAAAGAATACCTCGCCTCGATTCTTCTGGGAGACATCATGTTTGGCGAAACCAGCGATTTTTACAGCCGTTTGATTTTTGAAAAGAAAATCGCGCAATGGATCGATGCGTCTTTTGACGCCAGCCGGGACCCGTTTCTCAACGCGATTACCGTCATGGTAAAGAAAAAAGAAGACGTGGATGCGGTGCGCACAGAAATCGCAAATACAATCAAGAAATATCAAACCGAATTAATGGATGGAAAAAAGCTGGACGATTTAAAGAAAAATAGGAAGTACTCCTTTTTGCTGGGATTGGCGTCTACCGCCGAGGTGGCCTCTTCGCTGTCCCGCATCATCGCCATTACGGGGGACATCGACGCCATTGACCGGTATTACCAAACCCTGGAAGCCGTGACCCCCGAAGATATTCGAAACGCTGCATTAACCTACTTCACGGATAACCGCAAAACCGATATTTTATTGTTAGGAGAAGAAAAATGAAGAAATTGGGTGTCGTTTTTCTCATAATCGTTTTAAGCCTTGCTTTTTCCATCCATGGATCGGCAACGACCACACCGAAAGCGAATCCAACCGGATTGAAACTGGTGCCGCTGAAAGTAACCGGCGAACCGATTATCGCATTTAATTTTGTTTTCCATACGGGCTCCATGGATGACCCGGAGGGAAAATGCGGCCTGGCCAATTTAACGGCCCAGTTAATGGCCGAGGGCGGAACACAAACCGATTCCTACAAGGCCATTCTGGAAAAACTGTTCCCCATTGCCGGTTCCTACACGGTCAGCGTGGATCGGGAATACATCTCGTTTACCGGTGAAACGCATGCCGATAACATCGAGAGTTTTTACACGCTGTTCAAAGACGCTCTCCTCAAACCCGGATTCTCGGAAGAAGATTTCAATCGGATCAAAAGTGCGGCCATTGATTCGATTAAAAACACCTTGAGGTACAGCAGCGATGAAGAATTGGGCAAAGCGGTTTTCAAATCGTTTGTCTATCGCGGCACTGCCTATGAGAAACCGGTTATTGGTAAGGTTTCGGATCTGGAACAAATTACCCTGGCGGATGTGAAACAGTTTTACAAGACCCATTTTCTCCGGACTAATTTAATCGCGGGAATCAGCGGAAACTTCTCCGATGCCATGCTGAACCGAATTAAAACCGATTTCTCCGCTCTTCCTGGCGGAACCATCGCGCGAAAGCCTATCAAACCCGAAGCAATCAACGGGATTCAGGTCCTCATTGTCGACAAACCGAGCGAATCGGCGGGGATTCATATCGGTTTCCCCATTGATGTGATGCGCAAAGACCCTGATTTTTATGCCTTATTCCTCGCCAATTCATGGTTCGGTGAGCACCGGAGTTCGGCGTCTCATCTTTACCAGGTCATTCGCGAAGCGCGCGGATTCAATTACGGCGATTATTCCTATGTCGAGGATTTTCCCCGCGGCGGTGAGCGGATGCTCCCACCCACCAATGTCTGTAAGAATCCGCAGTTATTTGAAATATGGCTTCGCCCCATGGAAAAAGACAAACGCGTTTTTGCCTTACGCGCGGCCCTGCGAGAATTGAAGCTTCTGGTCGATCATGGAATGACCAGGGAAAACTTCGAGTTGACCAAAAATTACCTTTCCAGGCATTATCTGCATTACGCGGTTTCCGGTGCCAAACGCCTGGGATACAAGATCGATGACGGAATCTACGGTTTAAAAGAAAGTTACCTCGAAAATTTCCGTAAACACATCGATGGGCTGACGCTGGAAAAAGTCAATAACGCCATTAAGAAACATCTCCGATGCGATAATCTCAAAATCGTATGTGTCACCGGAGACGGGGAAAAATTGAAAGCGGATTTGACCGGAAACGTCGTCTCTTCGATTACTTACCGGACGCCAAAACCCGAAGAGGTCCTCAACGAAGATAAGATCATCGAAGCGTTTCCCCTGAAGATTTTACCGGAAAATGTTCGGATTATCGATATCGATCATGTATTCAAATAAGGTGTAATATATCCTATGTCATTCATACGGACACGCGATAACGCGATAACCGATCGGTTATCGCGTGTCCATATTCAATATTCAAACGAAGAATCAACGAAAAATCATGGAAATCAGACCGAATGTTAAGTTTTTATCGGATTACATCATTCCCCAAATATTAACCGAAGCCATGGATATCCTGTGCGGGCTCGGGGTAACGATTTACGATGATGATTTGCTCGGCGTTTTAGGAGATCACGGCGCGTCGATCAATCCCCCAACGCATCACGTGATATTCACATGCGATATGATCGAGAAAGCCCTGCGTACGGTTCCCTCCTCCTTCAAGCTCTTTGATGCCGTGGGAAACGAGACCCATCATTTCTCGGGATACAATGTGTATTTTACTCCGGCTTCTTCCGCATTAAATATCCTGGATCCGGACACCTCGGGGATGCGCCCTCCGACGACCGAAGACTACATCCGATACGTCCAAGTCACGGCCCAATTGGAACACGTCATGGCTCAGAGTACGGCGTTTGTGCCTTCCGATGTCGATGAAACGATATCCGATTCTTACCGGCTGTATTTGAATTTGATGTACGGTGAAAAACCGGTGGTTACCGGAACATTTAACGAAAGTGCTTTTGAGATCATGAAGGAGATGCAACTCGCCGTGCGGGGAAGCGAAGCGGAATTAAAAGACAAACCGCTGACTATTTTTTCCTGCTGCCCCACCACACCGCTGAAATGGAATAAAAGCATTTGCCGGGATATTATTTCATGCGGAAAGGCCGGCATTCCCGTTGAACTCATCTCCATGCCGCTCACCGGTTTTACCGGACCGGTTTCACTGACCGGATCCCTGATCGGTCATACGGCCGAAACGCTCAGCGGTATTGTCATCAGTCAACTCACAAACCCCGGTTCCCCGCTCCTCTATGGCGGGGCTTCTGCCGCGTTTGATATGCGTCACGGTACCACGTTATTGGGCGCCCTGGAAAGCCAAATGATGAACTGCGCGACCAATGAAATCGGGAAATTTCTCGGTATTCCGACTCAGTCTTACATTGCCTTGAGCGATGCCAAAGTCCTGGATGCGCAGGCCGGTTTGGAAACAGCCATGGGCGCGGTATTGGGTGCCCTTTCCGGAATCAACAGCATCTCGGGGCCCGGGATGCTGGATTTTGTGAACTGCTTCAGCATCGAGAAACTCATTCTCGATAATGAACTCTGCGGGATGATTTACCGGATGCTCAAAGGCATTGAACCCAGGGAAGACTTTCCGGCACTCGACATTTACCGGGAATTGATTCGGGAACAGCATCTGCTGGCGTCTGCCCATACCATGAAGTACTTTAAAAAAGAGCATTATTTCCCGGGGAAGGTCATCGACCGGATGAACCGTTCGAAATGGGAAGAAAGCGGGAGCTTGACGTTAAACGAACGGGCGCAAGCGGAGGTCCGGCAGTTGCTGAAAACCCATAAACCCTCGTCGCTTAAATCCGAAGTCAAAAAACAGTTGACCGAAATCATGCAATCCGAAGCTCGCAGAGCCGGGATGGACCGATTGCCCGCCCGGTTATAAGGATTTCGTGTTGAATCAACATATTTGGAATCCGATTATTTCCCTTCGAGTGGAACAGGTGAAGCCGGAAATGGATGGGGTTTTGCAATCCCAGGGCATTCCTTTGGGAACGGTGCCTTCCGACCGGGTAAAGACGCTGTATGACACTGCCGCAAACCTGTTTAATGACCTGGCCACACCGATCGGCATCGCAAAAGAGATTTCCATCGATGCTTTTAGCGCGATATACCGGGGCGAAGGATTGAACGAACCGGATACGCCATTGGAACATATCTATCCCAACGCCCAATTCCTGGCGCTGGCTGCCGTGACATTGGGAAAACGAGTTAGCGAAGAAATCGAATCGCTGTATAAAAAGAATATGGCGTTGGCGGTTATGCTGGATTCGGTGGCATCGTACAGCGCCGATAAAGCCTCCCGGGTGCTTCAAACCCTTGTTGGCGATCGGTTGGTTTCCGAAAGTCAGACGCCCCAGGATATCCGCGTGCTCTGGTACAGTCCCGGTTATTGCGGCTGGCATATCAGCGGTCAGCAAAAACTATTTGCGGCTTTGAATCCTCAGCAGATTGATATGACGTTAACCGAACGTTTTTTAATGATTCCATTAAAATCCATCTCGGGTGTGTTGGTGGCGGGAGACCCGAATATTCACCGCTTTCCAAATACCTTTCCGTTTTGCGCCCATTGTAAAAACCATAATTGCCGGTATCGGCAATAAATAATAAAGAGTCTTTACTTTTAATATCGCTCTATTTATTCATTTGATTAAAGATTGTCCAAGATAATTCTTCTTGATTTATTTGGTTTTTCTTCATTAATGAATAGAGTTTATGCGAAATATTTATTTTATTTTTTGTCAAGCAATCATCCTTTAACTGGCAGACAGAGCAATTCGGGCAATGAGGAAGTTTTGTATTTTTAAAAACATTGTTAGGATCGGATAAATCGCTTAAAACCTCTTCAGTTATGGCTTCTGAATAATTTGCTTCTATCATTTTTTTTAGGATTACTTTCTCATCATACCCAGTTATTTTTAATTCAAGAAATTTTTCTACAGCTTTATAATAATCAATTTGCCATCTATCTTTCCGTTGATCCAAAAATTTCCTGAAATTATCTCTCGCTTTCTTAAATTCACCTAACTTATACCACAATAATGTACAAAAAAAAGAAAGATCAAGCTTACTCCACGGAGATGAAGGCTTTATATTGACCTTTAATAATTGGGTAAGCGGAATAGATAGATCAAAATTTTCTAAAATTTTTGTGATATGCTGCAATTTTTCATTTGGAACTTTTGCAATATCAAAAAGTAGAGACTCAATTTTATCTAACTCTATAGAATCAAAGGTATCAGTCTTGATTGAAGTTAGAATGTTTTTCCTTCCCCTTAATGAGACACTCGGGATATAGACTAAAACCGAGGGGAAGCCCATATAAGATACATCTCTTATGTAAATATTGTTTCCATTTCTGTGAAGGTTTTCAATAATAACTTGAACTTCTCTTTCATAAGATTCATTTGTAGTAAATACACTTGGATCAAAAGGATAATCTGCTTCATTATCGAAAAGGCTTGGTGGAAATTGGCCAGTGGCATTTTGAGTAAATTGATTGAATACCATATACCGTTGGGCTTTTGCTTCTTCATCTTCTTTTTCAAAATATTCTGGTTTTCTTTTAGGGATATCCAATAGTATATCATCGAACCTTTTGTTATTGTCTATACCTTGATAAATTTCAGTAAGGCAGCGACTCAAAGCAACCTGAAAGGAGGTATCCGATCCAACATTTAGCCTATATTTTTTAGTTTCCAGGTTTATAATAATAACACCTAGTGTCGGCAATCTCTTTCCGGCTGAAAAATCTTTGACTGTGACTTGGTATTTTCCCTTTTTTTCAATTAATTCGATTATTCCATATTCCTCCTTAAACGATCTTAAAAATTCCCTCGGCACAGTTGGAGGAATGAGTTGTTTATAAAAAATTTCAGCGGCCCCCCATCTTTCGGTAAGTTCACAAATTGCCTGAAAAACAGCTTCGGCAACTGTATTACCGGCAGCCATACCATTTGATCCCAAAGTTGATAACAATAAATTTATTGGTAAAAATATTTTATGATTATTTTGGGTATCATAAAAGGGTACAGCAACCATCCCCGGGATATTGTTTGTATTCAAGCGTTCAAAATAGGAAGAAATAAATTTTGTTTTATTTTCTCCCCTATACTGGATGATGTCTTCCAAAATAGGTTGCGGAAGAGCTAAAAATTCTTTTTCTGTTAAACATCGTTCATCTGGACTGTAATAAAAGCCATGTTTGTCTTTTATAAGATTCATAAAAGTTCTCGAATACACTTGATAGAAGCCATTTTGAATTCGCTCTAAAAATTCTGCATACGCGCTAGCAACCGAATACTGTTCTGTTCTACCCTTTCCGTTTGTGCCAAAACCACCTTCTTCATCCTTAATTTGCAATCTAACAGAATAAATCTCAGGATATGGGTGTCCGCTAAAAGCGATAATAGGAGTTAAATTTATCCCTTTTAATATACTTTTAATTTTATTAACTGTTTCCTCAGGACTAAATTCTTTATATGGTCTATTAATTTTATCAAACATGATTCCTCCCCCCTATATAGAATATTCAAATAATATTACCGCATCATCCATGACTAAGGATGATTCATAATACCGAGGAATGGATACATACCCCTATGTATCCATTCCTCTTTTGAATTAACTTAACTGGGCTAGATTTTTAGTCAGTTTAAAGAACCGGATAGCTCTCTGATCTCTGCTGCCAATAGAAGAGATAGATATCATCGTCAACAAAAGTTATTGGCTCATTAAGTTTCATGTTTATCACCCCCTTTTTTATTTACGCTAACATTATTGTAGTAGCATAATTTTAAGAAAACGTCAACAAAAAAATATTTTAATTTTAAAAAAATAAAAGTGGTCTAGGTGAAAAAATTGGTTAGCGTATTTTGGTTATTTAAAAAGCAGGTTGACAAAACCCGAATTATATTTTAATATAAAACATCGCGAATGGGGAGTGGATCGAATGGTGATCGTATGGATTCTAAATCCATATAGTCGGGTGCAACTCCCGGACTCCTCGCGTAACGCCCAGGATAAGGAGCCAAATGAACATTACCTGGTCTGAGATTCAGATGCGGCGGCTGAACGAATTGGAAGCCGCTTCGGATGAACGAAACCGGCAGTTTGAGAGTACCGAAGAGCGGGATCAATCCTTTCACGCCCTGGAAAAAAAGCTGGTGACGCATGCCCGGCGAAAGCTGATTGAAATGCGTTACACCTCCCGAAGGCCTGCCCGATGCCGGATGGAAAGCCTCCTCGTCGACGCCCTGAACGCGAAAGGGTTTGTTCAAGTGGCGACCCCCACCCTGATGTCCAAGAGTCATCTAGCCAAAATGACCATCGATGAATCGCATCCTTTATTTAACGACATTTATTGGGTCAGCAATGACAAGTGTCTTCGACCCATGCTGGCGCCTCATTTGTATTATGTATTGAAAGATTTGATGCGAATATGGGAAAAACCGGTACGGATTTTCGAAATCGGTTCCTGTTTCAGAAAAGAATCCAAAGGGGCCAGGCATTCTACGGAATTTACCATGCTCAATCTGGTTGAAATGGGACTTCCTCAAGCCGAATGTCAAACCCGGGTGGCGCAAATGGCGTCGTGGGTCATGAATGCCGTCGGTATTTCGGAGTATCACTTTGAAACCGAAGACTCGGCGGTTTATGGCACAACCGTGGATGTGGTGGCCGGCGACGAAAACCTCGAGGTCGGTTCGGCTGCCATGGGCCCGCATGCCCTTGATATTCCATGGGGGATTACCGATGCATGGGCCGGGATCGGATTCGGTCTCGAACGACTCATGATGGTTAAAGAAAAGACAACGAACATCAGTAAATTCGGCAGGAGCCTTTCGTATCTTGACGGCATACGGCTGAATATTTGAAAAATAGTTTAGAAATTGAATGGATGATATATTAACGCTTTTAAATCAGAAGGACAAAACCGAAGCGCTTTTTGCGGCTGCCCGCGACACGAGAACCCGGTATTTCGGCAATCGGGTTTTCTTGTATGGCTTTATTTATATCAGTACCTATTGCCGGAATAACTGTAATTTCTGTTTTTACCGCGACTCCAATCCCGTACCGAAACGGTATCGAAAAGCTGAAGACCAGATCCTGGATGCCTGTGACAAACTCGCGGAATCCGGGGTGCATCTGTTGGACCTCACGATGGGGGAGGATCCGTTTTTCTTCACCGACCCCGCCAAGGGATTCGATCCTCTGTTTCGCCTCGTGGAAACCGTCAAAGCGTCGACCCATTTACCCATTATGGTTTCACCGGGCGTTGTATCCGAAAGCGTGTTAAAATCGTTTGCGGATGCCGGAGCCGATTGGTTTGCCTGTTACCAGGAAACCCACAATCGCAGCCTTTTCTCCCGGCTCAGACCCGGGCAGGATTATGATGCGCGGCTCAAGGTGAAATCGATCGCGCATCGACTGGGAATGTTCACCGAAGAAGGCATTTTGGTTGGAATCGGTGAAACGCCTCAGGATATTGCTCATTCCTTTGACACGATGAAAGCCCTTGACGTCGATCAACTGCGGGTCATGAATTTCATTCCTCAGTCCGGAACGCCCATGGAACGAAATCATCCCGCGGATTCCCTGATCGAACTCATCATTATTGCATGGATGCGGCTGAGATTTCCGGACAAACTCATACCTGCAACCCTGGATGTCGAGGGATTGGCGGGTTTAAAACGACGACTCGATGCCGGTGCCAATGTGATCACGTCCCTGGTCCCTCCGGGGATGGGGTTATCCGGTGTGGCGCAATCGTGTCTGGATATCGATGAAGCCCGACGAACACCGGCCGGTATTGAGCCGGTCCTTGATGAATGCGGTTTAAAAGCGGCACCTCTTGAAGGATTTCTCTCATGGATGAAACAAACGAATTGAAAAAATCCCATAGCCCATTTCGGGTGGCCATTATTGGCGGTGGACTTCAGGGCGTCGAAGCCGTTTATCTGGCGCATAAAGCCGGGTGGAAGGTATTACTCATCGATAAAAAAGCAGATGCTCCGGCTTCCGGGTGTTGCGATACCTTCATCCAATGGGATGTCACCAAGACCGAGGGGCTGGATTCGGTTTTAAAAGAGGTCGATGTTGTCATTCCGGCATTGGAAGATCGGGCTGCCCTGGACAGTCTGGTGGCGTGGGGAAAGCGTTCCGGTGTGCCATTGGCATTTGATCCTGCGGCCTATTCCATTTCGTCATCCAAATTGAAATCCGACCGTTTATTTGAAACGATCATTGTGCCTGCGCCGGTTCCCTGGCCGTGGTGTGAGTTTCCGGTGATTGCCAAGCCTTCCGAAGGCAGCGGAAGCAAAGGCATCCAGATTTTTTACAATCCGATGCAAATGGAAAGTTTTTTTATCCCGCCCTTTCACCTGGAAGGTTGGGTATTGCAAGAATATCTGGAAGGTCCGCAGTTTTCGCTGGAAGTGGTTGGTGTTCCCGGGCATTATTCGGCCATCCAGGTCACGGATCTGGAGATGGATCATGACTATGATTGCAAGCGGGTTCAGGCGCCGTCGGTATTGGAGCCCGACCAAACCGTTCAATTTGAAAATATTTCGCTTCATATTGCCGAAGCCATTCGGTTGCATGGATTAATGGATGTGGAAGTGATCCTTCATGGGAATCAATTGAAAGTATTGGAGATCGATGCCCGTTTCCCCAGTCAGACGCCCACAGCGGTTTATTGGTCGACCGGACGAAACTTGTTGGAATTATTGGTCCGATGTTTTGTTGAAGATAAAGAGGGCGATGTGGATAAATCCGAAGATAAAGAAGATAAAGAAACGCTTCGGGCTGTGGTTTATGAACACATCCGGGTTTCCGGGCGGCGGATCGAAGACTGTGGGGAGCATGTCATGGCTGAATCCGGACCGCTTCGTCTTCACCGTCCTTTTTTCGGCGCTGATGAAGCCATAACCAATTATGAACCGAGGGCTGAATATTGGGTTGCCACGTTGATTGTATCCGGGACGGATCGGCTCGATGCATGGGAAAAGCGAAATCGGGTTCGGGATAATATCAAACTGCATATGATTTCCATTAAACAGCAAGGTAGCGGCAATGACGCGATTGGTAAGTGAAGATATTCAGCCTATCAATTCCCGGTTGAAGCGGTACGATGACGAATTGGTAAAAAAAACAGGGCGGACGTTATGGGGAATCGCCTGTTATTCAAATGGAATCGACGATGAAGCCTTGCTTCAAGGTCATCTTGAGCGTGTGACGGTCGGTGTGGTTCCGATAAAGAGTGGATTGGGAATCATTCCCGGATTTAGTGAAACCGTGAGGCAAATGATTCACCATCTCGGATTTCATGTTTTTGTTACGAATCAAAGCGATGTGGCGGGGATTGCGGAAGCGGTTGAGAGAAGAGCTGACATTTTATTTATGGCGGATGATGAGCGGTTTATTGCGCTTAACATCCGCAAAGGCATTGTCGTTGATAATTCGGAGTGTACGGCCCGGGGGTTTGTGGCTGCGTTGGATTTAATGAATAACGGAATAAACGGAGCGAACGTATTGGTTCTCGGTTGTGGGCCAGTTGGTTATCAGGCGGTTATGGAGGTATTGCGTCGGGATGGTCGTGTCTCTGTCTATGATATCGATTCGAAAAAAAGCCTTCGGTTAAAGGATCGCATTGGGGAAGTAATGAGGTGCACCCCGGCCATTGAACCCACATTGGCGCAGGCGTTAAGCAATCATGATTTAATAATTGAAGCGACCAATGCATCCGGTGTCATTGATGAGGAACACATCACCTGTCAAACGCGCGTAGCAGCGCCGGGGATGCCGTTGGGGTTAACGCCGCGAGCGGTTGAGAAAATCGGCGATCGGTTGGTGCATGATCCCTTGCAGATTGGGGTTGCGGTTATGGCCGTGAATGCCTTAACTACAATATGATCATAAAATGATGATAATAAAATGAAACCGGAACCAAACCAAACACTCAATGAGCAGCCCAGGCGGTATTATCGGAAGCGAGTCGAACTATTCAAATTGATTGATAAGATCAAATTATGGCCGTCGCGGAAGGGGATATTGCATGGGATTAAAACGTTGGAGAAAATTGGGGAGCAGGGGAGGGTGACCACGCATTGTGGGAAGGTTTTTATTATTAACAATTCGCGGAACAGTCGGGCGGCGCGGTGGTTGAGGAACAAGTGGTTTGGGGAGACGTGCCGGGAGTGTCGAGTTCCGGAGTGGAAATTGGAGAAATACAATGCCACGCGTTTTCGTCGGCATCATGGGTCGTGGGTGACGTCTGCCACCGATCCAAGTCATTGAGAGGGACGTATTTTATTGTAGAGACGTAGGGTGCTACGTCTCTTTTATTATTACACCCCATTGATACGTTTGCACGCAACGTCTCTACGATTCGAATGAACCCAAAACCAAAAATTTTTGGAGGTCCAGGAACCTTTTTATAAAAAGGTTCCTGGTCGCCGAAGGCAAATCTTTTTTAATTCTTTTTCGCTTCTTCGCGGTAGTATTGACCGAGAATTTCCGCCACTTCCGGTCGGGCGAATTCGGTGGGTAGGGGAAGACCGGCAGCGAGCATTTCTCGGACTTTGGTACCGGAGAGCATGACAAAATCGTCTTTGGTATGGTCCTGGACGTCTCGCATCATGACCACGCGGTTTAGTTTTTTGGACCATGCCGTGTGATCGGCCTTGAAGATTTCGATTTCCAGCGCGTCTTTGGGAACTTCGTCGTCGAAGATGGTTTGGGCGTCGAAGGGGCCGTAGTAGCTACCCACGCCGGCGTGGTCGCGTCCGACGATGAAATGCGTGCATCCGCTATTTTGGCGGAATACGGCGTGGAGGACGGCTTCTCTGGGGCCGGCGTAGAGCATATCGAATCCATAGCCGGTAATGAGAACGGTGTTGGGGGGGAAATAGAGTTCGACCATTTTTCGGATAGCGGCGTCGCGCACGTCGGCGGGGATATCGCCTTCTTTGAGTTTTCCCAGTAGCATATGGATGAGGATACCGTCTGCGCCGGTTGTTTTTTGGGCCATTCGGCAGAGTTCTTCGTGGGCGAGGTGCATGGGGTTTCGGGTTTGAAAGGCCACGACTTTATTCCAGCCGCGTTTGGAGATTTCGTCGCGGATTTGGTAAGCTGTGCGGAATGTATCGGGGAATTCTATTTCGAAGTATGAAAAATTCAATACCTGGATATCGCCGGATACCATGTAGTTACCCTGGGACATAAATGCGTTGACGCCGGGGTGAGCCATATCCGTGGTTCGGAATAATCGTCCGGCGATTTGTTGGATTTGGTCGTCGGATACGTTTTCGATCGAAGACACGTTTTGAATTGCCATTATGGGGTTTCCCGGAACGTTCGGATCGCGGAGAGCGATGCGTTTGGTGTTTGCGATGGGGGTGATATCTTTCAGCATATTCACAATGGGGATCGGCCAGAAGAGGTTGGACGTGGTATGCATATTTTCGGCAACGTTGAGGGAATCGGCCAGGTTCATGTAGCCGGTGAGGGGGGTAAAGTAGCCGCTGCCGAGCATGACGGCATTGGCTGCAGAAGCGGAGCTGATGATGACAGAGGGGAGGTTTTGGGCGTCGTTGATCAGTTTTTGGCGTTCGTTTTCGTCTATGACGTATAAAGGTTTTAAAGTATCTGAACCATGCGGTTTAATCATGCGGTATTTCTCCTTTTGAATCGATTAATACGAAATAAAAATCATTATAACCCATTAGCCGTTAATGTCAACCTTTTTCTTTGATGTTGCATTTTGGGTATGAAAGTATTGAAAGTATGAAAAGAGTTGACACTTTTTCTTTTTAATATTATATTTATTATGATGAGAAGAAAAGAAGAATTGGATTTGCCGAGAGAAGCCATTATCGATTTTTGTAATCGATGGAAAGTGCAGGAGTTTTCTATTTTCGGTTCGATTTTGAGAGATGATTTTGGTCCCCAAAGTGATGTCGATGTTTTATTAAGTTTTACATCGGATTCGAAATGGGGGTTATTTGAATTGGTTGACATGAAGGAAGAACTTGAATTGATTTTTGGCCGAGAAGTGGATATCGTAGAAAAAGAAGGAATGAAGAATCCTTTTCGAATGAACGCTATTCTTCAAAATCGAAAGGTCATTTATGCCGCAGCCGCCTGAGGACAGAAACGCCGCTTACGTGTGGGATATGTTTGAGGCTGCTCGAAATGTTACTCAATTTATTTCCGGTATGGGTATTGATGAGTATTTAAAGGATAGAAAACTTCAGCTTGCAATCGAGCGTTCTCTTGAAATCATTGGGGAAGCGGCGAAAAATATTTCAACGGAATATCAACGATGTTACCCGGATATCCCCTGGAGAAAAATCATAAGTCAGAGGAACGTGATTGCTCATGAATATGGAGAAATAAAGCAGGAAAGAATCTGGACCGTTGCTTCTTTGAATGTGCCGGAATTGGTTCAGCAATTGGAGCCCCTGCTTAAGGCATTTCAAATTTAAAGATGTGGATATCGATATATCTTTATTGAAAAATCCTTAAATTGGAGGAGAAGGAGGACATGAACCACGTTTTAAGCTGGGAGAGAATCGCAAAAAAGGAAGGTAAGGAAGAAGGCAGAATTGAAGTATTGCATACCATAGCTGTTGAGCTTTTGAAAAATGGTATCGATATCGATATCATTGCCAAAGTCACTCATCTAACCAAAAAAGAAATTGAAGAATTGGCGGCCAAATCCAATAACACATGAAGAAAAATATCCCTCCAAACGTCTTTACTCAAAAATAGATGGTTGCATTAATGGGCATTATGCATTAAAATGTCTATATGAAAAAGTATGTCATAAAAAAAAACACTGGCCAACCTGAAATACACTACCATATCAACTATAAGGCCGAACTGAACCCTCAACAATACCACGCCGTAACCAGCACCAAAGGTTCTTACCTGGTTATTGCCGGCGCAGGCACGGGAAAAACCCGCACACTGATCTATCGCCTGTCCTACCTGGTCGAAAACAACGTGGACCCTCAATCCATCCTGCTCTTAACCTTCACCCGCAAAGCCGCCCAGGAAATAATGCGCCGGGCCGCTTCAATCCTCGACGATCGCTGCAAAAAAGTCTCCGGCGGAACCTTCCATTCATTTGCCAATTCCATCCTGAGAAAATACGCGTTCTATATCCAGATGCATCCCAATTTTACCATCATCGATCGCGCCGACGCCGAAGATATTATTAATATCATCCGGACCGAATTAAACCTCAATAAAAAAGATCGACGTTTTCCCAGGAAAAATACCCTGCTCGATATGATCTCAAAATCCATCAATAAAGATGCGCCGATCGAGGATATCCTCTTTAAGGAATATCCGCAATACAAAGAGGATTACTCCGAAGTTACACAAGTCGCCCAACGTTATGCCGCATTCAAGAAAGAAAAAATGGTCATGGACTACGACGACCTGCTCGTAAACCTTAAAAAACTCCTCGAAACCAATCCGGAAGTCAAACATAAGATTTCCGGCCTGTACAAATACATCATGGTCGACGAATACCAGGACACGAATAAACTCCAGGCGGAAATCACCCTGCTGCTGGCTTCGGAACATCGAAATGTCATGGTCGTGGGCGACGACTCCCAAAGCATTTATTCGTTTCGCGGCGCCAACTTCCGAAATATTATGGATTTTCCCAAACTCTTCCCCGATACCACCATCATCACCCTGGAACAAAACTACCGAAGCATTCCGCCGATTCTCGACCTGACCAACGCGGTCATCGAACACGCCAAAGAGAAATATTCCCGAACTCTTTTTTCAGAAATCAACGGCACCCAAAAACCGGTTTACATCAACACCGTGGATGAACAGGAACAAGCGGCATTTATTGCCCACCGGGTGTTGGAGTTGCGGGAAGAAGGCGTTGCGTTGAATAAAATCGCTGTTTTATTTCGCGCGTCCTGGCATTCCAACCAACTGGAACTGGAACTCAAACGCGCCAATATCCCGTATGTCAAATACGGGGGACTCAAATTCGCCGAAGCCGCCCACGTCAAAGATGTGATCGCGTATTTACGGGTTATAGCCAATCCATTCGATGAAATCGCCTGGACGCGCATCCTCCTCCTCCTCGACGGCATCGGACCGAGCTCTGCGACTAAAGTCGTTCAGAAAGTTTTCCAAAGCGGCGGCGATATCAACGCGCTGATTTCCGATGAATTTAACCAAAAGAAATTCGCCAACCAACTGGCGAAACTCCACCGGATGATCTCTCAAAACACAGACCCCCAATTAAAACCGACGGCCCAACTCGAAGCCGTGTTGAAGTATTATGACCCCATTTTTGAAAAGACCTACGACGATTCCTACCGCAGACGAGTGGACCTCGATTCCATGCTGAACATTTCCGAACGGTACACCACCCTCGAACACATGCTCTCCGAAATGGCCCTCGAACCCCCGGATACCTCCCAAATCGATGCGCGAGCATCGGATCAGGAAGATGAAAAACTCGTGCTCTCTACCATCCATTCGGCCAAAGGCCTGGAATGGCATACGGTGTTCCTCATCCATCTCGTGGATGGCTATTTCCCCTCCATGAAGTCGCTCGACGAAGTGGAAGACGTGGAAGAAGAACGCCGGTTATTCTATGTGGCCACCACCCGCGCCCAACACAACCTCTATCTGATTACGCCGGAACTGGAATCCCGATCCAATTTCTATTGGAGTAACATGAATTCAACCGGGTTGAGCTTTTCCGAACCCTCCCGCTTCCTGACCGAAATTCCCAACCTCAGCGAACTCACGGAACCGGGGATCCTCGAATTTGAAGACAATGATCCATTTTAATTCAATAATCATTTAATATATAATAAATAATCCATTTTTGTAAAAGAAACGTATTAAGATGTTTCACCTCGCAACTGAAAAAAAGGTGAAGGAGATAATAATTAAGATGTTAAAACGAACACTTAAAATAATCGTCATTCTCATCATCGGATTATCGATACTTTCCCGCGCCGACCATGCGGGAACCGGACCATCGGCCAAAGCAAACGCCATGCTCGTCCTGAACGCCATGGAAGAAGAACTCAGCCGTTCGATGAAAAACCTCGGCAAAGATGGAAATCCGGCACCTTATTTTATCAGTTACCGGATGACCGATTCCCATCTGGTATTTGTCAGCGCTTCGGACGGAGCCCTCCGGGAAAGCGGTCAGCAACGGACCCGTTTATTGGACGTGGAGGTCCGGGTCGGGGATCATAAACTGGATAACTCCCATCGTATCCGCGGCTCCCGCGCCGGTTTTGGCTATGATTACTCCCAACCGGTGATGATCAGCCTCGATGACGATCCGGCAGCCATCAAAAGCTCCATCTGGCTCGAAACCGATAAAAATTATAAAAATGCCCTTGAAAAATTGATCCAGATCAAAACCAATCAACACGTCAACGTCAAAGAAGAAGACCACTCCGACGATTTTTCAAAAGAAACCGCATACCGTGAAATCGGCGAACCCGTATCCATTTCCGTGGATACGGCCGCATGGGAGAAAAAACTGAAAGAGTACTCCCAGGTCTTCAAAGACTACCCGGAAATTTACGTCTCCGAGCTGTCCCTCCGCGCCGAAGCCGAAAATAAGTATTTTGTCAACAGCGATGGGGTCACTCTCCTTCATGGTCAAACGCACTGGCAAATCATCATCGTGGCCGGAACCAAAGCCGACGACGGCATGAAACTGGAAAAGGGAATCACGTTTGAAGCCCGAACACCGACCACTTTCCCCGATGAAACCCAAATCAAACTCGCCGTCATGGAGCTCATCTACCAATTGATGGCGCTTCGCCGCGCCCCAACCATGGAACCGTATACCGGACCGGCGATTTTATCCGGGCGAGCGTCCGCGGTTTTCTTTCATGAAATCTTCGGTCACCGCATCGAAGGCCACCGCCAAAAAAATGAAAACGAAGGTCAAACATTCGCCAAAGAGGTGAACCACCCAATCCTGCCGCCCTTTATTTCGGTTTACGATGATCCCGGTCTGACTCAATATAAAAGTATCGACCTCAACGGTCACTACATCTACGATGACGAAGGCATGAAAGCCCAACGCGTCGACCTGGTCAAAGACGGGATATTAAAGAATTTTTTGATGTCCCGGTCACCGATCCAAGGGTTTTCCAATTCCAACGGCCACGGCCGCGCTCAAGCCGGTTTGCCTCCGGTCAGCCGTCAGGGAAACCTGGTCGTGGAAGCGAGTAAAACCGAAACCTGGGACAAACTCCGTAGTATGTTGATCGAGGAATGCAAACGCCAGGGAAAACCCTATGGCCTCATCTTTGATGATATCAGCGGCGGCTCCACAGCCACCATGCGCTTCTCCACTCAATCCTTCGATGTGGTTCCGATCATTGTGCTTCGCGTGTTTGTCGATGGAAGACCCGACCAACTGGTACGAGGCGTCAATCTGATCGGTACCCCATTAACTTCGTTTAGTAAAATAATCGCCTGCGGCGATCAACCCGGGATTTTTAACGGTTACTGCGGTGCCGAATCCGGAACCGTACCCGTATCCGCCATATCTCCCGCGATTCTAACCTCTCAAATCGAAGTTCAAAAACGATATAAAGAATCCGATAAACCGCCCGTGCTTCCTCCGCCACCCACTTCGGCAACGCCTCAAACCGACACCAATAAAAATAAGAATGATAAAGATAAGAATGACCCGCTCATTACGGCCATGAAAGATGAAATGACCCGGTCCATGAGTTCCCTGAAAATCGAACACATGGAAAAACCGTATTACCTGGAATATACCGTCTGGGATCGCTGGCAGATGATGATCGACGGCAGTTTCGGCGCCCTCCTGTCATCCGGGAAAAACAAACAGCGTTTGTTGAAAGTCGATTTGCGGGTGGGGGATTACAAATTCGATAACAGCGGGTTTATGGACGGCAACATGTATCCGGGTGTGCTGGACAATGCGGATAGCCTGGTTCTGGATAACGATTACCGCGCGATTCGCAAAAGCATCTGGCTCGTTACCGATGATGCGTATAAACGCGCCATCGAACAGTTGGCCGGTAAAGGCGCGGTCATCCGTAACCAGGTTAAACCCGAAGAAATCCCGGATTTCAGTAAGTCTGAAACGGTCCATGCCATTGCTCCGCGAAAGACCATCAAAATCGAACAGGAAAAATGGGAAAACCTCGTGCGGAATCTGTCCGCGATTTTCCGGGAGTTTCCGGATATCCACCAATCCGGGGTGGAAATGGAAATTACCCTGGATCATAAGTATTATATCAACAGCGAAGGAACCGTATCCCGTCAACCCCAGTTGTTGGTCTCCCTCATTGCCATGGCGTCCACGCAAGCACCCGACGGCATGCGCCTGACCCATTATGTTCCCTTTCTCACCACCAGTATGGACCAACTGCCTCCGGAAACCGAGTTAGCGGCAAAAGTTCGCGAAATGGCGCAGGAATTAACGGCGCTTCGTTCCGCACCCGTCGTGGATAACTACATCGGTCCCGTTCTCTTTACCCAACAAGCGTCCACGGAATTATTCGCTCAGGCGTTATCCCAGCATTTCTCCGGGCAGCGCCCGCCGTTAAGCGACTCCCCCCAGATGCCGGATTTATCGACCAATGGAAAACTCAGTCAACGCATCAACCGCAGGGTGATGCCCTCCAATCTTTCGGTGAAAGACGACCCGACCCAGAGTATGTTCGAGAATATCCCCCTCGTGGGTTCCTATCACATCGACGATGAAGGTATTTTATCGCGCCCCGTGGCTCTGGTCGAAAAAGGAATTTTAAAAACCCTGCTCATGTCCCGAAGACCCCGAAAAGATATCCCGCAATCCAACGGGCACGGACGCGCCGCTTTCTTCGGCGAACCCGGTGTTCAGGTCGGCAACCTGTTCTTTACCTCCGAAGCCGGAAAACCGTTTGAACAATTGAAACGCGAATTAATGCAGTTGTGTAAAGACCAGCAACTCCCTTACGGCCTCCTGATCAAAACCGTTGATAACCCGGCAGTCACCGGCATGGAGCTGTCCATGAGCGCGGGCCTTCTGAATTCCGCGCAACCCGACGGGCAAATATCCGCGCCCATTTTGATGTACAGAATCGATACCTTGACCGGAAAAGAAGAATTGGTCCGAGGAATCGTTGCCAGTGAAATTAATGTCAAAGATTTGAAATACATGACCGGAATCGGAAATGATTATTATGTGAACAATCGGATTCTTCCACCCGGAGGCAGCATGATGGACAGCGCCTATCTGTTCCGCGCGCGAACCAATATGGGAATACCCGCTTCCATCATCGCACCCTCGGTGCTTTTCGATGAAATCGAATTTAAAAGCAACGGCGACGGTCGCAAAAAGCCCCCGATTCTTAAGCACCCGTTTTTCGATAAATAAGCCTCCGGCGGCCAGGACCTTTTTGAAGAAAGGGTTCCTGGACTGCCGGGGGGGCAACCCCCTCCAAAAACTTTTATCATTTTATGGAAATGATTCGGATTAATACCTTCATAAAAAGACTTTTTTTTTGTCCCTCATTGTGATACAATCCAAAGACGATTAATTTAATTATATTTTTATCAAATTTTTACCGATTAGAAATGGAGGTCGTGTCACATGGAATTTTATGAAGTCGTGGAAAAACGTCAGGCTATCCGGCTATACGAATCCACACCCATTCCGCAAGCGGTATTGAATCGCGTGCTCGAAGCGTTTCGGGCCGCCCCTTCATGGGCCAATACCCAGGCCTGGGAACTGGTTCTGGTCACGGATGAAGAAATCAAAAAACAACTTCAACAAACGGTTTCCGAACGAAACCCCGCCCACACCTCCATCACCAATGCACCCATGGTCGTGTGTGCCATCGGAATTACAGCGCTTTCCGGACATTACAACGGTAAACCCTCCACCGACCGGGGAGACTGGGGCATGTTCGACATGGGAATTGCCACCGAACATCTCGCCCTGGCTGCAGCCGCCGAAGGTCTGGGAACCGTTCACGTCGGTATGTTCGATTATCGAAAAGCGGGCGACATCCTGGGCCTTCCCCTGGACCGAACCGTCATTGAACTCATCCCGATCGGTTATCCCGCTTATCAGCCGCGCCGCGTTCCCCGAAAATCCCTCGACAGCTTTGTCTTTAAAAATAAATATGGCGTCCCGATGCCTTGACATCCCCATTGGGTAGGAGAATACCATGAAAAGTTATCGCAAAGAATTGTGGTTTGACGTTCCCAAACGCCGGGATTTCATCAATATCACCCATATGGTCGAAGAATGCCTCCATGAAAGCGGCGTCACCGAAGGTCTGCTGTTGTGTAACGCCATGCACATCACATCCAGCGTGTTTATCAACGATGATGAAGCCGGTTTACACAGCGATTTCGAAAAATGGCTGGAACGCCTCGCGCCTGAGAAACCGTACTCCAATTATAAACACAATACCTATGAAGATAACGCCGATGCCCATTTGAAACGAACCCTCATGGGGCGCGAAGTCGTCGTGGCCATCACGCAAGGTCGACTGGACTTCGGTCCCTGGGAACAGATTTTTTACGGAGAGTTCGACGGTAAGCGACGCAAACGCGTGCTTGTGAAAATCATCGGCGAATAAGAACGGAAAAA
The DNA here is from genome assembly GCA_050258455.1 of Candidatus Omnitrophota bacterium. Classification (GTDB taxonomy): domain Bacteria; phylum Acidobacteriota; class Aminicenantia; order UBA2199; family UBA2199; genus JAKAGC01. The sequence goes on along the minus strand of JBLMYT010000114.1, from coordinate 27,861 downwards.
AAAATTAATAAATTAAAATATTTGCTTGACAAAAAGATTCTAGAAGAATAATATCGTTTTGTAATTGTTTAACGTTTTAGATGAGAGAGAGAAAAAGGTGAGGGAAATAAACAAACATCATCACCATAAGAACATAGGAGGATTATCATGATAAATGAGAGGATGGAAGAAGCTTTCAATAAACAGATCAATGAGGAATTGTTTTCCGCTTACTTGTATTTGTCGATGTCCGGTTACTTTGAAAGCGAAAACTTAAGGGGGCTTGCGCATTGGATTAAGGTGCAGGCTTATGAAGAATTATATCATGCCATGAAATTTTTTACCCATATCGTGGAACGCGGAGGAACGATCAAGCTTCAGCCGATCGCCGAGCCTAAACATAAATGGACGTCGCCGAGGGAAGCTTTTTTTGAATCCCTCCAGCACGAAAAATACATTACCAAATGTATCGATGACCTTTATAACCTGGCGTACCAGGAGAAAGATAATGTGGCGAAAAACCTGTTGAGCTGGTTTGCACAAGAGCAGGTAGAAGAAGAAAATTCGGTTACCGAAATCGTTGCCAAATTAAAGATGATCGGAGAACAATCCTCATTGGTTTTAATGCTGGATAGCCAATTGTCCTCACGAAAAACCAAAGTGGATGTATTGAACGCCTCCGGCTCCTGGGATACGTGAAACCGGTAACATAATAAATAGATTAAAATAATGATAGATTAAACCTTCAACCATACGCGTGGAAGGAAGGGGGGAGAGAAACCATGACCGAACGAAAAGTGATGGGGTTTAGAGATATCGACGATATCCTGGATTTTGCTATTAAAGCCGAAGAGGAATCGGAGCGTTTTTATTCCGGGTGGTCGAAAAAGGTCACCAACAAAGCGCTTGAACAACTCTTTGATGACCTGGCCCGGGAAGAAGTCAAACACAAAGAGCATCTTCTCGAAGTTAAGAAGGGGCATACCTTAAAACCATCGAACCAGGAGATTGTGGATTTGAAAATATCCGATTACATGGTATCGGAAGAAGCGTCTACCCGGATGAATTACCAGGATGCGTTGGTTTTGGCAATGAACAAAGAAAAAGAGTCTTTCAAACTGTATACCGGGCTGGCATCAATGACACGGGATCAGGACATGCAATTGGCATTCAACGCATTGGCCCAGGAAGAAGCCAAACACAAATTGCGTCTGGAGATCATTTACGATGACGAGATTTTAAAAGAGGATTAGGATAAACCGGATTACTGAAGAATATAAAATAAAATAGAAGACAAATTATCCCCTTTCCCAAAAAGGCCACCTTCCTCAATTGGGAGGAAGGTGGTTCTTTTTTTATAACGCGACCTCTTATCAAATAAACATAAATAATAAACCTCGCTATTGAAATATACCCATTTTTACTTTAAAATATGGTTTGGTACTTCGTTTCCCAGTCAAAATAAAACAATTTTAAAATCCCGGAGGATTAAAAAAAGATGGCGAATAATGAAAAAAAAGTATGTATCATCGGTGGCGGTCTTGCCGGAGTTGAAGCCGCATACCAACTATCCAAACGGGGTATTGAGGTTGAACTTTACGAAATGAGGCCGGAGAAAAATACCGAAGTCCATTCGTCTCCCTTTCTCGGCGAATTGGTGTGTTCCAATTCCCTCGGTTCCACGCAACTTTCGACCGGTGCCGGGTTACTCAAAGAAGAACTCAAAACGCTCGATTCCTTTTACATCAAAATGGCGGAGAAAAACCGCGTTCCGGCCGGTTTCAGTTTATCCGTGGACCGAATCGAACTGGCCCGACAGATTACCGAAGAAATCGAAAAAATCCCAAACATCACAATCATTCATCAGGAAATGACTGAAATTCCGGATTTGCCGTATCCGGTGATTATTGCCACGGGTCCCTTAACCTCCGGTGTTTTTGCAGAAAATTTAACCCGACTCACCATGCGAAAGAACCTCTTTTTCTACGATGCCACGAGTCCCATTATCAATGCCGAGAGTATCGATTTTGATCAATTATATGCCGCGTCGCGGTATGACAAAGGCGATGCCGATTTTTACAATATTCCTCTGAGCGAAGACCAGTACAACACCTTTGTCGACGATCTCCTCGCCGCCGATAAAGTCGAACTTCATGAAGCCGACAAGGATATCTTTTTCGATGCGTGTCTTCCCATTGAAGAAATTGCCCGTCGGGGTCAAAAGTCGCTGGCATTCGGACCGCTTAAACCCGTTGGGTTGAATGATCCCCGAACCGGACAGATGCCGTTTGCTGTGGTGCAGCTCAGGCAGGATGATCTCAAAAAGAATTTCTTCCAGATTGTCGGATTTCAGACCCGGTTAAAATGGGGAGAGCAGAGCCGGATATTTCAAAAACTTCCCGGCCTTGAGAACGCCGAGTTTGAACGGTTTGGGCGTATTCATCGCAATACTTATATTAACAGTCCCTTGATTCTGGATAAATATTACCAATGCAAATTCAAAGACAACCTGTATTTTGCCGGGCAGATGTGTGGTGTCGAAGGGTATCTGGAATCGATCAGTTCCGGTTTGCTGGTCGGTATCTATGTGGCGCAGCGTTTACAGGGGGAAACCATTTACAGCATTCCTGAAAACACCGCGTGTGGATCGCTGGTGAATTATATTTGCAACGCCGATTGGAAAGAATTTCGTCCCACCAAGTTTTCGTTTGGGTTGTTGCCGGAAGTCGAAGAACAGAAAGGGCGTCGGAAGATGAAGAAGATCAAAAAAGAATACAAAGCACAGGTTGCATTGGACAATCTTAACAAATGGATAATGAAAGCCAATATTTAGCCGATTACCTCGATTATCTCACGTACATCAAAAAGTATTCGTCGCATACCGTATCGGCGTACAATCTTGATATCAAACAGTTTCTCGAATATTTTAAAGGCAGCGACCTGCCCATCGATAAGAGCAGTATTCGGGATTTTATCGCCGATATTTACCAGCGAACCAAAAAGAAGACCACCATTTCCCGGAAGACGTATGCGATTAAATCGTTTTATAAATACCTGCTCAAGCAGGGAAAAATTGCCAAAAACCCTTTTGATGCGATTGGCTCTCCCAAGATCGATAAGACTTTACCCGGGATATTGACCGAGAAAGAGATGCTCGAATTTTTGGATCATTTACCGGAGGATAATTTTATCAATCTCAGGAACAAGGCGATTTTTGAGTTTTTGTATGCGACCGGATTGAGAATTTCCGAGTTGACCGGGTTGAAGATGGTGGATATTAATTTTTCGGAAGGGCTCCTTCGGGTATTGGGAAAGGGGAAGAAGGAGCGCATTGTCCCGTTTAACAATTATTCCAAGGACGTATTGAACCGGTATTTGGAGAGTGCGCGTCAGAAGTTTAAAACCTCGATCGATTATATATTTTTGAATAATCGGGGAAAGAAGATCACGCCCCGGGCCGTGGAGATGATTTTGCAGACAGTGTATGGGGCAGTCATTGGGGGAAATAAGAGAGTGTATCCGCATTTATTTCGGCATTCGTTTGCCACGCATTTGCTTCAGCGGGGAGCGAATTTAAGGGTGATTCAGGAACTGTTGGGGCATTCCAGTCTTTCCACGACCGAGAAGTACACGAATCTCAATTACGAAGATTTGCTTCATGTTTATAAGCAGTATCATCCTCGTGGGGCGTAAGAGAAGGGGGACGTTGAACGGAAGTTTTCCGTTTTTCATCTTTTTTCATCGAAAAGTTTGCCGTCAAAGGCCGGAAATTTCCCGGAATCAATCAAAAAGTCAAAAAAGTCTGAACGTTGAACAAACAGTTCAAATGTGATATCATCCTACCTTAAAAACGGGCCAGAAATTTAGTTAACCGAGATATTTCTTATAAATAATAATCAAATGTCAGCTTGATAATCATCGACGAATAAATGCATGATTGATTTATTAAGCCAAAAAGGACAGGAGAAGACCAATGAGTATCAAGGAACTATCCACTTTTGACAGCTTATGGATTGCTGCGGGGAAAAAGAATAAAGAAAAAAAATATTGGATGGAAAAATTATGCGGGGAACCGGTAAAAAGCGCTTTTCCATTTACATATATGCTCTCCGGTGCCGAATCTTTGGGTTCGGTTAATTTCCGGTGGGAAGATCCGTTATATTCGGGATTGATGAAATTGAGTGCGGGTTCCGATATTCGCCTCCACATCATCTTATGTGCAATAATGACCCTTTTACTTTCAAAACATACGGGGAATGAGGATATCATCATCGGCACATTGGTTTCTCACGGAGCTCACGGAGGACGCGGAGAAAAGGACGTTGACGATGTGGTTGTTGAAAATCTTATCAATACCATATTGGCATTGCGAAACCAATTGAATGACGATATGACGTTTAAAGAACTATTGCTCCGGGTAAGACAGACCGTCATTGAAGCCGATGAAAATCGGAATTATCCGTTTGAGGTCTTAATTCAGCAATTGGATATCGCATTTTCGGAAAATGAGTGTCCTCTTTTTGATGTTGCGATTATATTGGAAAATATTCAGGATAAGAGATTTCTTGACAGGGTTAACCCGAAGGTGGTTTTTTCGTTTTATCGGAGGGACGGGCATATCGACGGTAAGATAGAATATCATAACCACTTTTACAGCAAGCAGGCCATCAAAAGAATTATCGGTCACCTTCAACGCGTTACCGAAATTCTATTATTTCATCCGGAAGTAAAGGTATCCGACATTGAAATCATTACCGATGAAGAAAAGCATCAATTGTTAAACGAGTTCAATGGGACAACGACTCATTATTCCAATGATAAAACCATTCACGGATTATTTGAGGATCAGGTCAACCGGGGAGGAGATCGGATCGCGTTGGTGGGTGTGGGAAATTCTGTAGGGGCAGACCTGCGTGTCTGCCCTGGGGGCGCACACATGGGTGCGCCCCTACAGAGTGAAATGTGCGTCGGGGCAGGCCCACGTATCTGCCCTCAATTGTCTTACAATCAATTGAATGAACAATCCGATCAATTGGCGCAGGAATTAATCCGAAAAGGGGTTGGCCCCGACGTGATTGTAGGGATAAAGATCGAACGTTCAGTTGAATTGATCATCGGCATTCTTTCCATTTTAAAAGCAGGCGGTGCGTATTTGCCTATTGATTCGGGGCTGCCGCAAGAACGCATCGATTATATGTTAAACGATAGTCAGGCGCGATTATTGATTACGCATTTCGTAGGGGCAGACCCGCGTGTCTGCCCGGGCGCACACATGGGTGCGCCCCTACAGAGTGAAATGCGCGTAGGGGCAGACCCGCGTGTCTGCCCGGCGGGCGCACACATGGGTGCGCCCCTACATTTAGCCTACATCATTTATACATCCGGTTCAACCGGAAAACCCAAAGGTGTCATGATTCGTCATTCGAACATGTGTCCGCTGTTGCATTGGGGGTATGAGCATCTGGGGTTGAACACCGATGACCGTACGGTTCAGAATTTATCCTATTATTTTGATTGGTCCGTATGGGAAATATTTATCACATTGACTTCAGGCGCAAGTCTTTATATGGTTTCTACTGATTTGATCATGGACTCAAGGCGTTATCGGGAGTACATGAACCGGCATCGAATAACGGTGTTGCACATCACGCCGACCCATTTCCAAACGTTGATCGGTTCGGAAGGTCAATTTCCGACGCTTCGGCATTTGTGTATTGGGGCGGAGAAACTTACTCATGATCTGGTAAAGCGCAGTTGGGAGCGGCTGAACGAAACGTGCAGGATATATAATATGTATGGGCCGACCGAAACAACGATTGTGTGTTCGGTCCTGGAAATTAAGAAGGAAGATCAGGAACGTTATCTGTCCTTAATAAATATGCCGATCGGTTCACCTTCGGGCAATACCCGGTTATGGATCGTGGATAAACATTTCAATTGTTGTCCGATTCATATCGTGGGCGAGTTAGTTGTATCAGGCGAAGGCGTTGCGCCGGGTTATTTGAACAATCCTGAGTTAACGGCAGAAAAATTCTCCTCCGTGTCCTCCGTGTGCTCCGTGAGAAAAAAAGTATACAAAACCGGAGATTTATGTCGGTGGTCGGAGGATGGCGATATCGAATTTTTAGGTCGGATCGATCATCAGGTCAAGATCAGGGGATACCGGATCGAATTGGGTGAAATCGAGAATCGGCTTTTAAACTTTTCGGAAGTCAAAGACGCGCTGATCGTCGTGAGAAAACTTAAAAACGGTGAACATTATCTTTGCGGGTATGTGGTACTTAACGTTCCGGTTTCATCCAATACCTTGAAACAATACCTTTCGAAAGATTTGCCTGCTTATATGATCCCTACGCATTGGGTCATATTGGAAAAAATGCCGCTCAATCCGAATGGAAAAGTCGATACAAAGGCATTGCCCGATCCGGAGAAAGGCGCCGGTGGTGTGTATACGGCGCCCGGCAATGACGTCGAGCGGAAGTTGGCACATATCTGGAGCGATGTATTGGGTTTAGTCTCATCGCCGAGTATCGACGATCCTTTTTTAGATCTCGGCGGTCACTCGTTGCAGGCAGCCGGGTTAGTCCAACGGATATACAAAGATTTTGAGGTCGAAATCTCAGTGGGAGATGTTTTTGTTTATCCGACCATTCGGAAAATGGCGCAGTATATTCTCAATCTGGAAAAAAGAAGATTCCGTGCCGTGGAGTTTGTGGAAGAAAAAGAGTATTACCCGATATCATCGGCGCAAAGGCGTTTATTCATTCTGCACCTAATGGCGCAGGGCGAAGCGGGAAATACGGGTTACAATATGCCCTGGGCCATGGAATTGGTGGGGGCGTTAAATGCGGAAAAACTGGAAATGGTGTTCAATCGGTTGATCGAGCGTCATGAAAGTTTGCGGACGTCCTTTCATATCGTGAACGACGAACCGGTCCAGCGGATTCATGATCATGTCGGGTTTGAAATAAATTATTTAGCCACAGAGTACACCGAGGTCACAGAGAAAAGCGAACTCAATAAAGAACCCAAGCCAGAAGTTTTTGGTCCGCTTTTTCCAAAAAGGGGATTGCATCCCCGAGGCGGGTCGCCGGAGGTAATCCTTAAATCGATCATCAAATCGTTTATTACCGCGTTCGATTTAGCGAAAGCGCCGCTGTTGCGGGTCGGTCTCATCGAAATCGAAGACGGTCATTATATCTTAATCGTGGACATGCATCACATTATTTCGGATGGCACGTCCATGGGGATATTGATGGATGAATTTATGACCTTGTATCGAGGGGGAGAATTATCCGAACTCCGTGTTCGATATCGAGATTATGTGGCATGGCAATCCGAGAAGGCGCAGGTCGAGATTATCGAGGAACAGGAGAAGTATTGGTGTCGGCGATTTGAAGGTGAGATCCCGGTATTGGATCTGCCTCTGGATTCTGCTCGGCCGCAGGTGCAGACATTCGAAGGCGATCGTTTGACTTTTGAAATCGGGAAAACGGAAACGGCCGCATTAAAAGCATTGGCCGTTCAAGCCAATGCGACGCTTTACATGACAATGTTGGCGCTGTATTATGTTTTCCTTTTCAAGTTAAGCGGTCAGGATGATATCATTGTGGGCACGCCGGTTTGGGGTCGGAACCACAGCGACGTTCGGGGGATCATCGGGATGTTTGTGAATACCCTGGCACTGCGTCATTTTCCTTCGGGGGAGAAAACGTTCAGGCAATTCTTGAAAGAGGTCCGGTATGGGGTATTGGACGCATTGAGCCGGCAGGATTATCCTTACGAAAATCTGGTGGATAAAGTTGGGGTAGCGCGGGACACGGGGCGAAATCCATTATTCGATGTGTTCTTTATGCTTCAGAACATGGACCTACCGGACTTGAAGATTCCCGGTTTAAAGGTAAATCCCTATCCGCTGCCCTGGCAGATTTCGAAATTCGATTTGCTTTTGAGCGGCGAAGAAGGTGAGGACAATGTATTATTGTTTTCATTCGAATACAGTACCCGGTTATTTCGAAAAGAGACGGTTTTGCGATTTATCGGTTATTATAAACGAATCATTCAAGCGATAACAGAAACCAGCGACATCGAACTCGATGCCATCGATATCCTGAGCGAAGAAGAAAAGTACCGTATCGGGGTTGAGTTTAATCAAACGGAAGTTCATTTTCCGAAAGCTCAAACCCTTCATGAATGGTTTGACGATCAGGCTCTTCGAACACCGGATCATATTGCTCTTATCGGTACGACTTCCGTAGGGGCAGACCCGCGTGTCTGCCCTCATCTTTCTTACAATGAAATGAGTCAACGATCCGACCAATTGGCAAATAGGCTGATCGAAAACGGAGTTGGACCCGATGTGATTGTGGGCATAAAGGTTGAGCGTTCGGTTGAGATGGTGATCGGCATTTTAGGGATATTGAAAGCCGGAGGCGCGTATTTACCCATTGATCCCGACTTACCGCAGGAACGAATCGATTATATGTTAACGGACAGTCAGGCGCGATTGTTGGTTACTCATTCCGTAGGGGCAGACCTGCGTGTCTGCCCGGGCGCACACATGGGTGCGCCCCTACGTTTAAATTGTACTTCAAATCTCGCTTACATGATCTACACATCCGGCTCCACCGGAAGACCCAAAGGCGTGATGATCGAGCATCGAAACATTGTCAATTTATTGCAGTCTCAAGTTTCGGGAGATATTGGAGATATTGGAAACATTAATTTCCGTGGGTCGGTGCTTCAGTTTGCGTCTATTGGTTTTGATGTGGCCACGCAGGAAATATTTTCCACGCTGTTATCCGGGGGCAGGTTGGCAGTGGTTTCCAAAGAAACCAAAACCGATATCCCGGGTTTATTTGAATTCATTCGAAGAGAGAGAATCGGCGTATTATTTTTACCGCCGGCTTTTTTAAAACTCTTATTTTCCGGGTCATATCATATTGAAGATTTCCCTTCGTGTATTCGTCATATTATTGCAGCCGGCGAGCAATTGGTCATAAACGGGCTGATGAAAGATTTCTTAGTCAATCGAGGAGTCATTCTTCATAACCATTACGGGCCGTCCGAGACGCATGTGGTCACAACGTGTCGTGTCTCTCCGGAGGATGGAATCGAAGGCCGTGTACCGATTGGAACGCCCATTTCCAATACGCAGATTTTTATCCTGGATCGGAGAGAGAACCTGGTACCGGTCGGTGTCATCGGGGAATTATACATCGGAGGCGCCAATGTGGGGCGGGGATATTTAAATAACCCGGAAATGACATCCGAAAGGTTTTGCCTCCGGCGGCCTACCTTTTTGAAAAAAGGTAGGACCAAAAACTTTTGGTTTGAGAAATTGTATAAAACAGGAGATTTAGGACAATGGAGAGGAGATGGGAATATTGAATTTTTGGGTCGGGTGGATCGGCAGGTAAAAATCCGAGGTTTTCGGATCGAATTGGAAGAAATCGAACGTCGTTTATTGGCCCATGACAAAATAAAGGATGTTGCAGTAACGGTCAATGAACGGAGCGGCTCGGATAATGGTCCCGGTGATGCCTATTTATGTGCCCATGTGGTGCTTTCGGACTGCGCAAAAGATGAGAGCATCGACACCCTTAAACTGAAAGAATATTTATCCCGATGGCTCCCGGATTACATGATGCCATCTTATTATATAAAGATCGATCGGATACCGGTCAATAAAAGTGGTAAAGTCGACCGGGAACCATTGCAATATCAGACCGAATCTCTTCATATTTATTCCAATGAAATGGCTGATGCGGCTGATGAACCCGGAACGGAAACGGAGAAAATCATTGCCGAAGCATGGAAAGACGTGCTCAAGCTGAGTCATATCGGCGTGGAGCAAAACTTTTTCGACCTTGGCGGAAACTCGCTGAATATCATTCAGGTGAACGATAAAATCAACACGCGGTTAGGCATCCAGTTGCCCGTTACTACGATGTTTCGGTTTCCCACGGTTGGGGCGTTGGCCCGTTTTTTGACGGAAGGGGAACAAGAGAAGAATGAAACCAAACCAAAACAAGCCGAAGTTCTTGAACGCGTAACAAACGCAACATACACTGGACTTGAAATCGCGGTTGTCGGTATGGCCGGACGGTTTCCCGGTGCAGGGACCGTCTCGGCGTTCTGGAATAATTTAAAAAATGGCGTGGAGTCCATTACCTTTTTTACCGATCGCGAATTGGAAGAAAGCGGCGTGGATCCGGAAGTGTTGAAGAATCCGAATTATATTAAAGCTTATGGGATCATGGATGGCGTCGAATATTTTGATTCGAACTTTTTTGGTTACAGGCCGAAGGAAGCAGAGGTCACGAATCCCCAGTTGCGTATATTCCTCGAATGTGCGTGGACCGCGTTGGAAGATGCGGGATATTGCACCGATCACTACGCCGAACCTATTGGGTTATTTGCCGGTTCGGTTTCCGATTTCAATTGGAAAGTGCGCGTTTATCTTTCGGGAAAAGTGGACGAATTGGGGGCATTTGCCGTTTCGAATTTAACGGATCGTGATTTCTTTACCATGTGGATTTCGTACAAATTGAATTTGAAAGGACCTGCGGTTTTGGTTCAGACGGCTTGCTCGACTTCATTGGTGGCGATTCACATGGCGTGCAATTCCCTGATCAAAGGGGAATGCAGCATGGCCATGGCCGGAGGCGTTGCCATCGCGGCATTTGAGAAATTCGGTTATATATACCAGGAAGGAATGATCCTGTCTCCCGATGGGCATTGCCGGGCATTTGATGCGAATTCCGGCGGAACCGTGGGCGGCGACGGTGTGGGGATTGTGGTTTTAAAACCCCTGGCCAAAGCCGAAGCGGACGGCGATCATATTTATGCGGTGATCAAAGGAACGGCGATTAATAATGATGGGGTTCGGAAAGTCGGTTTTACCGCTCCGAGTATCGAAGGCCAGGCCGAAGTCATCCGCACCGCTCAATCCATTGCCGGCGTCGAAGCGGAAAGTATTCGGTATGTGGAAACGCATGGAACCGGAACGGAACTGGGAGATCCGGTTGAAATCGAAGCATTGAAATTGGCCTTTCATGCGGGAAAAGAAAAAAGGAAGTATTGTGCCATCGGTTCGGTCAAAACCAATGTCGGTCACCTGGACGTGGCCGCCGGCGTCACGGGATTTATTAAAACTGTTTTATCGCTTTACCATCGTCAAATTCCACCGTCGCTGCACTTTGAGAATCCGAATCCCAAAATCGATTTCATGAATAGTCCGTTTTATGTGAATACGCAATTAACCGAATGGAAAGCGGACCGCTATCCCCGTCGCGCCGGTGTCAGTTCCTTTGGTATCGGGGGAACCAACGCACATGTGGTTTTGGAAGAATACCAGGGGGCTCTTTTTACAAAAACCGCCCCCTGGACCCCCGCAAAAATTTTTGATAAGGGGATGATTTTTGATAAGGGTATCAGCGATTGTTGTTTGATGATTTTTTCGGCTAAAAGTTCTGCGGCTCTGGACCGAATGCTGGTGAATTTTAAACATTTTTTGGGGGAAAGCAGGGATATCGATTCTATCGATTGGCGCGATGCGGCTTATACGCTTCAGGTCGGCCGCGCCGTCTTTCCTCACCGTGCGTTTTTTGTCTGCAATCATACTCAGGAAGCGCTCAACATTCTGTCATCGTCTCCATCCAAGAAAATCAAACGATTTAATTATACGCGAAAGAGCAAAGCCCCGGTATTCATATTTTCAGGACAGGGAACGTATTATATTCACATGGGAGCGGAATTATACCGTTCCGAGAATGCGTCATTATCCGTATTTCAGCGCGAAATGGATCGGTGTTTCGACCTATTGAAATCCATGACCGGCGAGGACTTTAAATCAGTTCTTTATCCGGAGCCGGGAAACGACGATCTGGGGTTATTAAACCGGGTATCCGTATCGCAGCCGCTGTTATTTGTATTTGAGTATGCCCTGGCACGGATGCTCATCGAATGGGGAATTCGACCGGGCGCTGCCATCGGTTACAGCACCGGAGAGTATGTATCCGCGTGTCTGGCCGGTGTATTTACATTGGAAGATGCCATCAAACTGGTGGTGTTAAGGGGCCGACTCATGGAAGAAATGCCCGCCGGAGCCATGCTGGGGGTTCCGCTTTCCGAAAGAGAATTAATGCCGCTGTTGGAATCCGAACCCGATATCTCTCTGGCAGTCGACAATGGGGTATCGTGTATTGTCTCCGGTTTGCAAGACGCTGTGAACCGGTTTGAACAAAAGATGAAGGAAAGGAAATTGTTGTGCATGCGGCTGGCTCTGAACCATGCGGCGCATTCTCATGTGATGGAACCGGTATTGGAAAAATTTGAATCCATGGTTCGGGGAGTGAAACGACAGAAACCCAACATGCGTTACATCTCAACCGTCACCGGAACCTGGGTCACCGAAAAAGAAGCGACCGATCCTGCGTTCTGGGCCAATCATTTGCGACGAACTGTCCGCTTTGCCAAAGGCATTCAGGAATTGTTAAACGCGGATTATTCGCTTTTTATTGAAATTGGGCCGGGAAAAGTATTAAGCAATTTCGTCCGTCAGAACATCGGGAACAAAGAAGATGTACTGGCAGTTAATTTGATTCGAGACAATAGCGAGACTGTTTCTGACTTTTATCATTTAATGGATCGCATCGGGCGATTGTGGTTGTATGGATTGGCGATCGATTGGAAACGGTTTTACGGCGAAGAAAAGAGAAACCGCCTGTCTCTTCCCGGTTATGCGTTTGAACGGATCAAATATTCGTTAGGAATGAATCCATTGAAGCTCCTTTCCGATATCCGGAGCGGAAAAGGTACGGCTCAATGGGGAATTGAGGCATCGGCGCAACCGAGTAGCACGTTTAAAGCGGACCGGCCGGGTTTGATCACCGCATACATGGAACCGGAGACCGAAACCGAGCGGGTTCTGGTGCAGATATGGGAGAATTTTTTCGGGATTCAGCCGATTGGCGTTATCGATGATTTTTTTGAATTGGGCGGCGATTCGTTGAAAGCCATGAACATGTTAACCCTGGTTCATCAAGCCTTTGATATCAAAATCTCATTGGAAGATTTTTTCAAGCGACCCGCGATTCGGGAGTTGGGGGAATGGATCGATCATATGGCCGCGGGTGAACGTGAACAGGGGAGTCGTGAGAATGATCGATTCGATAAAAATGATAAATACGAAACCATCGAACCGGCAGAAGAGAAAGAATACTATGTTCTTTCTCCGTCGCAGAAGCGGACCTATATTTTGCACCGGATGGATGGCGGAAAAACAGCGTATAATGAGACGTTGCTTTCCACCGGTTTGAAAGGTCTGGACCGGGATAAATTGGAAGCGGCGTTCAGGCAATTGATCCAACGGCATGAAAGTTTGCGCACATCGTTTGTCATGGTGGATGGTCAACCCGTTCAGCGGGTTCACGAAACCGTTGAATTTAGAATCGAATATGATCAAGAGCCTGAACCGAAATGTTTTGATCTTTCCCAGGCGCCGCTGCTTCGGGTGGTGATGATTGAAACCGGAGAGGATGAGCATGTCTTATTCATTGAAATTCATCATATTATTACGGATGGAACCTCTCAAAAACTGTTGCACGCCGATTATCGGGCCTATTATGAAGGGCGTCCGCCCGTGCCGTTGAGGCTTCAATACAAAGATTATGCCGAATGGTTAAATCGCAAGGATATTACGGATGTGCTTGAGGTTCAGGGCCGGTTTTGGAGAAATCGATTTGACGGGGAGATACCGGTATTAACTCTTCCGCTGGATTTTCCGCGTCCGTTAGCGCAGAGTTTCAAGGGACAGACGATTAAGTTTTGCCTGGATAAGGATGAAACCCGCCTGTTGAAACGGATGGCGTCTCAGCAAGGGGTAACGTTGTACATGGTATTATTGGCGGTTATCGATGTATTGCTGGCAAAACTTAGCGGAAGTGAGGATATTGTCGTGGGAACGCCTGCAGCCGGTCGGCGGCATGCGGATTTACTTCCCATTGTCGGGATGTTTGTCAACACGCTGGCCATGAGGAATTTCCCTGGTGAGGGAAGAGGGTTTGATGACTTTTTGCATGAGGTGAAGGCTCGGACATTGGAAGCGTTTGAGAACCAGGAATATCCGTTTGAGGAATTGGTCGAGCACGTGGATGTGCGTCGGGATTTGGGGCGGAACCCGTTATTTGACGTCATGGTTGCATTGATGAATCAAGCCGAGGTTCCGCAGGAAATGTTTGATGGTGACAACGAGGCCGTATCTGCGTTCAGGTCTTCCGTTCATATGACTTCCAAGTTTGATATGGCGTTTTACAGTGTGGAAGCCGGTGAGCGTATTCATTTTATGTTGGAGTATTGTATCGAATTGTTCAAGGAATCGACGATTCGGCGGTTCATCGGTTATTTAAAAAATATCGTTCATGTGGTCGGGGAGAATCCGGCGATTCGGATCGGTGCTATCGATATATTGAGTGAAGGAGAAAAAGAAGACATCTTGCGCCTATCCACGGGCGTGACTGTGGATTCCGTACAATTCGAGACATCAAAGACGCTTCATGAATGGTTTGACGATCAGGTGAATCGGACACCGGATCACATTGCTCTTATTGGGGAAACTTCTGTAGGGGCAGACCCGCGTGTCTGCCCTCAGCTTTCTTACAATCACATGAGTAAACAATCCGATCAATTGGCGTCCGAATTAATCCAGAAAGGGGTTGGGCCCGATGTCATTGTGGGCATAAAGATGGAGCGTTCGGTTGAGATGGTGATTGGCATATTAGGGATATTGAAAGCCGGAGGCGCGTATTTACCCATTGCCGATGATTACCCGCAAGAGCGAATCGATTATATGTTAAGGGATAGCCAGGCGTACTTTTTGGTTACTCATTCCGTAGGGGCAGACCTGCGTGTCTGCCCGGGCGCACACATGGGTGCGCCCCTACGTTTTAATTGTACTTCAAATCTCGCTTACGTTATTTACACTTCCGGGTCCACGGGAAAACCCAAAGGCGTGATGATCGAGCATCGCAATATTGTCAATTTGATGCAGTCTCAATTTGCTGGAGATATTAATTTTAGTGAAGCAGTGCTTCAGTTTGCATCCATTGGATTTGATGTGGCAACGCAGGAGATATTTTCCACGCTGTTATCCGGTGGCAGATTGGCTGTGGTTTCCAAAGAAACCAAAACCGATATCCCCGGTTTATTGGAATTCATTCGAAGAGAGAGAATCGGCGTATTGTTTTTACCGCCGGCCTTTTTAAAGATCTTATTTTCCGGGTCTTATAATATTGAAGATTTCCCTTTGTGTATTCGTCATATCATTGCAGCGGGTGAGCAATTGGTCGTGAATGGGTTGATGAACGATTATTTATCCGCTCGCGGTGTATTTCTTCATAATCATTATGGACCATCCGAGACGCATGTGGTCACAACGACTCGTGTGTCGTCGGATGCTGTAATCGAAGCGCGTGTTTCGATTGGAAAGCCCATTTCCAACACGCAGATTTTGATCATGGATCGAAGTATGAAACTGGTACCGTGTGGTGTCATCGGGGAGTTGTATATTGGTGGTGCCAATGTGGGACGTGGATATTTGAATAACCCGGAAATGACATCCGAAAGATTTTGCCTCCGGCGGCCTACCTTTTTGAAAAAAGGTAGGACCAAAAACTTTTGGTTTGAGAAATTAGAGAAATTATATAAAACGGGGGATTTAGGTAAATGGAGGTCGGACGGAAATATTGAATTTTTGGGGCGAGCCGACCATCAGGTGAAGATTCGGGGATTTCGGATTGAGTTGGGAGAAATAGAGGACCGATTATTCAAGCATCCGCATATAAAAGAGGCGGTCGTTGTTGTGAAAGAGGAGGATAGGGGAGATAAATATCTGGTCGC
The DNA here is from genome assembly GCA_050258455.1 of Candidatus Omnitrophota bacterium. GTDB lineage: Bacteria > Acidobacteriota > Aminicenantia > UBA2199 > UBA2199 > JAKAGC01. The sequence goes on along the minus strand of JBLMYT010000114.1, from coordinate 11,982 downwards.
GTATATTGTTTCGGACATTGAGCTTTCGGAATCCGAGTTAAGGGAATACTTATTGTGTCATTTACCCGATTATATGGTTCTGTCTTATTTTATTCGTTTGGAAGCCATGCCATTGACATCGAGTGGCAAAATCAATCGCAACATGCTACCGGATCCGGAGCTCAAAATAAAGGATGGATTTGCGCCGCCGCGCAATGCGATCGAGGAAGCGCTTGTCGGGATATGGTCCGATGTATTAGGGATCGATAAAAAGAACATCGGTATTTATGACAATTTCTTTCAGTTGGGAGGGCATTCGTTAAAAGCGGTTCAGGTGACGGCTTCTGTTCATAAAGTATTTGATGTGGAATTATCGTTGATCGAAATATTCAAAAATCCGTTTATCGGTGATATATCGAACGTTATTGCTTCGGTTAAACGAACAGCATTTCACGGTCTCGAACCCGTTGAGGAGAAAGATTATTACGTCGTATCTTCAGCTCAGAAGCGTTTGTATATTTTGCAGCAGATGATGGGAGAGAGTACCGGATACAATATGCCGACGGTAATGGTGCTGGATGGGGAATTGGATCGGGAAAAATTTGAACATGCGTTTCATGGGTTGGTGAAACGGCATGAGAGTTTACGAACGTCATTTCACATGATCGATGATCGGCCCGTTCAGCGAATTCATGAGGATGTGGCATTTGAAATAAATTATTTAGCCACAGAGGTCACAGAGAAAAAAGAACCGAATAAAGAACCCAAAACAAAAGTTTTTGGCCCCACCTTTTTTCAAAAAGGTGGGCCGCCGGAGGCATATATTAAATCTTTCATTCATTCTTTTGATCTTTCCCGGGCGCCGTTGATGAGAGTGGGATTGATGCGAATGGAAGAGAGTCGTCATTTAATGATCGTTGACATGCATCATATTGTTTCGGATGGCGTATCGATCAGCGTATTGGTGAACGATTTCATGGCATTATATGGCGGGCGTGAATTCATGCGTTTGAGGGTTCAATATAAAGATTATTCCGAATGGTTAATGAGTGAAGAGCAGGCTCGAACCATGCGGGAGCAAGAAGCGTATTGGTTGAATTCTTTTGAAGGTGAGATACCGGTATTGGAGCTTCCGGTGGATTATCCGAGGCCTTCGGTTCAGAGTTTTGAAGGCAGTAACATCTATTTTGAAATCACGCCGGAGGTTGTGGAAGGGTTAAAACGCATCGCATCGGAAACTCAGGCCACGCTGTATATGATATTATTGTCGGTATACAATGTATTATTATCGAAATTAACCCAGCAGGAAGATATGGTGGTGGGTTCGCCGATTGCGGGGCGAAGGCATGCGGATTTGGAAGCGATTGTCGGTATATTTATCAATACATTGGCGTTACGAAATTATCCCTCAGGAGAGAAAACCTTTACCGAATTTGTTCATGAGGTAAAAGAACGCACTTTGGGTGCATTTGAGAATCAGGCTTATCAATATGAAGATTTGGTCGAGCATGTGGTAACGAGTCGGGATACCGGACGGAATCCGTTGTTTGATGTGGCGCTGGTATTGCAAAATTTTCAATCGCAGGAACTGGCGATTCCCGGGTTGAAATTATCCACATATGAATATGAAGTCTCAACAGCGAAGTTTGATTTGATGTTAACGGGAGTCGAAGAAGAAGGGAAACTGCACTTTACGTTTGAATACAGGTCCCGGTTATTCAAGAGAAATACCATTGAGCGATTTATTGGTTATTTCAAAAAGATTATCGATGACGTTATTGAAAATAGAGAACGGAGAATATCGGATTTTGAGATTATTACCGAAGAAGGAAAAAGACATATAGTATATGATTTTAATCGTACAGCGACTCAATATCCCAAAGATAAGACCATTCATGAATTATTTGAGGAGCAGGTTGGGAGAACGCCGGATCATCTCGCTGTGATCGGTTTGACTTTCGTAGGGGCGCTTCGCGAAGCGCCCTTAAAAGAATCGGATTGGGCGGTTCACGAACCGCCCCTACAAATTTCTTATCGAGAATTGAATGAGCGAGCCAATCATTTGGCATCCGAATTAATCCAAAAAGGTGTAATAACTGACACGATTGTTGCCATAAAAATTAAGCGTTCCATTGAAATGGTCATCGGTATTCTGGGAATATTGAAAGCCGGCGGCGCGTATCTTCCGATTGGTGTCGATTACCCGCAAGAACGGATCGATTATATATTAAAAGATAGTCAGGCGCGATTATTGGTTACGCATTCCGTAGGGGCAGACCCGCGTGTCTGCCCGCATGCCATCGAGGAATTGGGCGCACACATGGGTGCGCCCCTACAATTAAGCAATAACTCAAGTCTTGCTTATATCATTTACACATCAGGTTCCACCGGAAATCCCAAAGGCGTGTTGGTGGATCATCCAAACGTCGTCCGGTTGGTTAAGCAAACCAATTTTATCGATTTTCAATCCCAAGACCGCATATTACAAACCGGTGCATTGGAGTTTGATGCCTCGACGTTTGAAATATGGGGCTCGCTCTTAAATGGTTTGTGTCTTTATTTGATGGATAAAGACGATGTCTTGAATCCGGAAAGATTAAAGCGCTCGATCCGTGAGCAGCGGATTACCATCATGTGGATGACCTCTCCTTTATTTAATCAGATGGTGCAAAGCGATGAGGAGATATTCGGACCTCTTCGTTGTTTATTGGTGGGAGGCGATGTGTTGTCTCCGACTCATATCAACCGGGTAAAAAAACGGTTTCCGGATTTAAAGATCATCAATGGTTACGGTCCCACCGAGAATACGACTTTTTCCACCACATTCTTAATCGATAAGGCGTACGAAGAAAAAATTCCCATCGGAAAACCCATTGCTAACTCGACTGCTTATATTGTGGATAAAGCAGGACACATTCAACCTGTAGGAATTGCCGGCGAACTCTGGGTCGGGGGTGATGGCGTTTCCAGAGGATATTTAAACAATCCGGAATTATCGTTTGAGAAATTTTTGAATCCTTTTAATCTTTCCCATACCAAAAGTTTTTGGTCCCACCTTTTTTCAAAAAGGTGGGCCGCCGGAGGCAATCTTTACAAAACCGGAGATCTTGCGCAGTGGTTAGATAATGGAAATATTGACTTTTCAGGTCGCATTGATCAACAGGTCAAGATCAGAGGATTTCGAATCGAATTGGAAGAAATTGAAAACCGCTTATTGGAGCATCATTCAGTCCGGGACGCTGTGGTGATTGTCAAAGAAGATAAGGGAAAGAACAAATATCTTTGTGCTTATGTCGTATCGGAGGATAAATTAGATATCGGCCAATTAAGATACTATTTATCGAATTATTTACCCAATTACATGATTCCTTCCTATGTTGTTCAGTTAGAGAAAATCCCATTAACCGTTAATGGCAAAGTGGATTGGCGAGCGTTGCCGGAGCCAACCATTGGATTTTCAGTAAGCGGCACATTTGAGGCTCCGCGGGATAGGGTGGAGAAAAAATTGGCGCAAATCTGGAGTGACGTCCTTGGAATCGAAAGGGAGTTTATCGGTCGTCATTCCGATTTCTTTGAATTGGGTGGCCATTCCTTAAAAGCCACGTTATTGGTTTCAAAGATTCATCAAACGTTTGATGTGAATATCACGTTGGCGCAGGTATTTTTCTCATCCGGACTTGGTGAATTGGCGGCTTTGATCGACAATGCAGAGCGGAAAAAATATATTTCGATCGATCCGGTGGAGAAAAAAGAATATTATGCCTTATCTTCGGCACAGAAGCGGTTGTATGTCTTGCAGCAAATGGATCCGCAAGGAACCAATTACAATATTCCTTCGTTTTTTGTATTGGAAGGAGAACTCGATCTTCATAGACTTGAAGATGCTTTTGAACAGTTGATCGATCGTCATGAGAGTTTGCGAACGTCGTTTCACCTGGTCGATGATCAACCCGTTCAGCGGGTTCGCGAACGCGTCGAGTGTGAAATAAATTATTTAGCCACAGAGGTCACAGAGGACACAGAGGGGGAAAAGAAGAAGGTAAGAAGCGAAGAAATTGAGAAGGTAAGAGAAATAGATCGTTTTGTCAATTGTTTTGATCTAAGAAAAGCACCGTTGATGCGGGTCGGATGGATGCGGATGGAAGATCACAAATATCTTTTATCGGTTGACATGCATCATATTGTTTCGGATGGAACGTCCATGAATGTGATCATGCAAGATTTCATGGTGTTTTATCGGGGAGGGAGTTTACCTCGGCTTCGGGTTCAGTACAAAGATTATTCGGAGTGGCAAAAGAGGGAACTCAGCGGTGAATCCCTAAACCAAAAGAGGAACTTTTGGTTAAATGAGTTTGGCGGTGAGATACCTGTATTGGAGCTTCCGGTTGATTTTCCGAGACCATCGGTTCAGAGTTTCGACGGACGAACGGTGAGTTTTGAACTGGATAAAAACGCCTCATCTGACCTGAAGTCATTGGTTTTGGAAACGGGAGCCACGATGTATATGGTCCTGTTGGCATTAACCAATGTGTTTTTAGCGAAATTATCCAATCAGGAAGATATGGTCGTGGGTTCGCCGGTTGCGGGACGACGGCATGTGGATTTGGAAAACATTGTCGGTATGTTTATCAATACATTGGCGTTACGAAACTATCCGGAAGGGGAGAAAACGTTTATCGAATTTCTTTATGAAGTCAAAACCAATGCACTGCGTGCATTTGATAATCAGGAATACCAGTATGAGGCGTTGGTCGAACAGGTTGTCACCAATCGGGATACCGGGCGTAACCCGTTGTTTGATGTCATGTTTGTGTTGCAGAATTTCCAATTGAAAGAAATAGAGATTCCCGGTTTGACGTTGTCGCCTTATGAATATGAGAACAAGACTTCCAAGTTTGATTTGACTTTAACGGGAATCGAGTCCGACGATAAATTGTTGTTTACATTTGAATATTGTACCCAATTGTTTAAGCCTCAAACCATTGAGCGGTTTATCGCTTATTTTAAGAATATCATTAATGGTATTATCGAAAATAAAAACCGGATGATTTCGGATATTGAAATCATCACAGAAGGGGAAAAGAACCGTATATTATACGACTTTAATCGTGCGGAAATTAAATATCCCAACGATAAAACCATTCATGAATTATTTGAGGAACAGGTTGAAAGAACGCCGGACCATCTCGCGCTGATCGGTTCGACTTTTGTAGGGGCAGACCCGTGTGTCTGCCCGCAGTTGTCGTACGATGAATTAAATAGCCAATCCGATCGATTGGCGTACGAATTAATCCACAAAGGCGTTCATTCTGACACGATTGTCGCGATAAAAATCGAGCGTTCCATTGAAATGATAATCGGTATTATCGGTATATTAAAAGCCGGGGGAGCGTATTTACCCATTGATCCCGGATTACCGCAGGAACGAATCGATTATATGTTAAAAGATAGCAGGGCGTGTTTTTTGGTTACTCGTTCCGTAGGGGCAGACCCGCGTGTCTGCCCGCATGTCATCGAAGAATTGGGCGCACACATGGGTGCGCCCCTACATTTAAATAAAAACCTAAATCTTGCTTACATCATTTATACATCCGGTTCCACCGGAAAGCCCAAAGGTGTATTGATTCGCCATTCCAATATTTGTCCGCTGCTGCATTGGGGATATGATCATCTGGGACTGAATCCCGATGACCGTTCGGTTCAGAATTTATCCTATTATTTTGACTGGTCGGTATGGGAGATATTTATCACCTTAACCTCGGGTGCGAGCCTTCACATGGTATCCGCTGAGCTAACCATGGATGGTTCACGTTATGCCGATTTTATGAACCGTTCCGGAATCACGGTCTTGCATATCACGCCCACGCATTTCCAAACCTTGATTCATTCGGGGAAGCGTTTATCGACATTGCGTCATTTGTGTATCGGGGCAGAAAAACTCACCCGTGATTTGGTTGAGCGAGCCTGTGATCTTATCGACCCTCGGTGTTGTCTATACAACATGTATGGGCCGACCGAAGCCACTATTTTAGCAGCGGTACTAAAGATCGATAAGTTTAATCAGGAATCTTATGATCGATTATCCGGTATACCGATTGGAAAGAATATCGCAAATAACACCTTATTGATTTTGGATAAACGGGGTCATTTAACCCCACCCCATGTATTTGATGAATTGGTTATTGGCGGAGATGGTGTTTCACCCGGATATTTGAACAACCCCGAATTGACAGCAGAAAAATTCTCCTCCGTGCCCTCCGTGTGCTCCGTGAGAAAAAAGTTATACAAAACCGGAGATTTGTGTCGATGGTTGGAAGATGGGACCATTGAATTTTTGGGTCGGATCGATCATCAGGTCAAGATACGGGGTTTTCGCATCGAGCTCGGAGAAATCGAAGATCGTTTATTGAAGCATGAAGCAATAAAAGAGGCGGTGGTCATTGTCAAAGAAGATAAAGCGGGAGAAAAATATTTGGCTGCCTATGTTGTTTCGGACATTGAAACTTCGGAAAACCCATTGCGAGACTATTTATTAAGCCGTTTACCTCATTATATGGTACCGTCTGTTTTTGTCCGGCTGGAAAAAATTCCATTAAATGCAAATGGAAAGTTAGATCGTAAGGCACTACCCGAACCGGAATTAACGGATGCCCGGGGTTATGCGGCACCCGGAACTGAGATCGAGAAAGCATTGGCCAATTTATGGAGTGAAGTCTTGTCTCAATCTTCGGATAAGATAGGGATCGATGATAATTTCTTTGCGTTGGGAGGTCATTCATTAAAAGCCACGATTTTAACTGCCCGGCTTCATCATGCATTGGACGTTGAGATTCCCTTATCCCAGATATTCAAAACCCCAACTATCCGTGAAATGGCTCACTTCATATCCACGTCGAAGAAACAGCATTTTATCGATTTGACCTTAACGGAAGACAAAGAGTTTTATGAACCCAGTTTCAATCAAAAGAGGTTGTGGTTGATTCACCAGATCCAAAGAAGCTCGGCGTTTCATATGCCCGGACGAATTCGATTGGATCATGAGGTGAAGGATGAATGGATTGAAAACTCATTGGTTCAACTATTTGACCGTCATGACAGTTTTCGAACCGGTTTTCGATCCATCGATGGTCAGCCGGTTCAATTTATATTAAAAGAATTGAAAGCGATTCCGTTAAAAAAGATCGATCTGTCTCTGATGGCGGAGAAGGAAAAACAAAGCAAAATAACAGATATTTACAATCAAACAGTTGAAGAACCGTTTGATTTCACCCAACCGCCGCTTTTTCGTTCGGTTCTTTTGAAATTGAATCGGAACACTTATGAATTGATGTTTAACATGCACCATATTATTACCGATGGTTGGTCCATGGAAATCATTAAGAATGATTTTAATATCATTTATGAAGCGTATCGTGCGGGAGAAGAAATTAAACCGGAACCTTTAACCTTTCGGTATCGGGATTTTTCCGAATGGCATCATCATCAGTTAAACGATCCCTCAAAAGCGAGCGGGTCGTATCGATTTTGGAAACAGAAATTGAAAGACGGAGTTTCGGAGTTTAAACTTCCCGGTGACTTTTCAGGAAACAGAGAAAACAACGAAGGTGCAGGATACAGTGTCTTTATCGATCAGGAAATTAGTCGGCAGATTAAAGTGTTGGCTCAAGGTCAACACACCACGCTTTTTACCGTTATGTTTTCCATATACCTGATGCTGTTGTCTCGTTTCTCCGGAGAGAAACACGTGGTGAGCTCCATTATCGGATCCGGAAGACCGCATGTGTCGCTTCACCCCATTGTCGGCTTCTTTGTTAATTCCATTATCTATCATACGCACGTGGATGCGAAAGAACCGTTTGCCGAATTTTTAAAACGGATGAACCAAGACATTCTGGATGTTTTTGAGCATCAGGATTATCCTCTCGAACCGATCTTTGAAGAAATGAAAATGCGGTATCCGGAGATTTCCATCTCTTTTAATATGCTTCATATTCGAGAATCGGCTGCACTCGAAGAATATAAAAACACCGAACCGGTTCATGTCCCCGATTGGCAGGAAACCAAATTTGATCTGGAACCTTACCTGACCGAATACAAAAACGGGATTCACATGTCCTGGAGCTATAAGAAACATGTGTTCAAGCCTCAAACCATCGAGTACATGGTGGAAGAATATCAAAAGCTTTTGGATTTCTTTTCAAGAAATCCGCAATCGTGCATTATGGATTACCGGAAATTCAATACCTGGATTCAACCGCTCATGCATGTTTGTTTCGCGGGCGCACACATGGGTGCGCCCCTACAGAGGGAAATTCATGTAGGGGCAGACCCGCGTGTCTGCCCGGCGGAGCCCATACAGAACGTTTTCACTCATCAGGTCAAACAGAACCCGGATCGGATTGCCGTCAAAATCGGCAGTCATCATTTCAGCTATGCGGAACTCGACCGGTATTCGGGTCGAATTGCCGGATTGATTCAGTGTTCAATCGAAGGTAGCGATCAACGAATCGGTCTTTATTTTGAACATGGTGTGGATATGGTCGCGTCGATTATCGGCGTGTTAAAATCCGGAAACATTTATGTGCCGCTTTCGGTCTCTTATCCAAAAAAACGATTGAGTTACATGCTGGAAAATTCCGAATCCTCTTTACTGCTTACCAATACCAAAAATCAGGAAACCGCTTTGGAACTGGCAAACGAAAATCGCATTCATCTGGGAAATGTGACTTCGATTCATGAAGATAGTCACTATCAAAACATCGATATTTCCGCTCAAACACCGGCTTATATCTTATATACATCCGGTTCGACCGGAAACCCCAAAGGATTGATTCAAAACCACAACAATGTTCTCTATTACACCCGCAATTGGGCGCGACTCTTTTCCATCACTCCGGATGATAAAATGACGCTGTTTTCTTCCTTTTGTCATGACGGGTCGGTTCAGGATATGTTTGGGGCACTGCTGAACGGTGCCACGCTTTACCTTTACGATGTCAAAAACCGGGAAGAAAGTGCGCCCAATTTGTCGTATTTCTTAACAAAAGAAAACATCACCATCTGGCATTCGGTTCCCTCCTTATTCAATTACTTTGTGTCGAACATGGAAGAGGAAACAATCGGTAAAATCGATTTCTCCCATATTCGATTCATCCTATTGGGCGGGGAACCCTTACGAGAACATGAAGTTGCGATGGCATCGCGTTATTTTCCCCATTCGATATTGGCTAATATTTACGGTCAAACCGAATCATCGGTCAGTTCGATATGGAAAATCGATCCCGGGAATTCGAATTTAGACAAAATTATCATCGGTCAACCATTGGATGAAACGGGTATTCTTCTGCTGGATGAAGAAAATAACTTGGTGGGGCCTTATGAAACCGGAGAAATTGTGATTGCAAGTTCCCATCTGGCATTGGGGTATTGGAAGAATGACGAGGCAACAGAGAACGCCTTCTTCAATCATCCGGTTTACGGACGATTGTATCGTACCGGAGACCTGGGGCGTTTACTCTCCGACGGCAATATCGAATTTATCGGCAGACGCGATACCCAGGTTAAGATCCGTGGGTTTCGAATCGAACTTGGAGAAATCGAAAGTCAATTGTTAAAATATCCGGGAATCAAAGAAGCGGTTGTTCGTGCCACAAAAGACGGGCAGGGAGAACTGCATTTGTGTGCGTACACGGTTTCGGAAGATAAATCGAATCATCAAATTTCAAAATCGGAATTGCGAGAGCATTTATCCGCCGTTTTACCCGATTATATGGTTCCCACATATTTCATGAGAGTCGAGAAAATGCCGCTCAATCCAACCGGGAAGATTGATCGCACCGATCGAAACGCACTCCCCGAACCGGAATTCAATTTGGAAGACGGGTATACAGCGCCTCGAAACACGAGTGAACGAATGTTGGCTAAAATATGGAGTGACATTTTGGCTCATCCGGTTGATCAAATCGGAATCGATCACAATTTCTTCGAATTGGGCGGACATTCCTTTAAAGCCGCGATGATGATGGCCAAAATAAGAAACGAATTGGATGTCAATGTTCCTCTGGCCGAAATCTTGAGAACGCCCACGATCCGCGAGCTGGCCAGTCTCATTTCAACCGATGAAGAAACCGCAGGCATCGAACCGGAGCCCATCGAAGAACGCGAATATTATGAGCTGTCGTTTAATCAAAAACGACTTTGGGTGATTCATCAATTGCAGCCCGACAGTATTTCCTTCAACATGCCCGGACGAATCGTTTTGGCGCACGCCGTTGATGAAGGTATGATTCAAAAAACAATTGAGAAACTGATGCAGCGGCATGAAAGCTTGAGAACCGCGTTTAAATTGGTCAATGGCGAAGGTGTTCAGTTTGTCGAGTCTCAGGTTCGGATAACCGTCAACACCATTGATCTTTCATTATTGAAGGACGAGCAAAAGCAACAGGAGAGGGAACGCGTGTTTACAACCGAACAAAAAACGCCCTTTGATTTATCCAGGCCGCCCCTTTTCCGGTGCATCCTTTTAAAAGTCAATGACGCATGCTATGACTTCATCTTCAACATGCATCATATCATCTCCGATGGATGGTCCATCCAGCTCATTCAAAAAGAATTCGCGCTCTACTATGACGGTTTCAGAACCCATAACGCCTATCACCCCGCGCCATTAACCATTCAGTACAAAGATGTTGCCGCTCGCCACAATTCGTCGTTTCTGGATTCGCCATCGATGAGGTCTTCCTATCGATTTTGGAAAGAGAAATTAACCACCTGGAATTTAACTTTCGAACTCCCGGTCGATGCATTGGGCGATCGAAATGATTTGAGCGGATCGAGTTATCGGTGTATCCTGGACGAAGGCACCAGAGATGAACTCAACGCGTTGGCGCGGGAAAACCGGTCCTCACTTTTTACGGTCTTGTTTTCGGTATACCTCATGTTACTTTCGCGAATCGCCAACCGTCACAACGTCTTATGTTCGATCATTGCGTCCGGCAGAGGATCCGCTTCTCTTCAACACATCATGGGATTCTTTGTCAATTCCCTGTTATTTGGCATCGATATCGATCCGGAGAAACCTTTTATCGACTTTTTCCGGGAGGTCAGCCGTAGCGTGGGCGAGGTATTTCAACATCAGGATTACCCGTTGGAACCCATTTTTAAAGAATTAAAAATCAAATACCCCGAGGTTCCGGTTTCGTTTAATTTCCTCAACATTCAGGAAGACACCACCCATATACGAATCGATGATGCGGAATCCGGTCCTCAGGACAATGCCCGGGATGTCAAATTTGATATTGAAGTGTATGTGACCGAATATCAAAATGGGTTATTGTTGGATTGGGTGTACAAGCGGTCGTTATTTTCGCCTTCGACCGTCGAATACATCGTGAAACGGTATATCGAGCTTCTCAGGTACTTTAAAGATAATCCTCAAAAAACTTATAAATCCTATGAAGAGGATAAACAGAAATCCAAAAAAGAAACATTTAAGAGACGAAAATAAAAAAGTTAAAAGCGTTTAAAAGCCTGCGATATCGTTTTGGCGGGTGTTGTTTTACCTTGTTACTTGACGTTTGTAAAACTCCAATTTTATGTGCTCTCATTGCACATTAGACATTAATTCCTCGATTTTATTTTTATCCAAACCGGTTACTTCAATTATGGTATCGATATCAAATCTTTTTTTTATCATATTCATCGCTGTTTCTTTTTTCCCTTCTTTTATTCCCTCTTTTATTCCCTCTTCTCGTCCCTCTTCTCGTCCCTCTTCTCGTCCCTCTTCTCGTCCTTCTTCTCTTCCTTCTTCTTTTCCGATTTCGATTCCTTCTTCTCTTCCTTCTTCTCGTCCGATTTCTCTTCCTTCTTCCCGGCCTTCTTCTATACCGTCTTCATAAATACTCTGTTCCAATTGAGTAACTTCTTCCCAAAATTTTTTCTCATTCTCGATATAGACGATATCATCGGGTTTTAATGCATTACGGTTCAAACGGCGAATAATTT
>JBLMYT010000113.1:0-18915 GCA_050258455.1 Candidatus Omnitrophota bacterium | reverse complement strand
ATATCGGGGAAAAAAAATTGCAGGCAATCTTTAAAGAGTTTTTTGAGAACTTCTTTCCAGGCGGAGTCATATTGATTCTTCAACTTTTTTTTGCCTTTTCTTTCCTTTTTAACCGGCATTGGGTAGCGCTCCTCAATATTCAATCATATCAAAAAAATGTAATTTATTCAAGAATATTGTTTAATTCTGGCTGGGTTATTTGGAACCGTAGAGATGCAAAGTCTCCGCCATACCTGTTAATGATCGACTATAGGCCTAAATAAAAAAAAATTCCGAATGAGACATCGAATCGACATCTGCGTACACCCAATCGCCTGGTCCGTACAGGCAATCGTGCCCCTCGTACAAGCAAACTTTTCCCTTGTACAAGCAATCGCCGGGCGCGTACAAGCAATCTTTTCCTTCGTACAGGGTTACGTATCGCTCGTACCAACAATTTTTGGATATCAACCCGGAAATCGGATTCGATGATCTAAATTTTAATAAAGCAGTACCATGATTTATTGGGAATCAGAGAGAGAATGGCAGGTGCGAAGCAACAATTTACCACCCGGCCAAGAGATTAAGTATTCATTTCCTCATTGAGCACTGGCGTCGTCTTTAACTTCGAACGCGGAGCGAAAAATTGAAGCTGGGAAAGAAGGATCCCGGAAAGCATCAGGGCACACCCAACGATCGAACGCACCGTAAAGGTCTCACCCAGGATCATCCACCCACCAAGCGCGGCAAACAAAGACTCCATACATAAAATCACAGACGCATGAGACGGCGGCGCATCCTTTTGAGCCACAATTTGAAGCGTATAAGCCACGCCCGAAGAAAGAATACCGCCGTATAAAATGGGAATCAATGCCGCCCTGAGGCCGGCAATGGTAGTGGTTTCAAATATAACGCCAACCAACAGACTTAACAACGCACTGAACGTGAATTGGAGAATGGACAATTTAATGGCATCCGTGCGTGGTGAAAGCCAACCGATCACAAGAACATGACCGGCCCAGAAAAAAGCCCCAATCACCTCGAGCAGATCACCCCATGCCATGACAAACGATTCATTAATACTCAGAAAATAAAGCCCGATCGTTGCAATAATGGCCGCAAACCACGTGTAAGGACTGGGACGCTGTTTCCAAAAAAGCCCCAACAGCGGAACCAACAAGACATACAATCCGGTTATAAATCCGGCTTTTCCTGCGGTGGTGTAAACCAGACCATTTTGCTGGAAAGAAATACCGAAGAAAAGAACCAAACCGAGGATCACCCCTCCCTTGAGGAGAATGTTTCTGTCCTGACGATGAGTGGACGCATGGTCTTTGGGGAATTTTCGCCGGCGAAAAACCATCAGGGGTAAGAGAGACAACGCACCAATGGCAAAGCGAACACCGGTAAACGTAAACGGTCCCACAAATTCCATTCCCTTACGTTGGGCAACAAACGAGAAACCCCAAATGATCGCCGCCAGAGTGAGTAGTAAATCGGATTTTAAGGTTCTTATTTTCATTTGATTTTCAAGGTGCGCAGTATAACACATCGATAAAGGGAATTCAAGTTATTGCGGTTCACGCCGGCAATTTGCATTTAACGCCTTATTTCCTAATTATCTGGGAATGGTTGCGCCACCCTACAAAAATTATTAAATTCAGCTCCGAAATTAAGTTCCGAATATTGACAAAAAAAAATGGGTTATATAAAATAAATATGCAAGGAAAAAAGTTAAGAAGAGATGGACAAAATAAAAAAAGTTTTAATGAAGGAAACAAGAACATAAGGAGGGAATAAATGAAAAAATCAACGATTATTTTTACGCTTATTTTGGTTATGAGTATGTTTTGCTTCGTCCAAGGACAACAGAATAACGGGCAATTACCTGACCAGAAAATAGGGGAATCCCCTTCATACGAGATCGCTCTGGATTTTTTGACAAGCGCCATTTTACCTTATGGTGCAGTGGAATTAGGCGATGGGGAAATTCTGGAAATAAGAATCTTAAATCTGCCGGAGGGAGATATCGAAATCAGTGTAAATGGCGTATTAAAAGAAAAAGTTAATAAAGGAGATATCGTCCGTGGTCTAAATCAATTACCCATTCAAATAAGGCATCGCTCGGAAATGGCATTATACCAAGTCCATGTTTCGGCAACATCCGATAACGTCACCAAAAAACGGGACTGGGTGATTCCGGTAATGACCACGCAGTGGACGGTTGATTTCAGCGGTGCCTTCACGGTGGATACATTGGGAACCCCCTCATACTACCTGAAGCCAACAATAAGAAAAGATCCGATCACCCAGACCGAGGAAAATGGTTTTTTAGTTCAAAAAGATGAAGATTCAAGTCAATTAGGTATTGGCACCGTCGCCATGGTCCATTTATACTACAATAGTCGCCAGAGTAAATTAAAATTTATTCCGGTGACATTTGGGGTCGGTATCGGAATAGGGACGGATATCCGTTACTATATTGGGCCGAGCCTACGATTCGGAGGCGTGGGGTTTTTGACCGGGGGATTGGTTTTAGGCGATGTGAATCGACCGCCCGCAAGTTCTCCCCCAGGGAGTTTTGTAACCGATGCCAACGCGCTTGAAAATATGGCAAAAAAGAAAAAAATCGGTATTTTCGTAGGATTTTCCTATTCTTTCACCGGGTCAAACTCTCGGCAACGCCTTCAAGAACCTTTTGCCTTACCATCGACTACAGAACAAAATAAAAAATAGGTCCATAGTCGAAACATTCTATAGGGCGCACCCATGTGCGCCCCCGTTCATCATGTGCGCCGATATCCCGTTCAAAAATGAGAAAGTTAAAAAAAATTCATCAATGTTGAATTTAAATTTTTAAAGTGGTAGAATATAAAACCAATTGACAAGAGGGCGAGAAAAAGAGGTGCAGAGATGAGGGCCAACATTTTAATCATCAATCATGATAAGACCATTTGCGACACCATTGCAACTATCGTGAGCGAGATGGGGCAAAACCCATTCTGCGCATTCACACTCGGCGAAGGCATAAAAAAAGCGTTGTCCGAACCCTTCGATATCATTTTTATTCATGTCCGCATGCCGGACGGCAGCGGCCTGGATGTGATGTCCAAAATCAAAGCCGCCGGCCACGCCCCGGAAATCATCATCACGGGATACGGCGACCCGGATGAAGCCGAAGCCGCCATCACCAACGGCGCCTGGGATTACATCGAAAAACCGACCTGCATCGAAACCATTACCCGCCCCCTGATCCGTGCCCTGGAATACCGAGCCGATAGAGGAAAAGGCAAACCGGTTTCGGCATTGAAACGCAAAGACATCATCGGTAGCTCCCAACGCCTGTATTCGAGTTTTGAACTCCTCCTCCAGGCCGCTCAAAGCGATGCCAATGTCCTGATTACGGGCGAAACCGGAACCGGCAAGGAACTCTTTGCCCGCGCCATTCACTCCAATAGCCATCGGGCCGGAAAAGAGTTTGTGATCGTCGATTGCACGGCACTTCCGGAAACGCTCGTGGAAAGCGTGCTCTTCGGTCATGCCCGGGGCGCATTCACCGGCGCCTACACCAGCCGCGAAGGCTTAATCAAACAAGCCGACAAGGGAACCCTTTTTCTGGACGAAATCGGCGAACTGCCCCTCTCAATTCAAAAAAGCTTTCTTCGCGTCATTCAGGAACGCCGCTTTCGCCCCGTGGGAGGCAACCAGGAAGTGACGAGCGATTTCCGCCTGCTCGCCGCCACCAACCGCGACCTGGAAGCCATGGTCCGCGACGGCCAATTCCGCGAAGACCTCCTCTTCCGAATCCGAACGTTTGTGATCGAACTCCCCCCGCTCCGCGATTGCCTCGAAGATATCGAAGAACTGGTCGCCTACTACATGAAGAAACTCTGCGATCGCTTCAATATACCCACCAAAGAACTCGCACCCGAATTCCGCGATATCCTCACCCATTATAAATGGCCGGGTAACGTCCGAGAACTGGTCCAGACCCTGGAACGCTCCATCCTCTCAGCCAAAGACGACCCGATCCTCTTCCCCAAACACCTCCCGACCCATATCCGGGTCCATGTCGCCCGAAACGGCGTCCAGGAAAAGAACGGAAGCCGGGAAAAACCGGAACTTCCGAATTCCGGCCTCCCCGGTCCCTCCAATGTCCCCCCCAAATTAAAGGCATTTCGAGAGGCGGCTGTTGCCGAAGCCGAACAACAGTACATAAAAGAGTTGATCGCCTTTGTTCACGGAAACATCGACCAGGCGTGCAAAATTTCCGGCCTATCCCGATCACGGCTGTACACTCTCCTCAAAAAACACCGCCAGACGCCCACACGCTAACACGCCGCTGACTTACTGTTCCTTCTTCTTCGGCACCCCGGCCTGATCCAAATCTCGCTGATGCCGCGCTTGCATCTGCTGCATCTCTTGCTGATGAAGCCGCTGTAACTCCTGCACCCGGTTATTGTAATCCTGCCGGATGCGCTGGCGTTCATTGTCCGTGGCCGCCTGCTTTTCTTCGGCTGTCCTCCGCTGGTTCATCGATTTAATCTCCTGATTATGACTTTCCTGGAGAAGCCTGCGTTCCTGATTTTGCTGCTTCCGAATCGTCGAAACATCGATATTCGGGGGGTGCGGCCCCGACGCATTCGATCCGACCATTCGCTGGCGAATCTCGTCTCGATTCACAATGGTCTTCGGTTTGACCGCCTCATCTTTCCGAACCATCGGTCGAAAGATTTCGACCTCATTGCCTCGAATTCGCGTATGCCCCGGATTCGGGATATTTCTAAGGTTGTACTGGGGAATCGTCTTCCGGGTAATCCGCTGGGCTTCATCCCGGCTGATCCCTTCATTGATGATCTCATTATTCCGTACCACAATACCGGTGTGAGGCGTGGTTTTACTGATAATCGCCGGATTGCGCTCTGCTGGAAGAACGCGCGATTGGACATCCCGATCCGTAAAATGCCGACTGGTGACAAATAACCAATAACTCCAGGGGATATCGAGGTTCATCCCCGGTTCAAACGGCGCACCCGGCGGCAATGGCGCCCATCCTAAATAATCATTGCTCCATCGCCAGGCCACCCAGGCCGGTCCCCAGATCGTATCCGGGGCCCAATACCAACCGAGTATCGCATCAAACCCCCACCGGCCATAGTGATAGGTAATATCGCCCCATGGCTCGTTGGATACCCAGGTCCAACCATTACCGGTTAAGGCCCATCGACCATCGGAATAAGGCCGCCACTGGTAACCCACACCACTCGGAACCCACACATAGCCGTAATTGGGAAGAGAGGTCCAATTTCCATAAGGCAACAGGAAATCATAGAAATAGGAGATGTCCACGTTCGACCCATTCCCCGAACCAGAGCCTAAAGGCGGAGAATAACTCCCAGTGCCCACATAAGCCGAGCACCCCCCAAAACTCAGGGCCACCAAAAAAATCAATCCTATCATCCACACATTATTCTTCATGTTTTTTTCCTCCTACCCAAACAGATGCAAACCTGATGCCAAGCGTTTCGACCCCGGATCGAATCTCCGATATTCCCAAAAAAACTTTTACTTTTCGCCATGAGACGCGTGCCGCTCATCAGGAAAAGGTACTAGGAAATAGGAAAATTACTATTTCCTAGGACAACTTCCGAGAGGAATTCCCATCGCCGCCGCCGGTCCTCTCTTCCCTTTTTCCGAAAAATAGAAAATGCTTTCGGGCGGTTCCCCGGTCAGCGTGGGCTCGGTCACTCATCTGGCATTCGATTTGCTATGGTGCTGCATGGAAGCTTCTCCGCTTGATACGAAGAAGCCAACGAGAAGCAAGGAGAAAAAGGAGAAATGCAAATGAAAAGAAATGTGTGTTTACGTGTGTGTGTGGGTGTATGCTTTGTGGCGGTCATGGTTCTGATGTCCACGTTCACCTATGGTCAATGGGATGAAAAGCTGCAAAACGAAATGAAGAAATTCATGATGGGTAAAGAATACGCCGTGTTGGAGTACGATTCCGTTCCGGCCGAATCGTCTAAAGGATTTGACAAAAGCCTGACGATTATCATCGAAAACGGTGGAAAATGGAGACAGGATCAGGCGATGGGTCTCCAGGAAGTCCCCTCGGTAGAACTGAAAAAAGGTCAGGTTTTCGAGGTGAGAAAGGTCCGGTACAACGATAAGGGAATCGAAGTCCTCTTACGGACAGACAATAAAGTCAAATACCATAAGAAGGGAAAAGAAGTCTACTCCCAGCAAGGGGTGTGGATGTATTTCTATTTCGATCCCAATTACCTGCGAACCTACAGCGAGGAAAATCACAACTACATCAAAAACGCCATCGGGAATTATCTCAAGTTTTACGAGAAACGACCTGCAGCCAAGAAAGGAATGTCTTAGGGCATGGAGGTTTGACAATGACCCCCCCACAGAACGCGCCATCCTCGACACCGGAACGCCTCGGGATTGCTGCCGATCATGGCGGCTTCGATTTAAAGGAGAAGATGGCCCAAAAACTTCGTGACAACGGGTATGAGGTCCTTGATTTTGGTGCTCTTCACTCCGATCCTCAGGACGATTATCCGGATTTGGTCGTGCCGCTGGCGCGGGCTGTCTCCCATGGTGAGGTGAAACGGGGAATCGCGATTTGCGGCAGTGGTGTGGGTGCTTGCATCATTGCCAACAAGGTCCCTGGCGTGAGAGCGGCTCTGATTACGGAGATGTTCTCAGCCAGCCAGGGAGTGACCGACGATAACATGAATGTGATCTGCCTGGGCGGCCGCGTGATCAACGACGCGGTTGCCTGGGAGTTGATCACATCCTTTCTGTCTGCCCGATTCAGCGGGGCGGAACGCCACCGGCGCCGACTCGCCAAGGTAGCGGAATTGGAAAAAGAAAACATGAAGTCATCATTTAATAACGGTGAAACGGTGAAACCACAGTAAAACCGACTCAATCGATGACATCGATGACATAAAAAGGAGGACATATGTTATACAAAGCCAAAGACCTGAAAGGCTATAAATTGGGGGCTGTCGATGGTGAAATCGGCAAAGCCCTGGAATTTTATTTTGATGACAAACATTGGTCGATTCGTTACCTGGTTGCGGAAACCGGTAATTGGCTCATCGGCAAACAAGTCTTAATTTCCCCCTACGCGATCGAGGCCGTAAACGAAGAGGAAAAGATTATTTCGATCCGGCTCACCCGAAAGCAGATCGAGGACAGCCCCTCCCTGGATTCGGACAAGCCCATCTCCCGGCAATACGAAGAAGCGTATTACGGTTATTACGGATGGCCGATGTACTGGTACGGTCCTTTCATGTGGGGGCGTTCGGCTTCTCCGGCGACCCGAATTGAAGGCGAAACCCAGACCGCCGCGGAAGAAGAACGGTGGGACCCGAACCTTCGGAGTACCCGAGAGGTGACCGGTTATCACATTCAAGCCCAGGATGACGAAATCGGCCACGTGGACGATTTTATTGTCGATGATCAATCCTGGGCCATCCGGTATTTGGTCATCGATACCCGAAACTGGTGGCCAGGGAAAAAAGTCCTGATATCCCGGCAATGGATTGACCGCATCAGTTGGACCGAATCCAAGGTTTTTGTTAATCTGACCCGCGAGTCGGTCAAACAGGCGCCTGAATATTCCGATGAATCTCCTCTTACCCGGGATTATGAGACCCAGTTGCACCATTACTACAATCGGGAAGGTTACTGGCTCGATGAACCCTCGCTAAGGAATATAAAAATTTAAATAAAATTAAACAGGAGAGATAATGATTATGAGCACGAATTCTCTGAAACAATTGGAAACGTTCGGCCAGGCGATCTGGCTGGACTACATCCGACGCGATCTGTTCACCAGCGGCGAGCTTCGGCGCCTGATCGAAGAGGATGGTCTGAAAGGGATGACCTCGAACCCGTCTATCTTTCATAAAGCCATTACCGAGACTCACGACTACGATCAGGACATTCAGGACATGGCATTCGAAGGAAAGAAGGCCGTGGCCATCTATGAGGCGATCAGCCAGGCCGATGTGATCCGGGCCGCAGATGAATTCTGGCCCCTTTTTGAACAGAGTAACAAAAGGGATGGGTATGTCAGTCTGGAGGTGAACCCGCATCTGGCCCATGACACGGCCGGTACGATCGAGGAGGCCCGCCGGTTATGGGACGCCGTGGGCCGAATCAACGTGATGATCAAGGTACCGGGGACCGAGGAAGGATTGCCCGCGATCGAGCAACTGATCAGCGAAGGGATTAATGTCAATGTCACCTTGCTCTTCGGATTACCCCGGTATGAGCAGGTGGCCCAGGCCTACATTGCGGGTCTGGAGAAAGCCGCCTGGCGGAACATGCAACGCACCGCGTCGGTGGCCAGCTTCTTTTTGAGCCGCATCGACTCCCTGATCGATCCCATCCTGGAAGGGATCATTGCCCAGGGGGGTGAAAAAGCGGAACTGGCCCAGAAAGTCGTGGGCCAAACCGCGATTGCCAGCGCCAAAATCGCGTATCAAATGTATAAGAAAATCTTTGCCGGCGAGCGGTTTCAGAAACTGGCCGAGAAAGGCGGCCATACCCAGCGGTTGTTGTGGGCCAGCACCAGCACCAAGAATCCCAATTACAGCGATGTGAAATACGTGGATGCCCTCATCGGCCCGGACACGATCAACACCGTGCCCCTCGAAACCTTGAAGGCCTACCGCGACCATGGAAATCCCAGGGCCGATACCCTGGAGTCGAATGTGGAAGAAGCCGAGCAAATTTTCCGATGGCTTCCGGAACTCGGGATCGATATCCGGGACGTGACCCAACAACTTGAAAATGAGGGCATTCAAAAATTCAATGAACCGTATGACCAACTGATTCAATCGATTGGAAAGTTTTTGACACCACCTGCAAATTCCTAAACCCTATGCGCTAGAGCGAGGGGAATGGTGTCTGGAAGTACAGGCATACACGACAATTCTATCAGGAGAAAGGACGATGAAAAAAGATGATGAAAATGATAAAAATGATAAAAATGATAAAAATCACAAGAATGACAACAATGATAACAATGCTAACCATGATATTACCCCCGACCAACAATCGGAGCTGGATAGCTTATGTGTCAATACGATTCGGTTTTTATCGGTGGATGCCGTGCAGAAAGCCAACAGCGGGCATCCGGGGCTTCCGATGGGAGCCGCGGCCATGGGTTACACCCTTTGGACCCGTTTTCTGAAACATAACCCGGCCAATCCGTCCTGGTGGGACCGCGACCGTTTTATCCTGTCGGCGGGTCATGGCTCCATGCTGTTGTACAGTTTGCTGCATCTGACGGGATACGATCTGCCGTTGGATCAGATCAAACAATTTCGTCAATGGGACAGTCTGACGCCCGGTCATCCGGAACGCGATGTCACGCCCGGGGTCGAAACCACGACCGGTCCGTTGGGTCAGGGTTTTGGCAACAGTGTGGGCATGGCCATTGCCGAACATTATTTGGCGGCCCGGTTTAATCGCCCCGGTTTCCCGATCGTCAACCATTACACGTATGCGATTGTCAGCGATGGCGATTTGATGGAAGGCGTGGCCTCCGAGGCCGCTTCTCTGGCCGGACATTTAAAGCTCGGAAAATTGATTTTCCTCTATGACAACAACCACATTACTCTTTCGGCAGCCACCCATATTACCTTTACCGAGGATTGCATGAAGCGTTTCGCCGCCTACGGGTGGCATACCCAGTCAGTGGCGGACGGCAATGATATTGCCGCCATCGCCCATGCCCTGGAGGTGGCCCGAAATGTGGCGGATCGTCCGTCGATCATTGTTATTCGCACCCATATCGGTTACGGGTCTCCGCACAAACAAGATACCTATGAAGCCCATGGCTCGCCTCTGGGTGAAGACGAAGTCAAATTAACCAAACAAGCCCTGAACTGGCCGGAAGATCGGTTCTTCTATATTCCGGAGCAGGCACTCGATCATTTTCGGAAAGCCGTTGAAAAGGGAAAGCAAGCGGAAGCGAAATGGAAGAATCTCCTGGCCGAATATGCAACGTCCTTTCCGAATCTGGCGGCCGAATTCGAGCGGCTCATGCGGGGCGATTTACCCCCGGACTGGGACGCCGATATCCCGGTCTTTCCGGCGGACCCCAAAGGGATGGCCACGCGGGTGGCATCGGGGAAAGTCATTAATGCGATTGGTCAGAAGGTTCAGGCATTGATGGGCGGTTCGGCGGATCTGGACCCGTCGACCCACACGGTGCTCAAATCCATGGGCGACTTTGAAAATGATTATGAGGAAAGCGGGGACCTCCAGGGGTCGGCCGGCGGCGGATGGACCTACGCGGGACGAAACATTCATTTCGGTGTCCGCGAGCATGCCATGGGCGCGATTGTCAATGGTCTGGGCTCGCATGGCGGGGTGATTCCCTATGCGGCCACGTTTCTCATTTTTTCCGACTACATGCGGCCCCCCATTCGGCTGGCCTCGCTGATGCGCCAGCGGGTCATTTTTGTCTTTACCCATGACAGCATCGGTTTGGGAGAAGACGGCCCCACGCACCAGCCGATCGAGCAGATCGCCTCGCTGCGGGCAATACCGGAACTGATCGTCATTCGTCCCTGCGATGCCAATGAAACCGCTGTGGCCTGGCGCGTGGCCATGGAAACCCAAAAGCGTCCGGTGGCCCTTATTCTGACCCGGCAAGATGTGCCGACCCTGGATCGCCGGCACTTTGCGCCCGCCGAGAGCCTGAGACACGGGGCCTATATCCTGGCCGATGCCCCGGACGGAAAACCCGATATTATCCTCATTGCCTCCGGGTCCGAAATCAGCCTGGTTATTGCGGCCCAGGATATGTTATTGAAAAACAATGTCAGTGCCCGGATCGTTTCCATGCCGAGTTGGGAGTTATTTGACGGTCAGCCGGAATCCTATCGGGATTCGGTTTTGCCTCCTCATATCCATGACCGGATCGCCGTTGAAATGGCGGCGACTCAAGGATGGTGCAAATACGTGGGGGATCGGGGCCGAACCATCGGCATCGATCATTTCGGCGCGTCGGCACCCGGGAAGGTTCTGATCCAAAAATTCGGTTTTACAGCCGAAAATGTCTACAATCAGGCATTGGAGATGCTTCACATATAAACATTTTTTAAAATATTATGAATCGTATATAAAAAAAACACAGCGTTAAAGGTGGAAGAGACAATGAAAACACAACAATATGAAATGGGTATGGTGGGTTTGGGTGTCATGGGGGGAAATCTGTTATTGAATATCGCCGACCATGGGTATTCGATCGTCGGTTATAACCGAAACCCGGAACGAATAAAGAGCCTTCGTCAGGAAGGGAAGGGGCTCGATATTCGGGGGGCCGAAAACGTCGAGGAGCTGGTCGGCCTCCTTCGGGTGCCGCGCGTGGTGATGCTCCTCGTTCCGGCCGGGGAACCGGTCGATGAGGTCATCGCCGAATTGGTGCCGCATCTTCAGCCCGGAGACCTGATCATCGACGGCGGTAATTCGCATTTTAAGGATACGGACCGGCGTGCCGCTCAGTTGGCGGAGAAAGGGATTCAGTTTTTGGGAATGGGTATATCCGGGGGTGAAAAAGGCGCGCGAAACGGGCCGTGCATGATGCCCGGGGGTCCCCGGGAAGCCTATAAACGGATCGGCCCGGTATTGGAAGCCGTTGCCGCCCGGGTGGACAATGAGCCCTGTGTCGCGTATATGGGGCCCGGATCGGCCGGGCATTATGTCAAGATGATTCACAACGGCATCGAATACGCCATCATGGAGCTGATCTCCGAAACCTACGATCTGATGAAACGCGGTCTGGGTTTGGATAACGACCGGCTCCATGAAGTCTACACCCAATGGAATGAGAGTGAGGTCAAGGGGTATTTGATGGAGATTACCGGTGCGATTTTCAAAAAAATCGATGAGAAGACCGGGAAGCCGTTGATCGATGCGATATTGGATGTGGCCCGACAAAAAGGCACGGGCATGTGGACCACGGAAAGTGCCATGGCGCTTCAGACTCCGGTTTCCGTGATCGATGTTTCCGTAGAGATGCGCGATTTATCGGTATTTATCCGAGAGCGTAAACAGGCCCGCCTCATGTATTCGTGGACGATGCCGGGGTTTACGGGCGATCGGTCGGCGTTCCTCACCCAGTTGCGCCAGGCGCTCTATGTAGGGATGATCGTCTCGTATGCTCAGGGAATGGCGCTTTTGACTTCCGCTTCTGAGAAATATGAATATAATCTTCACCTGGATACCATTGCCCATATTTGGCGAGGGGGATGCATCATCCGGTCCGAACTCCTGAATGATATTTACGACGCCTATCGGAAATATCCGGATTTATCGAATCTGCTTTTTGCCCCTCGGATCTCCTACCAGGTCACGGAACATCACAACGACTTACGTCAGGTCGTTCGGATGGCGGCAAGTCTGGGAATCCCTACGCCGGGATTCATGGCGACCCTGAGTTATCTGGATGCGTACCGGAGTCCCTGGCTGCCGACCAATCTCATTCAAGCCCAGCGCGATTATTTCGGTTCGCACACCTATGAACGCGTCGATGCCCCGGGCACCTTTCATACGGAATGGGAGGAACCATGAATAATAGTACCAACATCAAAATATTAGTCGATGTTTCGCCGAACATGGGCGAATTTGTCACTGCCGGAGTGCGAAAGATGATGACCGCGATCAAAGAATCCCTCCATGAGCGCGGCGCCTGCTTGATCGCGCTTGCCGGAGGGCAAACCCCTTATCCCGTTTACCAGCGACTGGGCGATTGGCTGATCAGCGAATCCCTGGATTTAAAGAATGTCCATTTCATTTTCACGGATGAACGGATGGTACCCCCGGAAGATTCGGAAAGCAATTTCGGCATGGCCCATGACGCTTTTCTTTCCCGGATCCCCATTCCGCCGATGAATATCCACCGCATTAAAGGGGAAGTGAAAGCAGACGTGGCTGCGCGGGATTATGCTCAGGAACTGCAAACGCTGCTCCCGCATTTTGCGAGCCGCTGCGACCTGGTCTTGCTGGGCGTGGGCGAAGATGGCCACACGGCGTCTTTGTTCCCGGGAATGGATATTCTCGATGAAACAGAAGAAACCGCGCGTGCGGTCTTTGTTCCGAAGATGGGAGGATGGCGCGTCACGCTGACCCTTCCGTTTATCAATCGGGCACGCGAGGTCGTGTTTCTGGTCACCGGTCCCCGGAAAGCCTCGATTCTCAAAGAAATCTTTTCTTTTACCGAACCTCAGCCGGATCTTCCCGCGACCCTGATCCAACCCTATGGGGGGGCCGTTACCTGGATGATGGATGCGGAAGCTGCCACTCAATTGCAGGCGGGGGATCCCGGTCAAGCCGCCGGGGAAACGGGGAGGCAACATGAACGCCAATGAACCAACCGAAGCGGTTCTGTTTGTTATTTTTGGCGGTGCCGGAGACCTGACCTGGCGAAAAGTCATCCCGGCGTTGTTCGATTTATCCCAGGATCGCCACATGCCGCCATATTTAACCATTATTGCCGTGGATCGCCGGGACATGGATACCGATACGCTGCGCGAGCGCCTGCACCAGGGCGTCAATATGTTTTCCCGAAGAGGGACGATCGACGATGAAAAATGGAATGAATTTGCCAGGCATATCTACTATCAACAAGGGGACTTCGATCGTATCGAAACGTATGCAGCCATCAAAACGCAATCCGATAAATGCGAAAAGGAATGGAAAACCAAACCTCAAATCATCTTTTATATGGCGACCCCGCCTTCCTTTTTCGGGGAAATCGCCAAATGCCTGGAACAGGTCGGGCTGGCCAAAGATGAGACGCGGGAACGCATCGTGGTCGAGAAACCGATCGGGTATGATTTGGAATCCGCCCAAAAATTGAATGAGGTTTTTGAAGCCAATTTTCATGAATGCCAGATTTTTCGCATCGACCATTACCTGGGCAAAGAAACCGTCCAGAATATCCTGGCGTTTCGCTTTGCCAATCCCCTGTTCGAACCCATCTGGAACCGCCGGTATGTGGAATACGTGACCATTACGGTGGCTGAAAACATTGGCATCGAACACCGCGGGAAGTACTACGAGAATGCCGGTGCGTTGCGCGACATGGTCCAGAACCACCTGTTGCAGTTGCTCTGTTTGATCGCTATGGAACCCATGGTCTCCTTTAAGGCCGATGAAATCCGCAATAAAAAAGTGGATGTATTGCATGCGATTCGTCCCATTCCTCCCCACGCGGTCCGCGATTATGCGGTCCGGGGGCAGTACGGACGAGGCCGGATCGATCAGGACGAGGTGCCCGGTTACCGGGAAGAGGGTGGGGTCGCTCCCGATTCGGAAACCGAAACTTTTGTGGCCTTAAAATTGTTTGTCGATAACTGGCGCTGGCAGGGGGTTCCTTTTTACGTGCGCACGGGGAAACGAATGCCCCGGCAAGCCTCGGAAGTGGTCATTCAATTTCGGGCGGTTCCGCACCAATCCTTTCCTCCGGAAGCCGCGGCACACTGGCAAAACGCGCACATCATCATGTCGATTCAGCCCGATGAAACGATTGTGCTCCGTTTTCAGGCCAAGCAACCCGGCCCCAAGCTTGTCTTAAAGCCAGTGGATATGCGGTTCAATTACCGGGAGAGTTTTTCCGGGCCATTCCCGGATGCGTATGAGACGTTGCTCTGGGATGTGATGAACAATGATCCCACCTTGTTCATGCGAGCCGATCAGGTGGAAGCGGCCTGGCGGATTTTGACTCCTATCCTGGACGCCTGGAAACGGGAAAAACCCAAGGATTTCCCCAACTATCCCGCCGGATCCTGGGGGCCCTCAATCGCCAATGCCCTGTTTACCCAGGAGGGGCATTGCTGGCCCATGCCCCTGGAAAAACCGGATTATTGCAGGTAACAAATCAATAAAAAAACAAATGAATTTATACAAGGAGATACCATGCACATGCAAACACAAAGCGAGAAGCTCTCCGACGATTTGACGGAAGCGTTGCTGCAACGAATGAATGCCTATTGGCGGGCCGCCAATTATCTGTCGGTCGGTCAAATTTATCTTTACGACAACCCGTTGTTAAAAAAGTCCTTGAGGTTGGAACATATCAAACCCCGTTTATTGGGGCATTTCGGAACAACGCCCGGCTTGAACTTTATTTACGTTCATCTCAACCGCATCATTAAAAAGTATGATCTGGACATGATTTACATCAATGGGCCGGGACACGGTGGTCCTGCGATGGTGGCCAATACGTACCTGGAAGGTACGTACAGTGAACTGTACCCGGATGTTTCTCAGGATGAAGAGGGCATGAAGAAACTGTTTACCCAATTTTCATTTCCCGGCGGTATTCCCAGTCACACGTCGGCGGAAGTTCCCGGATCGATCAACGAGGGCGGCGAACTCGGTTACTCCTTGGCTCACGCATTTGGCGCCGTCTTTGACAATCCGCAACTCATTGCCGCGTGTGTGGTCGGCGATGGGGAAGCCGAAACCGGAGCGCTGGCGACCAGTTGGCATTCCAATAAATTTTTAAACCCCGAACGCGATGGTGCGGTGCTGCCCATCTTGCATTTGAATGGGTACAAGATTGCGGGTCCGACCATTCTGGCCCGGATTCCTCAGGAAGAATTGGAATGCCTGTTTGTGGGTTACGGGTACAAACCCTATTTTGTGGAAGGCGACGAGCCCATGGCCGTGCATCGGCAAATGGGGGAGACCCTGGATAAAATCGTGAAAGAGATCCAATCCATTCAGGCGGATGCCCGGCGAAACGGTTTTCAAAATCAACCGCGCTGGCCCATGATTATCATGCGAACCCCCAAAGGTTGGACCTGTCCCAAAGAAGTGGATGGGTTCAAGATTGAAGGAACGTTTCGGTCCCACCAGGTTCCGGTGATGGATTTCAAAGAAAAATCGGAACATATCAAAATTCTTGAAAAGTGGATGAAGAGTTATAAACCGGAGGAATTGTTTGACGCCAATGGGACGCTGATTCGCGAACTGGCCGAGCTCGCGCCCAAAGGTGAGCGTCGTATGGGCGACAACCCGCATGCCAATGGCGGTCTTTTGATGAAAGAGTTACGATTGCCCGATTTTCGCTCTTATGCACTGGAGTTGGAAAAACCCGGGGGCATGATGGAAGAATCCACCCGGGTACAGGGGAAGTTTCTCCGAGACGTCTTAAAACTCAACGAGAAACAATGTAATTTTCGGGTGTTTAGTCCCGATGAGTTGTCGTCCAATCGTTTGTCCGCCATATTTGAAGTGACCAGTCGGTGTTCCACCATCGGTGTTATTTCCGACGATGACCACATCAGTCCCGATGGTCGGGTCATGGAGATGTTGAGTGAGACGCAGTGTGAGGGCTGGCTCGAAGGGTATTTGCTGACCGGGCGACATGGTTTTTTTGCGTGTTATGAAGCGTTTATTCATATCATCGATTCCATGTTTAATCAGCACGCCAAATGGTTGAAGGTGACCCGGCATATTTCGTGGCGGCGACCGATTGCCTCATTGAATTACCTGTTGTCTTCTCATGTGTGGCGCCAGGATCACAATGGGTTCAGTCATCAGGATCCGGGGTTTATCGATCATGTGGTGAACAAAAAATCGGAAATTGTCCGGGTGTATTTACCGCCGGACGCCAACACCTTGCTTTCGATCACCGATCATTGCTTACGGAGTCGGAATTATGTTAATGTGATTGTTGCGGGCAAGCAGCCGGCGCTTCAGTGGTTGGACATGGATTCGGCGATCAAGCATTGCACGGCCGGGCTGGGAATCTGGGAATGGGCCAGCAATGATAAAGGGGGCGAACCCGATGTGGTGATGGCCTGTTGCGGGGATGTTCCCACATTGGAGACGCTGGCTGCGGTCGAGCTGCTGCATGAATTGTTTCCCCATCTCAAAATTCGGGTCATCAATGTGGTGGACCTGATGACGTTGCAACCGCATACCGAGCATCCGCACGGGTTGAACGACAAGGATTTTGAAATTTTATTTACCAAAGATAAACCGATTATTTTTGCGTTTCATGGGTATCCCAAACTCATTCACCTCCTGACGTATCGCCGATCGAATCATCGGCAACTGCATGTGCGGGGGTACAAGGAAGAGGGAACCACCACGACCCCGTTTGATATGGTGGTGATGAATGACCTGGACCGTTATCATCTGGTGGGGGATGTGATCGACCGGTTGCCGCAATTGGGGTCGAGGGCTGCGTATGCCAAGCAATACTTACGGGACAAGCTGGTGGACCACAAAAATTATATTCGGGAATACGGCCAGGATATGCCGGAGATTTTAAATTGGAAATGGAAGGGGATAGGAAAGGAAAAATGAAGAAACTGATTGTTTTCGATCTGGATGGCACATTGGCCGAAAGCAAATCGGCGCTTGATTCGGAGATGACCACCCTTCTTGGTAAATTGCTTCGGTTTATCAACGTGGCGGTCATTTCCGGCGGCAATTGGCCGCAGTTTCAAAAGCAGATGCTTGCCAATCATTTTCCCATCGATGAACGGTTGGAAAAACTGTCTCTTCTTCCGACGTGTGGAACCAAATTTTATCGGTATCATCATCAGGACGCGGATTGGGAAAAGCTGTATTCCGAAGACTTTACCGAGGAGCAAAAAAAGGAAATTATTTCAGCGATCGAGAAGGCAGTGAAGATAACGGGTTTTAAAGTTGAAAAAAACTGGGGGGAGCAAATTGAAGACCGGGGGAGTCAAATTACCTTTTCCGCATTGGGCCAGGAAGCGCCATTGGAAGAGAAGAAGAAATGGGATCCTGATTTTGCCAAACGCAAACAGATTGTGGGTATTTTGGCCGGTAATCTTTCGGAGTATTCGGTTCAGATGGGGGGAACCACGTCCATCGATGTGACCAAACCGGGGATTAATAAAGCTTACGGCATTCATAAGCTTCGGGATGTTCTCCGCATTCCCATCGACGAGATGCTGTTTGTCGGGGACGCTTTATTTGAAGGTGGTAACGATCATCCGGCCAAGGAAACCGGTGCCGAATGCATTCAGGTTCGGGATATTGAAGAAACCAAGCGGGTGATTGAAGCCGTCATTGCCATGGCGGATTGATTGGCGTCCCCATTTTTCAGATAAAGAGATTCTTGTCAAAGCTTTTCAATATCGGCGATGGAAAGTCCGGTGGCTTCTGAAATCTTATCATTACTCAAATTTTGAAGTTTGAGATTACGGGCAATATTTCGCTTTTCTTCTTCTCTGCCTTCTTCATATGAACTACGATCAAACTGGACCACTTCAAACCAGTATTTTTTTTCCTGTTCAATATATTCGAGATCGTTCTTTTTTAATTTACGTTTTTCCAATCGCCGAATGATTTCTTGAAATAACAAATCATTCTTATATTCATCAAAATCCGATTTGGCATTCTCTTCATTTCTGGACTTCTCCGCAAACGTAAACCAACGTTCATACCGTGCATGCGTTTTATTCCTGACAATATTCCCCTGGAATGCAAATATTAAGCGATTCTGCGGTAAAAAATCCAGGTCTTTTTTCTTATTATTTAACGCCTTCAATACCGCGGTCCGTTCTTTCATTATTTCGAGGATATCGGAATTGCTCCATAATTTTTCATTTCTTACGAATTCGCCCACAATTTCCGGGGTCATGACATAGGCGATGTAGTTTTCATCGAATCCGAAATTATCGGTGGACATCCAGACCAATGTGATTACCGGTTCCAAAGGAGAATAATCTTTTATTTTTCGCCCGGTGAGTGCGGATATGGGTTTTTTCTCTTTGGGAAGTTTTTCTAACTGTAAGCTGGTATTTACCGTATGGTAAAGATAAAACCGTTTGCCAATGTCTCGCTTATACCACTGCTGCATATCGATAATGACATAAGATCCTTTTATTTTACAGCGGAAATCAAACTCGA
>JBLMYT010000112.1:0-24074 GCA_050258455.1 Candidatus Omnitrophota bacterium | reverse complement strand
TGATAAAGTATTTCGAGGGGTCTATCAGGAAGAGATTGAAAAATTTGATCCGGCCCAGATCAAGAAAGAATTTAATGAAGATTCGAGAAAATTAAAGAAAAAATACCAATCTCTTTTAGGGAAGCACAATCGCCAAAAGGGATATTTTGCCGAGTATGTGATCCTGGATCAATTGATGTTTCATGGCCGAAAAAAGAATGAACTCTTAAAATCCATTACCCAAAATCTTCCGGCAGATTTTAATTTCGGTGACTATCACAGTGTATGGAAGTACAGTACGGTTTCGGAATATTCGTGCGAGTTGTGCGTGGATATTCTGGCACGCGCCAAAGGGCCGGGTTCTTATTCGATTATCGGTGAAGTGAAAAACAGGGATGTGAAAAAGTTTTCATTGGAAGAAGCGGTTTCATTTATGGAGAAATTTGAAAAGGTGAGAGAGAAAGAGAACCTGTCGCCGGTGATTGGGTTTGTGTTTTCCTGGAATGGGTTTACGACCGAGGCGGAAACGTATTTAAAGGAGCAGGGCATCGCGTATTCGGACGATGATCAGTGGTTGGAAAGCCCGCTTCAATAATAAATTCCACCCGGTTCCTCAATCGCATCAACAGGAGGACTTCTTTACCATGAATAGTGAGTCCATAAAGGGCAGGAAGAATCCTGCCCTTTATGAGAATTAATCGATGCTATTCCTTGACTTTCTTGCCGCTTTCGTCAATCTCTGTTTCCTGCTCACTCCGGGTAGTGCCCCTCTTGGTGCAATACCAACAACCGGTTGTTCCGGTTGTGGTCACCATCATTCCCATCATCGCATTTCCGACGATGGTTCCCGAGTATATCGTCCCGCTGGAGTATTTCCATATAATCTGTCCCTCTACCTGATACCACCTACCGGTATAACCCGGGGTCGAAAAGGTGCCATTACTATTAAACGTGATGGTCGTTGACGAATACCGACCATTACAGCCCCAACTGTAATAGTAATTCCAGGACCCTACAGGCGATGCAGCGAATACGCCTATACCCAAAACCAATAAAAGACAAAAAATGATCGAAATTTTCTTCATTGTTTTTTTCTCCTTATGTTTTTAAATTTGTATTGTCAAACGTTTTAAACATTAACGGATATATCCAGAGAGTGTCAGGGTTCTTGTGTAGATAGCCATATTGTAGAGGCGTAGCCGCGCTACGTCTCTACAATCTACACAAAATTCCTGACACTCTCGATATCTATCCATTAGAGCTCCAACCCATTTCTCTCCTTTCAAACAAAACTTTTTTGTATAATATTAAACCGTCATATTTATAGTATAAAAAATTTTTTTTTTCAACCAAAGATTTGAACGTTTTAAATTTTTTTCTCGATTATTTTAACCTCAGCCTAAAATCTAAATCTCTAAATCATCGTATTCACTATCTTCAGAGATTGGCACATCTGCCTCTCTTAATGAATTGATTTTATATATCTGGTCGATATAATTGGCCAGATTCCGAATTGTCTGATATTTAAATATTTCCCCCAGCGATATCTTCACATTCATCTCTTTGTGGATTCTGGAAATTAAGACTGTGGCTTTGAGAGAATGCCCTCCCAGTTCGAGGAAACCGGCATCAATGCCGATGATGGACTCGTCAATACCCAGAACGTCTGCCCAGATGCGAACCAATTGTTTTTCGATGTCGGTTTCGGGTGCCTGATAATCGCTCTGTGCCTCGATTACAGGGTCAGG
Organism: Candidatus Omnitrophota bacterium; assembly: GCA_050258455.1. GTDB lineage: Bacteria > Acidobacteriota > Aminicenantia > UBA2199 > UBA2199 > JAKAGC01. The sequence continues at coordinate 22,347 of JBLMYT010000112.1, read as the reverse complement.
GAGCGCGTCGCGGTTTATTTTCCCATTCGGGGTTAGCGGCAAGTTTTCCAATGCCATGAAATAGGACGGGATCATGTATTCCGGTAACTTCTCCGAAAGATGTTCTCTTAATTCGGGTGGCGAAAATTCCCATTGGGATGAACGGGGAACCACATACGCACATAAATAATGATCCGCGTGATTGCTCTCTTTGGCAATCACAACCGCGTCTTTAATTTCCGGATGATCCAGCAGGCGGCATTCGATTTCTCCGGTTTCGATGCGGAACCCTCGAATTTTGACTTGATGGTCGATTCGCCCCAAAAATTCGATATTCCCATCATTCAACCATCGGCATAAATCCCCAGTTTTATAAAATGTTTTACACGACCTCTTATACCAAAAGTTTTTGGCTCCACCTTTTTTCAAAAAGGTGGAAAATCTTTCTTTTGTCAATTCGGGATTATTCAGGTATCCGGACGCCGTGCCGGAACCCGTGATCACTAATTCGCCGGTAATACCGACAGGACAGAGGTTCATATATCCATCCAGAACAAGCAAAATCGTATTGGCCATGGGGGTTCCGATGGGAATGCTTGCCAACGGTTTATAATGGTTACCATCATCGACGGTGTTGCGATCGATTTCCAAAGCTGCGGCGATGATGGTGGCTTCGGTGGGACCGTACATATTGAATAGGCGACAAGACGGATCGACCGAGTCGATGCTTTGTCGGAGGATACTTTCGGTTAATTTCTCGGCACCGAGAAATAAATATCGCAATGAGTGTAGTTTTTGACCGGTTTTGAGTAAATACCCGTATTGGGTGGGCGTGGCGTGAAGGACCGTGATACCGCGGGAAATAATAAAATCGGTTTCCGCTTCCGGGTTGGATGCCATGGGTTCCGGGATCATGAATAGGGACGCACATGTGGTAAGCGTTATAAAAATTTCCCATACGGACCAGTCGAAATAATAGGAGAGGTTCTGAATGACGCGATCGGTTTTGTTGATTCCGAGGGTATATCCCCAATGGAGAAGTGGGGATATATTGGCATGGGTAATGGGAACACCTTTGGGTTGACCGGTTGAACCGGATGTGTAGATGATATAGGCTATATTTGATACTTGTGTCTCCAATCCCGTGCCGATGGGAGCACTCGGGCAGACACATGGGTCTGCCCCTACAGGTTTTCGTAGGGGCGCACCCGTGTGTGCGCCCCATTCAGCTAATATAAGATTTGACCCCAAAACTGTATTCGCTCCGCTGTCTTTAAGCATGAATTCGGTTCGGGATTTGGGTTGATTCGGGTTGAGCGGTAAATAGGCGGCACCTGCTTTCAATATCCCCAAAATGCCGATGATCATTTCCATGGAGCGTTCCATGGATATGGCCACGATGGAACCGATGCTCACGCCTTTTTCTTTCAATACGAGCGTCAATGCATGGGACTGTTTATTCAATTCGTTGTATGTCAATATCGATGTACCGATTGTACCGATAACAGCGATGCGATCGGGTCCTTTGATCACCTGTTCTTCGAATAATCCGTGCATGGTTTTATCGGTGGGGTATGCCGATTCGTTGCGATTGAATTGATCCAATATTTTTTGTTTTTCTTCCGAAGATATCAAATCATTTTTGGATGCGAGGCCCTCGGGTTCATCGACGAAGCGGTCTAATACTTCTTCGAAATACTGAAGCAATGCCCTGGCGGTTTCATCGGTAAGCAGTTCATTGGAATACGATACGGAAGCACGAAAATGCCCGCCGGTTGTGCTGACGGTTAAATCGAATAAGGTATTTGTATTTTCATAGCCACCGGCTGCAAGGTCGGTGTGAGCGGTTTCCTCTTCGGCGACGGCATCGCCGTATACATAAAAATCGACATAGTTAAACAACACATCGAATATGGGGTTTCGATCGCTGGTTGTTTCACCGATTAACAGAGCGATTTCAAACAACGATAACCGATCGACATTCGATAACGCGATGATTTTGCTGTCAACCATTCGGATATATTCCGACCAGGTGAGGGTGTCGGGAATCTTCAATCGAACCGGAACGGAATTGAGAAAACAGCCGAGGATCTTTTCGCCGTCTTCGCGCAACGGACGATTATTCGTCACCAAACCCGCGGTAATATCGTGATCGAAACTGGCCATGTTTAACATGTACATGTAAGCAGCAAAACACAAATGTTTTAATCGGCTGTTGAACCTTTCGGCCACGCGATGCAATCGGTTCATTCGCTCGATCCCCAGATCGAGACGGAAGGATTTTTTTGTTTTTTTTGATTTTGCGGACTTACCCTGTTCTTCATATGAAGTATTCAGGGTTCCAAAATGCAATCGCCGGTAATCCTCCAATTCCTGGTTCCAATAATCGCGCAGTTCCTGGTTCTTCTTGTATGCGGTTTGCTCAACGACAAAATCCCTGTAACTGCTTTTCAATTTTTCCGGGACAAAATCCGGATCGGTTCCCAATTTTAAATAGATGTTATTCAACTCGGTTTTAAATGAAGCATTGCTCCAGCCATCGATAATGGCATGGTGAAATATCCATAATAAAATGGTATGGTCGTTGTCCCCATTGTCCACACGGAACGTACGCATTCGCCACAAAGGCGCCTGAGAAAGATCAAAGGGTTGGCGCCGGTCATTGTCAAGAAATTCCCGGATATGGTTTTCCTGGGACCGTTGATCCATTTGCGACATGTCATAACAAATATCATCATGAATGTAATCCAGCGGGCATTCACGATAAACAATTTGAACCGCTTCTCCGAAATCTCCCATATTAAACGCCGTACGCAAGATCGAATGTTTCTCGACCATTAATTCCAATGCTCGCTTCAAGCGGTTCGGATCAAAATCGCGATACGCCAATCGACTGACCATCTGATCATGGTAAACCGCATCATTGGGATTCTTTAATGAATGATACGCCATTCCTTTTTCGATATCGCTCATGGGATAGATATCGTCGATGAATTCAACCGGCGTGGTTATTTTTTCCAATACCCGGGACTTTAAGTTCTCGATTTCGTTTACGGCGTCTTTAAACGAATGATCGTGCGAATGAACGTTAATATCGTTCGGGTCATGATGTTTTTCCGAAATCGTAACAGCTAATGTTTCGATGGTTTCCGCTGTGAATAAGTCGGCAATGGTTAACGCGCTACCCAATGCATGATTAATCCGGTTCAGCACATTAATCGCTTTCATAGAATCCCCACCGAGATGAAAATAACTGTCCCGAATCCCGACTTTTTCACGTTTTAATGCTTTTTTCCATATCTCAACCAGAATTTCTTCGACTCGGTTCCGCGGCGCAGCATCATCGCTTTCCGTCATGACATTTTCCTGAACAGGCGCAGGCAGCGATTTTCGATCGATCTTTCCATTCGAGGTCAATGGCATTTTATCCAAAACAACGATATAGGAAGGAACCATGTAACCGGGTAATTCAGCGGATAAATAATCGCGAATTTCGGTTAATGTTAAGGATGGATTGAATCCATTGAACACAATGTACGCACATAAGGATTTGCTTCCCGGTTCATCCTCCCGCGCCAGGACAACGGTATCTTTGATTTCTTTTTTCTTTAATAACCGCGACTCGATCTCTCCCAACTCGATTCGAAATCCCCTGACCTTGACCTGATGATCCATCCGCCCTAAATATTCGATATCGCCATCGGTTAAGTAACGCCCCAGATCTCCGGATTGGTAGAGCATGCCTCCGGCGGCCCGCTTTTTGTAAAAAGCGGGGCAAAAACGTTTGGTTTGGGTGAGTTTTGGAGGGGGAGTTACGAATTTATTGTTTGTTAATTCGGGGCGGTTTAAATATCCCCGTGCCACTCCGTCTCCACCAACGACCAATTCACCGCTGACACCAATGGGAACCAGGTTCCCACCTCGGTCCATGATGTAGAGTTTCAGTGTGGGAATGGGTTTGCCGATATTACTGACTCCGGTTTGAATGTCGGTTTCATCGATTTTTTTGAATGTCACGTGCACGGTGGTTTCAGTAATACCGAACATGTTGATTAACAAAGTTTGCGGATACTTCTTCTTCCATTCGGCTAACTTCGCCGGATTCAACGCTTCTCCGCCAAAGATGACATACCGGATATGCAATCCACTGGACGGACACGCCATCTCTTTCTGAGATAACGAATCAAACGCCGCAGGCGTTTGATTCAATACCGTGACACATTCCCGCTTTAAGATTTTCAGATATTGTCCGGGATCCTTTGCGGTTAACAACGGAATGATGATCAGCTTTCCGCCATACAATAACGCACCATACATCTCCCATACGGAAAAATCAAAACAATAGGAATGAAACAGGGTCCATATGTCGCGATTACTGAATTCAAAGGGGAATTTGTCATTGATCATCAAACGTACGACATTTTGATGGGTGATTAAGGAACCTTTGGGCTTTCCGGTCGTCCCGGATGTATAGATCACGTAAGCTAAGTTGGAATGTAGGGGCGCACCCGCGTGTGCGCCCCATTTTTTGTTAATCGAACGGGGGCAGACACATGGGTCTGCCCCTACCAAATGCTCATTGATTACCAATTGGGCTCCACTGTCCTTTAACATGTAATCGATCCGATCCTGCGGGTAATCGGGATCGATCGGAAGATAAACCCCACCTGCTTTCAATATTCCCAAAATTGAAACGATCATCTCCATTGAACGCGTCATCGTCATGGCCACGATGGTATCCGGCTGAACGCCTTTTTTTACTAATTCAACCGCTAACTGGTTCGACCGTTCCTTTAATTCGTTGTAGGTTAGCTGAAGAGACGCGGCATGCCGCGTCTCTTTCACGGCCACATGATCCGGCCCCTTCGTTACCTGTTCGTCAAACAATTCATGAATCGTCTGATCCTTCGGATAATCCGCGTCCGTATCATTAAACGTATGCAATAACCGATCCTTCTCTTCTTCCGGCAGCATCTCGATTTCGAAGATCGTTTTCCCCGGATCATCAAGAATAGATGAAACATTTGTAACGATCGTACGAAAATACGTCATGTACCTTAAAATCGTTTCTTTCTTAAACAGCCGGGTACAGTACTCGAATGAGAACATCAACCGTCCGTCCCGTTCAATCACAATTAGACTCAAATCAAATTTCGACGTTCCTCTTTCGAAATCATAGGGTTTTATGTTCACATCGCCGATGGTTTCATCATCGATGTCTCCGGCCATGGTGCGATCAAAAATATTCTGAAACACCAACGCCACGTCAAACAACGGGTTCCGACTCATGTCGCGTTCGACTGACGCGTGTTCCACCAGGTCTTCAAACGGATAATCCTGATTTTCAAACGCCCGAAGGGCGTTTTCTTTTATTTCTTTCAAAAATGAAAGAAACCGCTTCTCTCCAACCGGATCATGTCGCAAGGCCAGCATGTTGACAAACATGCCGATCACGTTTTCCAGATCCGGTTGCCTTCGACCGGCCACCGGCGTTCCGATAATGACATCGTCCTGACCGCTCAGTTTCGCAAGAAAAACGTTATAGACTGCTAACAATACCATAAACAACGTGACTCTTTCGCTTCGTGCAATGGCATTCAATCGTTGGACATGCTCCGCCTCTAATTCAAATTGAGTCATACTCCCTTCGAAACGCTGAACCGACGGTCTTGGAAAATCCACGGGAATATCCAACACCGGAATGTCGTCGCCAAACATTTCCAACCAATAGGCTTCCTGCTTTTTCAATATTTCCTGAAACTCGCTTCCCCGACTCCACTCAGCGTAATCTTTATATTGAACCCTCAGCAAAGGTAATTCTTTATCTTTATCTTTATCATTATTATCATGATCATCATCATGATAAAGCGATATAAAATCCCGAACCAGTATATTTTGCGATATGCCATCGGTGATGATATGATGAATATCGATGATTAGTAGATGTTTTTTTTCTCCTGTCTTTAATAATTCAACACGAAATAGCGGCGCGATTGAAAGATGAAACGAATCAAAAGTTTTTGCCCCGCTTTTTTCAAAAAGCGGGCCGCCGGAGGCAAGCGTTATCTCAAGTCTTACCTCTTCATGAACCCGTTGTACCGGTTCCTCATCAACCATATGAAACGATGTTCTCAAGCTTTCATGCCGCCGAATCAGCGCGTTAAATGCATCTTCGAGTTTATGCTTGTCGATCGTGCCTTCGAGAACCAACACCGATGGCATATGATAGGCCGGATTATCCGTTTCGAATGTTTGAAGAATATACAATCGCTTCTGTCCTGAGGTTAACGGATAATATTCTTTTTCTTCTGCCGGCTCAATCATTTTGAATGAGGTCTTTGGTTGAAGATGGCGTCGGATATGTTCCGCCAAGCCTGTTACCGTGGGATTTTTAAATAATTCGACTAACGGGATTTGTACGTTGAATTCCTTGTAAACCCTGGATAATAACACCATGGCATTCAACGAATGCCCGCCGATTTCAAAAAAGGAATGGCAAACCCCTAACTTCTCCAGCTTTAATACGCCCTTCCATATATCGACCAGTTTTTCTTCCAGATCATCCGCGGGCGAAACAAACGTTTCCTCGTTCATGACCAACGACACATCCGGTTCAGGCAATGCTTTTCGGTCGATTTTTCCGGTCGGTGTCAGCGGGAACGAATCGATATGAACCAATACGCGCGGGATCATATACTCGGGAAGGGATTTTCGCAATGACGCTTTCAAAATCGTTTCGTCGATGGGATCACTCGCCGTATAATACCCGACCAGCAAGGTTTCACGATCGATCCCCCGATTCGAATTACCGGATGTCATACACGTCACCACGCTTTTCGTTATCCCGGCCACTTGATCCATTATCCCTTCAATCTCGGATAACTCGACCCGGTAACCCCGAATCTTGACCTGAAAATCTCGACGACCGATAAACGCAATACTCCCATCCGGTAGCCGTTTCCCAAAATCTCCGGATCGGTACACCCTTCCGTTTCCGGTGATGGGATTCGAGACAAACACCTCGTGTGTTTTTTCCGGTTTATTGATATACCCCAGCGCCAGATAACGGCTGCCGTACACAATTTCGCCAACGCCAAACACATTGACCTCATGATCGGTTTCATCCAGCAGGTACACGTGGGTGCGATCCACCGGGTATCCCACGGGCACCAGTTCCTTTCGAAAGGCCGTGTGTTTATCGATGATGTTTTGCAAGGTGATTGTCGATTCCGTGGGCCCCAGTCCATTAATAAACAAACAATGATCCGGGAAATACGCGCGATACCGCTCGATATCTTTCTTTAATACTTCTTCGCCGCCCAACACAATCAACCGAATCGATGAAAAACGGTCATTTGCGGATAGTCCATCGGTAAAGAAACGAAATACCGTGGGCACGGAATGATAAATGGTAATGGCTTCCCGCCTGAGCCACTCCGCCATTGCTTCCATTTTCCCCACATCTTTTATATTGTAGGGATATAACGTCGCACCATTCAATAATGCCCCATAAATATCCATGACGGCTGCATCAAAACTGTAAGACGAAAACAGCGTCAATCGGTCTGTATGATGAATGTGCAAATTATTCGTATAAACACTCATAAAATGAAGTACATTCCGGTGGCATTGCATGACGCCTTTGGGCATTCCCGTTGAACCAGACGTGTATAAAATATACGTAGGATCGGAAGGCCGAATATTCAATTCTTCGATATTATTTTTATTATCGATATCTTCGATATCATCGATGTTATCGATAATATCAATATGAATCAACCGAATCGCATGTTTGGATGTATTCGCTAACCTTTGGGCAAATTGTTCATTCCGGTTATTGGTCAATATCACGGTTGCATCCGAATCCGCCAACATGTATTCCAAACGGCCCGGCGGATACGTGGGATCCAGAGGGATATAAAAATTACCGGTTTTCAATACTCCCAGCATTGCCGCAATCATCTCTGCCCCATGCTCAAACAGCAACCCGATGCCGCGATTCACACCGGGATTGATTTGCACCAAATTTCGTGCAATGGCGTTGGCGAACGCGTGAAGTTCTCGATAGGTATAAAGACCGTGATCTCCATTGACTGCAATCCGGTCGGGGAATGTGTCAACCACCTGTTCGAAACGGTTGATGATACGCTGATGAATATCTTCAAACTTGAATGCCTCGAATGGCTGCGACGGTCGAATGAAATGTTTTTGTATTTTTTCGCTGTTCACGCGAAAAACATGATAATCCTCACACGCATCCATCTTGCGTCGGGGGTCGGAGACAATGGCTTCCAGCAATCTCACATAAGACCGGGCAAAAAACTCCACGGTTTCGGGTAAAAAAACCGATTGTTGATACGACCAGTCAAAACCGATGCCATTGGCGAATTCAATGATATAGAATTCAAGTTCGAATTTAGCTTCGAGAGATTCGGTCCGATGAACCGGTTCCCATGATTCCAATTTGATATCCTTAAACCCGCCGATTGCGCCGGGCATATTGACCGCGACCGGAATGTCGGGATATTTCAACTGCATCTCATTCAATACGATTTCAATCGGGTAATTCTGATACTGAAGCCCTTTAAATAGGTTTCGGTTCAGGTCGTGTAAAAAATCCGAAACACTCGCGTCCGGGTTCACATGAATGATTAACGGTATCGTGTTGCTGAAACATCCGGCGACATGCTGCAACGCGACGTGATCCCGACCCGACCCGATGATGGCACAGGGCACGTCTTTTTGGCCGGTCAGTTGAGACAAAAATAAACCGAATGCAGAGAATAACACGGAAAACAGCGTGCTGTGATTGGCTTTTGCTAACTGTTCAAGGCCTTGTGTTAACGGTTCCGGTGCAAAGCAGCGAAAAATAGCGCTGCTGCGGTCATTACTCCCATTCCTCGCGCTGTTAAAGTCCTGGGGCAATTCCAAAACCGGAAACCCGGACGCGAGTTGGTTTCGCCAATAATCGGAGGCATCTTGTTTGTACCCGGCGCGGTTCAAGCGCCGGTTGTACCAGTCACAAAAATCCTTATAGGTGACGTGGTGTGACGTGTCGGGTGAAGCCGGTTCCGGTTCCCCTTTTCGGGTTTGAGCGGATTCATAGAACCGGTCGAAATCATGCTTTAAGATATCCAATGTGGCGCCATCCGCGATAATGTGATGCATCGTAAATACAAGAATATAATGGTCTTTACTTTTGGTTACGAGTAGGCACCGGAACAGCGGCGCTCGGGATAAATCGAATGGTCGGGAAAATTCATCAGCGGTGAGGCGCTCCAATTCCTGTTGTTTTTCATCCTCATCGACAAACGAAATATCCATCGTTCTCAATATCGGCGATACGGTGGGTTTGATGATCTGCACCGGTCCGCTTCCCAAGTGAATGAAAGCGGTTCTCAAACTTTCATGGCGATCGATCAACCGCTGAAGCACCGTTTGAATGATTTCAGAATTTAACGGATGGGTGATTTCAATCAAACCGGGAATATGGTACGCACTCGTGCCGGGGTTCATCTGACACACCATCCAGATGCGTTCCTGGATATAAGAGAGGGAATAATACTCTTTTTCTTCGACCGCTTCGATATCGTCGATATCGTTAACACCGTCAACGCGGGCCGCTGTGGATTGGTTGATATCGTTGTTGATATACTGTGCCTGTTCCCGGATCGTGGCGATTCGGAATATCTCTCCGAGCGGTATTAAAATATGAAATTCATGATGGATCCGGGAAATTAGCGCTGTGGCTTTTAACGAATGTCCGCCGGATTCAAAAAAGTTGGAATCGATCCCGATGCGATCATTCGGAATGCCCAGAACTTCTGCCCAGAGTTGCGCCAATTGGGTTTCGATCCAATCCCGCGGCGCCGTGTCAGTCGCATGCGTTGGAATCGACGGATCGGGCAATGCGTTACGGTTGATTTTTCCGCTGGACGTCAGCGGCATTTTTTCCAGTTGGATCATATACGGCGGAACCATGTAACCGGGTAACTGCGAGGTTAAATACCGACGGATCTCCGGAATGTCGATCTCGTGTTCCGAAACCACGTAGGCACACAGATAAGATTCTTCCGCTCTTTTTTTGACAAATACCACGGCTTCTCTAATGCCCGAAATGGCCAGGAGTTTATTTTCAATTTCACCGAGTTCGATCCGAAAACCTCTTATTTTAACCTGGTAATCGATACGTCCCAAAAATTCGATGTTCCCATCATCCAGCCAGCGTCCCAAATCACCGGTTTTGTAGAGGGGGGCGTGGTGATGCAATCCCCTTTTCGAGAAAACCGCCCCCCTTCCCCCCCCGCAAAAGCTTTTGTTTGGGTTATGGGTTCGATTAAGGAAACCGGCAACCGGCAACTGGTTACCGATAAACTTTTCTGCTGTTAATTCCGGGTTATTCAAATACCCCCGGGCCAATCCGTCACCGGCGATGCATATTTCACCGGGAATGCCGATGGGCTGCAACCGATAGGGCGCATTCATCATGGAATTCACAATATAGAGGCGATGGTTGATAATCGGTTTTCCGATCGGAGGCGAGGCCAGGCTTCCGGGTTTAGCGGGAACTTCGGTCCAGGTGGTCCATACGGTATCTTCCGTGGGGCCGTATAAATTATAGAGTTTAAACGGGTATTCCCGTTGCGGGTAATGGTTTATTTTATCTCCGGCAGACAACAACGCATTTAACGAGACGCCCTGCACGGGCCATTCTTCATTTAATAAATGCTCTGCCATCACGGTTGGCTGAAAGGAAACCGTTATTCCCAGACGAATCAATTCACGTTTCATCATGGCAGGATCCAATCGAACCGCGTTCGGAATAATGATCAATGCCCCGCCACAGGATAGACATGGCCAAATTTCAAAGGCCATGGCATCAAATCCCATATTGGATACCTGACTAAATCGCGAATCCGGGGTTTCACCAAATACATTGCGATGCATGTCGATCAAATTGATAAATCCGCGGTGATTGATTAGGACGCCTTTCGGCCTTCCGGTAGAACCGGAGGTGTAAATCACGTAAGCGAGAGAAGTGACCGGTTGCCGGTGGCCGGTTGCCGGTAGAGCAGAGACATTTCGTAGGGGCGCACCCATGTGTGCGCCCGATTCTTCAGGTACAAGAGGGCAGACACGCGGGTCTGCCCCTACAAAAGCGGAAGTCACCAACCATTCCGCTCCGCTGTCTTTTAATATATAATCGATGCGTTCCTGCGGGGAATCCGCATCAATGGGTAAATAAGCCCCCCCTGCTTTTAATATACCCAGTAAAGCGATAATCATTTCAATGGAACGTTCCATGGAAATCGCCACGATCGCATCGATCCCGACCCCTCTTTGGATTAATTCATTCGCCAATCGATCGGATCGTTCATTTAATTCCTGATAAGAAATTTGATGGGGCGCTTCGCGAAGCGCCCCTACAGAAGTTGGACCTAGAAGCGCAACATGACCCGGCGTTTTCTCTACCTGTTCCTCAAACGATTCATGAATTCGTTTATCCGTCGAAAAATCCGAGTTAGAATTAAATACATTCAACAAAAGATGCTTTTCGTCGTCGCTCACCAGATCGATATCCCGAATCCGGATTTCGGGGTTGAGGCACACGGCATGAATCACCCGTATCAAATGTCCGGCCAGGCGTTGAATCGTTTCATGCCTGAATACCGCCGCATAATACTCCATCTGAAACATCAAACCGTCTTCCATCTCCCAGGCATACACGGTAAGATCAAACCGAGATGCCTTTTTTTCCAATTCGAACGGAATAAAAACCAATTCATGGGACCGCACATGCGGCCGTTCAAAATTTTGAAAGGCCAGGCACACATCCACCAGCGGGTTTCGCGACGCATCGCGCTCCAAACCCAGTTTATCGACCAAATCCTCAAATTGCAGGTCCTGATTTTCATAAGCGTTGATGCAGGCATCTTTCACGTCTTTTAAAAAATCACGGTACGTCTTTTCTTCATCGATGCGCACGCGTAAAGGCAGCATGTTGACAAACATCCCGATAATCGGTTTCAAATCCGAGTGAGACCGCCCGGTAATTCCGGTTCCCACGATCATATCGTTCTGCCCCGAATATTGATGCAGCAACACATCAAACGCGGCCAGGACATTCATAAACAGAGTCGCATCGTGAACATGGGTCAACGCTTTAAAGGCAGCGGTTGCTTGTTTTTCCAATCGAAAGTCATATGTCTTACCCTCAAATGTCATGCCCTGAGGCCGCGGAAAATCCACAGGTAAATTTAATCGCGGGATGTCATTCGCATCCGAATAAAGGTCTAACCAATAATCCTCCTGATCCTTGATGCGTCCGCTTTTTAATGAATGGTTCTGCCAGGAAGAGAAATCTTTGTATTGAATCCTTAGTTCCGCGGAATTTTTCCCTGTATAACAAGCCACGAACTCCGCAAGAAGAATACCGATGGAGGTCCCATCAAAAATAATATGGTGCATATCCAGAAGGAAAAAATACATGTTCTGGGCATACCGAACCAACCCGACCCGCATCAGTGGCGCCCGGGACAAATCAAATGGCCGGATAAACCCTTCGATGATACCTTTGGCGTTTACCGCAGAGGTACTGTGATATTCCAGTGTGAACGGCACATCCGCCACGGCATGAACGATTTGAACCGGAACATCGTTGACGAACCGAAACGATGTGCGTAAACTTTCCTGCCTCCGCATAATGGTTCTAAACGTATCGATGATTCGCGCCTGATCCAATTCGCCTTCCAGAACAAACGCCATTTGTTCATTGTAAACAATAAAATCCGGCGTTAACTGCTGCAAGACATACAACCGCTCCTGGGCCGGAGATAAAGGATAATATTCCCTTTCTTCCACCGGCTCAATGGAGAAATCCCCGTCGCTCTCCGGTTCGGTAGTGATCCGGTATCGCTGTTTCTCAAACGGATACGTCGGTAACGGCACCCGGTATCGTTTCTCACCCGCGTGAAAGGACTGCCAATCGATGAACGCCCCATGGAGCCAGGACTGCCCTAATGCGGCAAGAAGGGCTCGAATCGAACCGGCCTCCCGATTGTCATGGATACGCTCGACTAACCGTGCAGTGGACTGAGGCGGCGTTTCGTGGATTTCTGCCTTCGCATGAAAGGAATGGGCACCCGGTAACCGAAGCATCGCGTCATTGGAATTTCGACACACCACCATCTTTCGGTATGCAAACGCTTTCCGACCGATTTGCAACGTGTAAGCAATATCAGCGATTGGGACCTCGGGATTTTCTTTGAGGTATCGCACCAGATTTTGCGTCATGCGGTTCAGGGCACCGGGAGTTTGGGCCGATAACACAAGTAACGAGAAACCGGTCGAGACACCGACCTCATCAAACGTATTGGCGGGGGATTGCATCCACTGGTTTATCTCATCGGTTTCGTCGATGATCGCATGAATGCAGTCGCCATCGCGCCGGGCCTGATCCAATAACTTTAACACCAGAACTCCCGCCCTTTTCGTTCGCATTTCCTCGTATGAAAGGGCAATCTCTCCGGCCAGGGCCATCGTGCATTCGCCGTCCCGGAGCGCACGGCAAGCCATATGAATGGATTCGGCCCATGTCGAATCGGCGCATTGAATTAAAACCGATGGGCCTTTTAGATTCAATTTATACGATACCCGCGTGCATAGAAAATCGCGATCGATCAATTGGGACGCGGCAAATAGGCCGATTTCTTTGTCTTTACCGGATAAAAAAACCTTGAGCTTCCATTCAAAATTCTCCGAAGCGCCCGCATAGAGACCGATGGTGCCTTCGTATGAATCCGGGTTGTAGCCGGCATTTTCCAGGGCCGACCAGGCATACTGATGGAAAAGCCGGATTTGAGGGTCCATGATTTCGGCTTCAACCGGCGTATAATTAAAAAATGCCGCATCAAAGCAATCGATATTGTTCTCAACCGAGGAGGATTCCTGGTTGATCATTAAATCGTTGATCCTGAAATGAGGAAAATCGCCGGTCCTGCCGATGACGGCGATTTCGCCGCCCCCCTTTGTTTGCCTTCTTTCTACCGTGTCGTTTCCCTTCAATGTTCCTCCATATGAACAGGCGCAAGATTAGATGGTAATGTCGAATGAAAAACTATTTAAATAATGATATAACTCTATAAAAATATAAATATATATCTATTGATTGTTAAAAGGGATGACTCGATTAGGCGTCAAGGTTGACCAAACTCCACAAATAATGGTATGCCGGCAGGGCTTCGAGCAGAGGCGCCAGATTTCGCTGAAGCTTTCTCTTGTTGTCGGGAAGCCAGCCATTGACCCAGGTTAAGAATTTTCTTACCTTATCTTCGTTGATAGGGATATCGATCTGTCCATTGACCAGCAAATATTTGTATTTTTCAAAATACCACCATTGCTGGAGAAAATCCAGGTGACCCTGCAACGTTGAGGGACTGAAACTATAATCGGAAAGGAACCATTTGATACTGAGCGTGAGACTTTCCGGCGAATAGCAATAGGTCCGATTTCGGGTCGAATTGTACATAATATTTTCCAGATTCCGAATATCGTTAAACTTCAATGCATCCTTATCGATCCAACTGGAAACAATTTCCAGAAGCGTGGGACTGGCCACAATCTCCGAGGTCATGTGGTAGCGCGTCAGGTAGGAAAGCGTAAACAAGGCTTCGCTGTTGGATGCATTTTTTTTACACCAAAATATCGCCGCTTCCAGCACGTCCGGCGAAACGTCTTTATTGATGCAAAACCGTTTGATGACAAAATCGGCGTTCGGATGACTCTTATAAGCCTGGAGCCATCGGTAGGCGTATTGTTTGATCGAATCCGAATCTTTGGTATGGGTAATCCAGGCTTTGTAGACATAGCTGGCTTCGAAACTCGTATGGTATTTTTCCAGCCATCCGTACACATAGGGCGCGATTTGAGACGGGGCTTCGCCGGCATTGAGCCACGCATTGAGAACAAAACTCGTATCTTTTTCTTCCAGGGGATATTTACTCAGCCAGGGAACAATATACGCCTTCATAATTTCGGATTCGCCCCCGGCATCCAGCCACGCTCGAATCACAAAGCTGCTTTCCAGTTCGGTGGGGAATATTTCCATCCATCGGATCAAGTAGCTCTTGATTAATTCTTTTTCTTTTCCGTTGTCCAGCCAGGCCTTAAACATAAAGCTCGCTTTTTTTTCTTCTTTGAAAGCTTTTAACCAGTTTAAAAAATAATTCTGGACGCGGGCGATTTCGCCTCCGGCATTCATCCAGGAGACAATGGCAACCTGCGTCTCTTTTTCCAGGGGGAATTTTTCCAGCCAGCGGAATAAGTACGGTTCGATGAAGGTTTTATCGCCGTCGCTGTCCAGCCAGGCCGAGATGACAAAATAGGCGCCGGGTTCACCGACAAATTTTTCCAACCACCCGTGAATATAGGGTTTCAGTAAACTCTTGGTTCCTCCGGCCAAAAGCCAGGCTTGAAGGACGAAACTGGTTTCCATCTCTTCGGGAAACTGTTGGAACCACTGCGTCAAATAATCTTCGATGAATTCTTTTTCGCCGCCGGCTTCCAGCCAGGATTTTAACACCAGGCTCGTTTCTTTGACATGATAATACTTTTGAATCCAGGTATCCAGGTATTCTTCGAGGAATTCTTTTGGCCCTTCGGGTTTGAGCCAGGATTGAAGCAAATTGGTGACTTCGGCTTCCGAGGTTGATTTTTGAAAGCATCGCTCCAGGTATTCTTCGATAAACTCTTTACTATCACCGGAATCGATCCAGGAATGGATGGCTGAGCAGGCTTCCCGTTTGACCGGGAAATGTTCCAGCCATTTTCCCAGGTATCCGCGAATGAAAGTTTTATCTCCGCCGGCATCCAGCCAGGCGCGAATGATCGTACTGGTATCTTGCTCTTCAATGTATTTGGATAACCAATGGGTTAAATAATCTCTGACGATTTCGGGATCTCCGCCGGTTTCCAGCCAGACTTTTACCAGAAGGATGACTTCTTTTTCGTCTTGAAACCGAAAGAGCCAGGGAGATAAATAGGATTTTATAAACGACTTTTCGCCGCCGGCTTCCAACCATGAGCGGATAATAAAGCGTGTTTTGATTTCGTCGGGAAATTTGAGAAGGAGATCCCGGATATAGTCTTTGACAATATCGAGTTCGCCGTCGGCATCGATCCAGGATTTGATCACAAAACCCGCCTCGATTTTTCCGGGAAAAGCATCGAGCCATTTTCTGATGAAATTCTTAACGGTTCCTTTTTCGCCGCCCGCAATGAGCCAGGCGTTGATCACAAAACCGGCTTCGATTTTATCGTGAAATTTCTGGAGCCATTGGGTGGCATAATTTCGGCATATGTCGATTTCGCCCCCTTTCTCCAACCACGCTTTGAGGACAAAGCGGGCTTCAAACGCCGAATGATATTTCTGGAGCCAGGCGGTTAAATGACCGCGAATTTGTTCTTTGTCTCCGCCGGATTCCAGCCAATTCTGGATGATATGGCTTCCCTCGATCTTTTCATTAAGCGCCTTGTGATTGCGTTGTAAATAGCTTTTGTTTGACTCTTCAGGATTCACGGCATTCATCTCCTTCTGGTGGACACCGAAGAATATTACTAGTCATTAAACATAATATATTTTTGGTTTATAGTCAATGGATAATCTGATTTTACTAATTTTACTGATTTTGCTGATTTTGAAAAAATTCTACCCCGGATTTCTATTTATATATCTTCTTTATATCTTCTTTCTATCTTCAAGATACAGTCGAATCCCCCACCCGACACTCTTACCCTGGGGATAATAGATGGCCTCTGCCGGGTCAAAATAAAGGATATTGTTCCTCACCATATCGCGTAACAATTCCCTTATTATCTGCTCATCGATGGTCAATGCTTCCAGATCGTTCATGCGGATGAAGCCCTTTTGGTTGACGATGGTGAGCAGTTCTCGTTTGTTTTTATCCAGCATGGCATAATAAGAAACGATTCCTTTCATTTTCTTTTTGTAAGATTCCAGAACACTATCGATGGGTTTTTCGAATAATTCCGTCAGGATATGCTGGACTTCCCACATGCTTCCCCCAACCGTATCCCAAATTTTTTCCGCATCGTCAGGGGTTAATGCGTACGCGTCTATCCCGGAATATTTCTTCAAGTTCAATAGCCAATTCATCAGATCGTCTTTATTCAGATAATCCACTTTGTAAAAAATAGAGGTTTTTTTGAGTCTGGAATCATTGTAAATCGTATTCAGAAAGTAACCATCCGAAGACGCGACAATCACATAGGCCAGGTGACTCTCTTTGGTGACGGCCACAAAAAAGTTAAACAGAGCGATAATCAGCAAGCGTTCTTTATCATTGTCGATATAAACATAATCCAGGGCTTGAAGTTCATCGATGATTAAAACGGGTTTAATTCCTTTTTGATGAAGGCGGATCAACTCGGCTTTCATAATTTTAAAAGGATCAACCCGTTTTTCGAGGATTTTTTTCTCAATCGCCGAACTGATTTTAAAAAATCCGACATTGATGTTCGACTCGGCAGACTCCTTCTTTTCTCCTTCCCGACGAACGTTGAAGAAAACATTCAGGAAATCTTCATACACGTGGGTGAAGGTCTCTCTTAAATTCAGGAATTTGACATCCAGATGCTGCTCTTTTTCCACTTGTTCCAAAAATTTGTAAAGCAGCGTTGTTTTCCCGGAAGACTTGGGCCCATGAATAAAGAGAATCTCCGATGGCTCTTTGTCGATAAAGGTTTTAAGCTCTCTCAGTTCACGGGTTCGATTGATAAAGGCAACATGCTGTTTGTATGTAATTTTATCCTCATTCATGGGATCATTATAATACCTTACGGATTTTTTTTCAATGAGGTCTTGCCTCCGGCGGGTCAGGACCTTTTTGAAAAAAGGTCCCGACACCCCCAAAAACTTTTTGTTTTGGTTTTTTATTTGGTTTTGATTTTAGCTAGAATTGATGCCGAAGGGTTAAGGTGAGTTCCCTTCCCCGGGATAAGAAAGAGCCGCCTTCCACCATCACCAGCCGGGGATGGTCATTCAGGACATTGTGCGCCGAAAGCTGAATTTCAAATTTTTTTCCGATTTTCAAAATGTCGAATAACCGGAGCGAGACATCCAGCGTGGAATAAGAAGCGGTGTTTGGGAAAGAGACCGTATCGAACACGGTGTCAAAATCCGAAGAGGTCAAATCTACCCCACCGTTCCGAGCGCCATCGGAAATGAAATACCGGGCAGAAAGGGATAAATGATGAAATAAATCCCAGTCCAAAAACAGGTTGGCCACAACCGGCGGGAGATACAAGGGCTGATCGCCGCCCGGAGAAACATAAAGCTGCCGGGCCGCTAAATCCGAGTCGATCACCCGCTGATAAGAGACATTGGCACCAATACTCAACGCCTTCCCCCGAATAAACAGGGAACCGGCGCCACCCCAATAGGTATAATTTCCTACATCCGCGGCCCGAAGACGGTTAAACTGATAAAGCAACGCATAATCCCAATCGATTCCCATCAGATGCCTGTATTCGCCCACAAACCCGGCCGCATGAAAAACTACCGGTCCGAAGGACTGATCCAACCAGAGTTTCAATTGCCGGTTTTCTTCGGGCTTGAGTTCAGTGGGAACAATATAAAAATAACTAAAATTGGCGTTTCCGCTTCCCACACGGTACCAGGTATCCATATAACGGTGACCGGCAGCATAGCCCGCACCCAATGTGGTGGTTCCCCGCCGGTAAAACACGGATACCTCGGGAAGGTACTGAACATCGGCATACCCTTCGTTCTTCTCCACGCGTAAGGATCCCTGAAGGGACAACGAACCGAACAGATGCTGAATAAGGCGACAATCCACGCCCACTCGGTTCCGCTGGGTGGAGAAATTCATGACACTAAACGCATCACCGCTGCGGGCAGGCCCGCCATCGATTCCGGAATTTTGAAGGTCGCCCCCCAGAACGATCCGTGTGGTTTTGAATTCCTGGCTGAATTCGACCCGCCCCAACACTCGAAATTCCTTGACTTTATCCCAATCGCCGGTGAACTTCCCTGTGGCGGATGACGCCGCACCCCATTGGGAGACGATGCGATCGACACTGGCCGTGAGTTCCAACTGACCGCCGTCCCACAATTGAAAGGTGGGAGTGAGTTCAGCGAACGTATAGGACCATTTGCGTCCGCAGGCGCACGGGTCAAAGAAATCGTGTTGCAGGTGCCGCGCCATGAAATGAAACGCCCCTTTTTGGACGATACCGCCCACCTGGAAGGTCGGATCCTTTCGATCCCACCGGCTGCCCGGATCCGTGGATGCACACGATCCTTGAATATCGGCTCCGGCCCATCGGGTCCCATCGGCAAAGATCGAATAATGCCCATTCTCTCCCCACCGATTTCCGGCACTCAAATGCGCCAGAGATCGATCCCACCGATCTTCGTTGGCGGATTGACTCAGCCGAATATCGACGCCTTGTTGATCCGTTCCCGTAAACGGGATCAAATCGATCGCCATGTCAACCGCTCCGGTTCCGCCATGCATGGCCATTGCCGCAGGCCCGGAATAAACCCGGATCTCCTTAAGTCCTTCCAGAAACCCGGTTCCCCATTCCTGATCGGCACCCCCGTGCCAGAGTTTGTTCAAGGGGTGGCCATCGAACAGAATCAGAACTCGCGAAAATTGACTCGCCGCCAATTGGGTGGGAGAATCCGACGACACGATCGGCCCTGCCGAAGCAGTGCTTTGGGAACTCGTCAACGATACCCGAATGCCGGGAACCCGGGCCAGTACATCGGCAAGAGTGCGAGCCCCGGAGCGCACAATCTCTTCATGCGTCACAACATAAACATCATCAACATCATCAACATCCATACGTTGGGTGCACGTGTCGGTACGTTCCCGATGGCCGGTTTGATCCGCCGACCAGCCCAAACCCGTCAAACATGGAATGACAACTACCGGTATTAACAGGTATCTTTTTATAAAAAATGTAAACGATTTAAATTTCATGAAATCTCCTTAAATCATCATCATCATCATCTGGGACCGCATTCGATGACATGGGTCCGGGTTTCGGCGAATCGGCTATCGCAACTGCTGGTCAGAATGACCGACATCGGCACAATTTGCAGGAACGGCATCCGATACAGGACGCTCACCTTGAGACGAATGGAGCCGGTCTGACTCGGTTCAACGGTACCGATGGTCCAGGTATCCTCGGTTCCGGGATCCGGTTCGGGGTCGGAGGAATGAAAAGCGACTTTGTAATCGTAACTCGCCCGAATGGAGATATTTCGTGCCGTTAACGCCGAATGGTTGGTGTATTCGATAAGGTATTCGATTTCTTCATCGCATTTGACCGTACTCTCCAGGGATCGGATACTCACCTCCATCGCCGGGCAGGCAATCACAATATCCGTGGGTTGATTCCCCGGTGTACCGGGTGTCCAATCCGTGAGGGTCGATCCGTCATTGAGGCTGTCCCCATCCGAGTCGAAGTTTACCGTTCCCTGGTTGATGATCTTGTCCACATTGGGGCCAAGAACGGTATTGATGCGTACATGAAACGTTATTTTGACCTGGGAAAAAGGAGGAATCGAAATTCCGGTCACTCGAAGTGTTGGGGTTTCGGAAACGATCACCGAACCTGCTGGCGCAGAGGTACTTCCCACAACAAACGTGGTATTGGCCGGCGTGGGATCGATAACCTCCACGCCCGGAAGCAAATACCCGGTCGGATTGCTGATGGTAATCTCGTATTGCAGCTCATCTCCGGGGCCCGGTGTGACGCAGTTAACCGGAATCGCGGTTTTGGTAACCGGGATGGCCGAGATACCGCCCACGATAAAATCGGTGGGTTGTTGGCCGGGCAGGTTCACGTCTCCATCGGTGAGGCGCTGGGTATCGTTGACACCGTCATTGTTGGAATCATACTCGAGGGTTCCCTGATTGGAGATGAGGGTTTTGGGAAGGATCCCGGTATGAATCACCGCATCAAAGGTAAGGCGGAGGGAGCCGCCCGCAGGAAGAGTTCCCGTCCATTCGATCTGTCGAATTGAAGCGTGATAAACGACCGAACCGCTGGTTGCCGTAACACTGGTGGCCACGGCATCGAGATCGCCGGGTACGGTGTCGCGAAAAACCGCCCCATTCGCGTTCAGGTCGCCGCTGTTGGTGATATCGATCCGGTACCGAACAGTATCTCCCGGCGAGGCCACGCCATCCTGGTTTTGATCGCCCACCAGGGTCACGGTTTTAAGAGTATCGTTCATATTCGGCCCCAACCGAATCGGTAAGGCACTCGGCTGCTCACCGGACACGACGGTGTCGCCGTCCGTGAGGGCCTGGGTATCGTTTTGGCCATCGCCGTTTTTATCGTAACGGATCGTGCCCTGGTTGGAAATCGAGGTCACCCCGGAATTCAAGGGATTGCGAACGCGGACCCGGAAGGTGACGCTCACCTGGCTTCGGGCCGGAACCTGAATGTCGGAGACATCAAGGGTATTATTGGTTAAAGCGATTAAACTTCCGGCCGGCGCAGCCGCGCTTCCGTCCACATAATCGGTATTTTCCGGGATCGCATCGGAGAATTCAACCCCGTTCACATCATTATTGGTCGAATTGATAATTGAAATCGTGTAGAGAATATCGTCTCCGGGCATGAGGTTCCCACCGTTGATATCGGTGGCGGATTTTAACGCTTTTAATCGGTTATTGCCGGGGATCGACACGGTCGCTGTTTCCGTCGCCTGAGAAGCCGAACCGCAGGCCGCGGTTACGGTCAACGTGTAGGTGGTGGTACTGCTGGGACCGGTGGCCAGCACATAGGTGTCACCCGACGAGATGGAATATCCGCCCGGAGTAATCACTCCGGTTCCGCCGGTAAAGGTAGCGGAAAAGGTCACGGATTGGCCCGCGGTAATGGTTGAGGGCGAAACGGAAAATAACGTAATTGCCGGTGCCGCATTCACAGTGACCGTGGCATTGTAGGTGGTGGTTCCACCCGAACCCGTTAAACTCAAGGTGTAGGTGGTGGTCTCCGAAGGGGTGACCGTGACACTCCCGGAACCATTGCCAACCGGTACGGTGATATTTCCCGGAGTCAGCGTTCCGCTCGTGGCATTACTGGCCGTCCAATTCAACACGGCACTGCACCCCACGGAAATGGCGCCGGTGCTGTTGGTGAGTGACCCGGATGGTGCATCGCCGACCGCCACGGTCGTACTGGCGGTGTGTTGGGACGCTGCCCCGCACGGGGCTGTCACCGTTAACGTATACGCCGTACTCTCACTGGGGCCGGTGGCCAGCACATAGGTGCCACCCGAGACAATCGCATAATTCCCGGGAGTAATGA
>JBLMYT010000111.1:0-113630 GCA_050258455.1 Candidatus Omnitrophota bacterium | reverse complement strand
TTAAAATCGATAATCGATTGACCGGCGACTTAAAAATTATGGAACCCGGTAAAGGATATGTCATTAATGTAAATGCCAACACCGTATTGACGTATCCTCAAGGCATCACCATGGCGGCTGCCGCAGATCGCGCCTCCCCAAAGGAACCTCTTATCCCATATACCCTCATTAAGGGTAACAAAGACAATATGGCGATATTTGGAAAGGTTCTCCTTGACGGAGAAGCGATCCATGGTTCCGGTTATTACATCATCGGTTTAGGCCCCGGCGGAGACGCCGATTGCCGCTCGATTAGTCCCGTCGGAACCAACGGGACTTATTTTGCCACCATCCTGGGTGACAAAAATGGAGAGATCATCACATTTAAACTGTATAACCGTTTAAATAAACATAACTACGATATGTCGAAAACGCTGATCTTCCAGCCCGATAGCATCAGAAGGGACCATAACCTTGAGGCCTGGAGTGACAAAGGCACGCCGTCAACCCATTGATCCAAAACCGGATCCGTTGGTAAGCCAAAGGATCATTTGGGAAATTTTCGTAGGGCGCATCCATGGGTGCGCCCCTAGGGAAAGTTTCGAGCGATCCCGCGCGATATAACGCCAATAATTGGGTTTAATTTCTGTAGGGGCAGACCCGCGTGTCTGCCCGCGTGTTCGATGTGGTTTTTCGTGTTGGGGACAAAATGCGAATTGCTGTAATAAAAGGTTTCTTCCTTTACAAAAAACTTTATTTATTTTATAATCATCCCATGAGAATTTTTATCGGGATTAAATTGGATACCGCGGCTGTGGATCAGGTCGAGAAATTCTTGAAACTCTTTAAGAAAAAGGCCTCCCCTATCCGCTGGGTCAATGTGACCAACATTCACATCACACTCAAATTCCTCGGAGAAATTCCCGATACCCAATATCCCCAAATCGAAAAAGCCATCATCGATGCCGCAACCACTTTAAACCCCGGAGCCATGGATCTAACCCTTTCAGGCTGCGGAAAATTCGGCCCCAAAAGTGCATTGAATATCTTCTGGATCGGCACCGGCACTCACCCTGCCCTCATTAACCTCTATCAAACCATCGATAAAACCCTCATCCGATTCGGCATACCCGCCGAAGACCGCCCCTTCACCCCCCATATCACCGTGGGCCGCAATAAAAAAGAGTTCAATTTCAAATCCCTCTACGAACTCATGGACCAATACCGTCATGAAAAAATCGCAGACATGCACGTGACCCATTTCCAAATATTCAGCAGCCGTCTCACCCCCGACGGTCCGATATACACGATTCTAAAGGAGATCCCCCTTGCTCATCCATGAGGTCATGTTTATCATCGGATCCTACCTTCTGGGCTCCATTCCCTCCGGTTTTATCCTCTATTACTTGATGGAAAAAAAAGATATCCGCAACGAAGGAAGCGGAAATATCGGCGCGGCCAATGTCATGCGAACCAAGGGCAAAACCGCGGGAATCGCCACGCTTATCCTGGATATGTCCAAAGCAATTATCCCCATCCTCTTCGGAATGCACTATTTCCAATCGCACCCGGCTGTCATTGTTTCCGGCGGCGCCGCCGCTGTAATCGGCCACCTCTTCTCCCCATACCTCAAACTCAGAGGCGGCAAAGGAATCGCCAGCTTCGCCGGACTGATTCTCGTATATTATTACCCTTCAGCCTTAATCTTTATCGCCGTATTCCTCCTGACCCTATACCTGACCCGATACGTCTCGGCAAGCTCGGTCGCCGGCGTCATTACGGTTTCGATCTTCTTTCTTCTGACCCAACCCAAACCCATCGCCATCATCATCCTTATCCTTGCCCTGCTCATCGTATTCAAACATTACCCGAACTTCAAACGCATCCTCCACGGCACCGAATACCCGTTTTCACCCCATTGCCATTCAAAAGGCGAAAAAAATATCGAGAACAACCATGACTGACGAAAGCCCGAACCAAAAGCTCTTAGTCATCGGCGGCGGATCCTGGGGAACCGCCGTGGCCAACTACCTGGCGTCGGTTCAAATCGACGTTAAAATCTGGATGAGAGAAACCGAGATCATCGACGCCATCCGGACCAACCACGAAAACCCCGTTTTTCTTCCGGGTATCCCACTCTCCCCCCGACTCATTCCAACCGGCGACCTAATCCGTGAAGCCGAAAACGCAGACATTCTCATCTTTGCCGTTCCCTCCAAATACATCCGGTACACTTTCCTCGACTTAAACGAAATCATCACGCATACCGATAAACCCCTGGTCAACCTTTCCAAAGGATTCGAAGCCAGTTCCCTCAAAACCATCTCCCAAATCGCCGTGGAAATATGGGGCGACACGATCCTGGACCGCTGGGTCACCATCTCCGGCCCTTCCTTTGCCCGAGAACTGGCTGCCTGCCACCCCACAGCCGTGGCCGCCTGCTCCAGAAATCAATCCCTCCTGGAAAAAATCCAACGGGACTTTTCCTCGGATATCCTGAGGGTCTACCGCTCCGATGATCTCATCGGCATCGAAGTCGCGGGTTCGGTCAAAAATATCATCGCCATTGCGTCCGGAATCGTCAAAGGCTGCGGTTACGGATACAACACCACCGCCTCGCTGGTCACCCGGGCCAGCGTGGAGATTTCGCGGTTCGGCCTGAAACTGGGCGCCCGCCAGGAAACCTTCTGGGGCCTCGCCGGCATCGGCGATCTCATGCTGACCTGCTTCGGCCCCCTGTCCCGAAACTACCAACTGGGTGAACGCATCGCCAAAGGCGAAACATTGGAAGAAATCGAAAAGTCAAGTGTCATGATCGCCGAAGGCGTCGAAACCACAAAAGCCATTCGCAAACTCACCGATAAATTGGGTATCGAAATGCCGATCTGCAATGAAGTCTATGAAATTTTATTCAATAACAAGAATTCCCGTGAAGCGTTAAAGGGATTAATGAAAAGGAGTTTAAAGCAAGAATGGAATTTAAACTAGAATATACCCTCAACGATGAAGTCAAAACGTTTCTCCTGAATAAGGATTCGCTTTCGATTGGGAAACTATCCGGCAATGACTTGCATCTGAACGATAATTCCGTATCCCGAAACCATTGCAAATTCCTCCGGGTCAAAGATGGTTATAAACTCATGGATCAGGGCAGTACCAACGGAACCTTCGTCAACGGGAAACGGGTTTCGGATGCCAAACTGGAAATCGGCGACAAAATCACCATCGGACGAACAACCCTGTTCTTCAAAGCAGTCGCCCCCAAACCCAGCTACAACGACGTGGACGATCAAAAGATTTCCATGGTCATTCCCCTCTCGGACCGCCTGCCGGTTAAAGAAGAAGAACACATGGAAACCGGGATGCTCAAATTCCTGGCCTCACTCACTGCCCTGGGCAAAGAACTCATCGCCTCCAATACCCTGGAAGACAGCTTCGAAAAAATCGGAAAACTGGTGTTCGAGTACCTAACCCCTCAGCGGATGTTTATCTTCTTCTACGATGAAGGCCAGGACGAACTGGAATTAAAGCACTGCCACACGCACAAAGGAAAAAGCGACGAAAAAGCCAATATCTCCAGAACCATTGCCATGAAAGCCATTAAGGAGAAAGTGGCGATTCTCTCCGCCAATGCCATGGACGACGCCCGATTCGGCGGCGCGCAAAGCATCATCATGTATGGCATCAAGTCCGCGGTTTCGGTCCCCATCTGGACCAAAAACTCCATCTATGGATTGATCTACGTCGACACCACGGAATTCGATAAAATGTTCAAGGAAAAAGACCTCACGATCTTATCCATGATTGCCAACTTCGCCGGTCTATCCATTGAAGGCATCAACAGTTTGAATAAACTGAGCCGGGAAAAAAAAATCCGGGAACGCTTGGAACGCTACCATTCCCCGGCCATTGTCAGCCGGATCATGGATTCGCAGCACTCGAGTACGGCGGAACTGGAAATGTTTAAGGAATCCGAAGCAACGGTCCTGTTTATGGATATCGTCTCGTTTACTACCCGGGTCGAGCATATGAACCCCCTGGAAATCGGAACCTTCTTAAACCACTTTTTTACGGAAATGACCGAGATTATCTTTAAACATCACGGAACATTGGATAAATACATCGGCGACTGTATCATGGCTGTTTTCGGGGCGCCTCTGTGGATGCAAAACCACGCCGAATCCGCCATCCGCGCCGCCCTGGACATGCGGCACCGTCTCTCGGAGATCAATGATACGCGGCCAAATGAAGAGAAAATCAATATCCGAATCGGTATCAATTCCGGTAAATTGATTGCCGGCGATTTCGGATCCCCCAAACGGCTCGATTACACGGTTCTGGGTAATACGGTCAACATCGCCTCCCGCCTCGAATCGTCCGTGGCCGAAACCAATGAGATCGTCATTTCCGAAACCACCTTTAACCATACCTGCGATTATTTCGAATGCCACCCCCTGGGAGAACAAAAACTCCACGGATTATCTCAATTTGTCAAAGCATTTAAAGTAATTGGAACAAAGAAATAAATAAGGAGAACCGATGAAAACAAAGAAAGTCGTAAGTGTTCTACTGATATCTTTGCTTCTCATTCCAACCCTCATGACATGGTTTTCACCCCCCATGCATGCCAGGGAGATTAAACCGAATACCGCTGAATACTTTATGAATGAAGGATTATTTTACTTAAGTTCCGGTAAATTCGATGAAGCCGAAATCCGATTGTTGCAGGCCTTAAAAAAGAACCCGACGATCATCGATGCGCTTTACGGATTGGGAATCGTGTATCTAAATAAACGGGAATTTCGGAAAAGCATCGATTATTTCCAACAGGTCGTGAAAATCAACTCGCTCAACTACGATGCCTATAATTTCCTGGGCGTTGCCTATACGGAATTGAGCGAATATAACCTGGCCAAAGAAAACCTGCTGATTGCGGCAAACGCCGACAAATACCGAACCCCCGAAAATGCCTATGTGAACCTGGCCATGCTCGAAATCCGCCAGAACCGCTACGATGCGGCCATGCGTTACGTCGACAAAGGCCTGGATAAGAATGCCCGCTTTGCTCCCCTCTATAATGTGCGGGGCGTGATTCTGGAAAACCAGGATAAACTCAGCGACGCCATTGCCAGTTACGAACGGGGCCTGACCCTTTTAACCGAAGAAGATGCGTCTTATCTTCTCAATATTGCGCGGGTCTACATCAAGCTGAATCAAAAGGAAAAAGCCCAGGACATGCTCGAAAAAGCACTTCCCCGGGCCTACAACGAAGAAATGAAAGATAAAATTCGCGAGATGTTAAAGGGTTTGGAAAAGAATCAAGGCTAATCTATTTTAAATTTTATAACCGATTTTTCGTAAGAAATCTTTTCGCCACGCAATGTCGTCGTCTCCTTCGATTCCTTTGGGAGAACAACCATCGATCACCCCCATAATTCCCCGTCCCAAATCGGACTGAGCCACCATGACTTCCACGGGGTTTGCGCTGGCACAAAAAATTCGACACACTTCAGGCACCTGCTGAAGGCTTCGAAGCACATTAATCGGAAACGCATTTTCCAGAAAAATAATAAACGAGTGTCCGGCCGAAAGAGCCATGGCATTTTTCTGGGCCAATTCGATCAGCGTCTGATCCGTTCCACTCCATCGGACCAGACATTTCCCCGACGCTTCACAAAACGCCAGCCCGAATTTAATATTGGGTACGGTATTGACCAGGGCTTCATGAATATCTTCGACGGTTTTAATAAAATGGGATTGCCCCAGAATAAAATTCAACCCATTGGGATTTTCAATTTTGACCAAATTTAATTCCATGTGGATGACCTCCGATAAAAATTTGTATTCTTGGTTTTAACACAAATAAGAACGTAATGCAAGATACACAAGATAAAAACGCTACTTTCCCTCGTTATGGAGTTGGTTATGTTGGTTATAATGAAGGAGGATCACGTGCTCCGGAAGCGCGAGGCGGTAGATTTTCACCTCATCGATCGTCCCGGAGAACGGGTAGCGATCGCTGCCGATCGTGATCATGCCGTATTCGCTATCGCCTGATTCTCCTTTCACTTCAATTGAGGCTTTCAATTTACCATCAAGGTATATCTTCTTTTTCTTTCCGTCGAACGTACACGCCACATGGTACCATTGCCCGGTTTTTAATTGCGACCTCTCATCGCCGGGCGTAAACCATCCGTTATCGAAAAACGCCAGGTTCCCATTATAGACACTCACCGTGTAGGAACCGAAATTATCGAAAACATGGTGGTAATTCCCCTTAAAATCACTCCCGCAGATCCAGGCTTCGAGAGTCAATTCCCTGGATAAATTGAGTTGCTGATCGTCGCCGGGAATTTTTACATAGCCGGAGTTGGAAAGCGTCAGTGCCTTGCCACGCTTACCGGCCGTGTATTTTCCGCCCCCGTAGAGGATGCCGTCATGTCCCCAGCCGCTCTCATCGTTCGTGTCTTCTTCAAACGCCCAATAACCGGCCAGTGCTTTCCCCTCGAGATAACTGGAAAAAATTTCAACCGGGTCCAGGGCACAGTCATAAATTTTGACTTCATCCACGGTCCCGATAAACGGATCGGACGGACTCCCGATCGTAACCGCATTGCCAGTCCCTTTGGGAATGGGACCGGTTACGGATTTCACGTTGATCAATTCACCGTTGATAAACAATCGTTTATGGGCACCGTCGTAAGATACGGCAACATGATACCAGAGGTCTTTCTTTAAAGCCGCACCGCCGGGTTCCCATTTATCGACACAATCAAACGCAATATTCCCATTCGTGATCCGCAAGGTATAGGAACCCGGATTATCGACGATTTTATGATTCCCGCTTTCAATGTCCCGCCCCAGAATCCACGCTTCAATTGTCATGGCGTCGCGGACAGTTAACTCCCCGTTATCATTGGCGATGGAAACAAAATCCCCGGGACTGAGAAGGTTGACTCCCTGCCCCAGCATCACCGGCGCATACGTGAGGTTTCCGATGGGCGTACCGTGCGCTTCTCCGCCGCTCGAATCAAAGGTATGCCCATTGAGTCGCCAGTAACCCCGCAGCCCTCGGTTGGACTCCCCGCTGATCTCCATCCCATTCCCCAAAATCAGCATGATAAAAATCATGATAACCGTATTTGTTCCAATAGTTTTAACCTTTTGATAAAACATATGCCCCCCTCTTCTTTCTCGAATTCTTTCTCGAATAACGATCCCCCAAGAAAGGACCATTAATATATAGTATAAAGGAAAAAAAATGTCAACAAAAATATTCTGAAAGAGCCCCGTCGAACCATCCAGCGTCTTGAAACCTACGCTTAATTCTTATATAATCCTGTGTTACAAACGATTTAAACAGGTGCATGAATGAATAGAAGAGAATTTATTACGTCCGCAGGTTTGTTGATGACCGTTCCGGCCTTTTTTTCCCTCCTCAAATCCGAAGGAGCGCCCCGTTCCGGTTTAAAAGCCGATAAGGTGATGGTACTGGGTTTTGATGGTATGGACCCGGGGATCGTGATGGCGATGATCAAACGGGGTGAACTCCCGCACATGCGGCAGTTAATCGAGAATGGATCCTTTTCTCGGATGATCTCCACCGCGCCGCCGGAAAGTCCCTGCGCCTGGGCCAGTTTTACCACCGGCCTTGACCCTGCGGGCCACGGGATCTTTGGTTTCCTCGGACGGGATCCCAAAACCTACGCCCCCTTCTCAACGTCGGCACCTGTGACCCACGATTCGCCCAAAACCTTTGAGATCGGCGAATACAAGATTCCCATCTTAGGCGGTGAGGGAGTCAATTACCGAAAGGGAAAACCCTTCTGGGATTATATCCAGGAAAAAGAAATCGATACCACGATCTTTAAAATCCCCGCCAATTATCCCCCCTCCGACATGACGCACGGCCGTTCGATTGCCGGCATGGGCACGCCGGACATCTACGGGGCCAATGGCATGTTTACGCTTTTTACCACCGATGAAAACGAAAGTCAGAAAAATTTCGACGGTAAGGGGCGCGCCTATTACGCTTATTTTAATGAGAACGATGTTTTTGAAGAAGGGGTGCTCGATGGTCCCCTGAATTCATTGAAGAAGACTCCCGAAGAGACCCGGTTACCGTTCAAGGTTTATTGGGATCGGGCGCATCAGACCGCGCGGATCGATATTCAGGGAAAAGAGATTCTCCTCCAGGAAGGCGGTTTGAGTCCCTGGATCGAACTGGAATTTACGATGATCCCCGTATTGGCTCATGTGAAAGCCATGACCCGGTT
Organism: Candidatus Omnitrophota bacterium; assembly: GCA_050258455.1. Lineage (GTDB taxonomy): Bacteria > Acidobacteriota > Aminicenantia > UBA2199 > UBA2199 > JAKAGC01. The sequence goes on along the minus strand of JBLMYT010000111.1, from coordinate 105,375 downwards.
TTATCTCCTGAATGCCAACGACAAATTCCGGCTTTACGTTTACCCGTTAAGTATCACGCCCTCGGATCCGGCCCAGGAGATCAGCAGTCCCGCCAATTACTGCGAAGAGTTGGCAAAACACAAAGGGTTATTTCACACCCTGGGGCTTCCGTCGGATTTTAATGCCATTAAGACCGAAGTTTTCAGTATGGAAAATTACATCACCTTATCGGATTCCATTTTCAAAGAGAGCGTCAACCTCTTTGATTACGAATATTCCCGTTTTTTTGGCCTCAAGCGGGGCATGTTGTTCTACTATTTTTCAGCCATTGATCAGGGGTCCCATATCTATTGGGCGCTGCGCGATCCCAGTCACCCGTACCATCGTCCGGAAGAGGCCAAACGCTTTGGGGACCAGATCGAAGCATTGTACCGGAAGTTTGATGCGCTCCTGGCCAACGTATTAAAAAAACTTCCCCGCCATGTTCCCCTGATTGTGTTATCGGATCATGGGTTTGTGCCGTTGCGACGAACCGTGAATCTCAATACCTTATTGCATCAGCATGGTTTTCTTAAAACCGTATCGGAGCCGGACTATTCCGACAGTACGCCATTGACTTCCGGCAGCGTCAATTTGGGTGAAACCAGGGCGTATGGGTTAGGTTTAAACGGCTTGTACCTCAATCTCAAAGGAAGGGAAAGCAGCGGGATCGTCAAACCCGAAGACAAGCGGCGGGTGATGAACGACATCAAAAACATGTTGCTTTCATTCAAAGATCCGCAGACCGGGGTGAATCCCATTGGGGATGTCTGTATATGCGAGGATCACTATCGCGGTGCGCATCTGAAGGAAGGGCCGGATATGATCATCGGATGTAATTATTCGTATGGTTTGGATTATGCCGGGGCAATGGGTGGAATCGGTCGGGAGGCAGTCTCCGATAACTTAAATCGTTGGAGTGGGGATCACATTATCGCTCCGATGCAGGTACCGGCCGTATTGATGACCAACTTTAAAATGCCCGTGAAGCAGATCCCCATGATATGGGATTTAGCTCCCACCATCTTGAATCTGTTTGGAATTGCAACCCCAAGGGAAATGCGAGGAAAAAGTTTGATATAATCCAGATTATCAATCCCCGGATTATCTATCGACATAAAATCGCGTTTTCACGCGCCCTTCCATCTTCCCCCCTAATCCCTAAAGTTAACAATCCTCCTTTCGCATCCTCCCCCCTCCACTTTTTAAAGTTAACAATCTTTTGAGTGTTGACTGCTCTTTTTATATTACACCAAAATTGTAACATCATTTTCAGATTTTTGGTTATATCTGATAAAAGTGTACTCTTTTTTATCAAAACAATGACCTCAACCATCTTCTCGGACTGTACATTTTTATAAAAATATACAATCGATATACTTTATTTTTCCTTTGCCCCTGATTTCGTTGATGGAGAATTTTTAAATAGAGATAAAAAAACAAAGACCAACCAAAAAATCAACAAATCGACGGAGGAGGATCGCTCCCCTTTCCGTTTTTTGATTCATTTAGTGGGATTAGCAATTTTCCGGCTTAGAAATAGTAGTAGACGACATCAGATTGGCACAATTATCCGGCTTAGAAGCAGTAATTGACATCAAGGTATCGTCTTTACCTCCGTTCACTTCATGTTGTTCGTTCCGATTCAGATTCTGCACCGTGATTTTACCTAAACGTAACTTTCTTTCTTGTTTTTGTCTCATGTATTCTCCTAAATTTTAAAATTTTTGATATCCCATGGATATGAAAATGGTATAATAATTGACAATTACTTGTTCTTTTTGATTTCGGATTTGAATTCATTGGGCGTTTTGCCGGTGAATTTTTTAAAGGCTTTATAAAAAACCGTCATGTTATTGAAGCCGACTTCGTCAGAAACGAACGAATTTTTCTTACTCAGTCCTCGTGGGCTTTCAAATATTTTTTTCGCTTCTTCGATTCGGTAGTAATTGATGAAATCCGAGAAATTGTGACTGAGTCGTTCATTGAGCAATTGCGAAAGCAAGTGAGGGGTAATTCCCATCTTTTTGGCTAAAGTTTGTAAGGAGATGTCATCTTCCTTGTATACCCTTTCAACGACCATCAGATGGTTCAACTTTTTAATATATTCAGCAGCCAGCACATCATCCAGGGGGGAGTTTTGGTATTTTTTCTTTTCTTCCTTTTCTTCTTCCACTTTTTTTTTGGTAAAGGGCCGTTTTTTATAAATATAAAAACCCCCATACCCCATGAGTATAATTAAAAAAAGGATGATCAATTTAAAATAATTGGTCTGATAGAAAAAAGGTTTGATTCCAAAACTCACATAACTACCTTCCCGGTCCCAAATACCATCCGCATTGCAGGCTCGGACTCGAAACGTATAGGTTCCCGGACTAAGGTCAGGATAATAAGCACTCCTTTTTTCTCCAGGCCCTACCATTACCCAATCTTTTTCCAAAGGTTCAAGCATGTATTTGAATTTTATTTTTTCCGGGGATAAAAAGGTAGGGGCGGTAAAGGAAATCGAAACATTTTTCTGACCTTTGAAAGGGGCTGCAATTAATTTTATGCCGGGATAAATCTCAACTAGTCGCTGATTAAAATGGAGCGATTCGATAATCACGGTTGGCGGGGTCTTATTAACCGGAATCTTATCCGGATTGACCACAAACATTTCTTTGTTAGTAATAAAGTATAATTCACCCGGCGTATTTTTGAAAGAAGAAGTTACGGATAGCGCTCTTAAGCCATCGGATTCTTCGAAGGAAGTAAAACTGATTTCGCTATTTTCCTTGGAGCTAAAACGATTTAGTTCAGTCTTATTGACCCGAAGAACGCTATTCTCACTTGTTAACCAGAAATTATCTTTATCGTCTACCAACATATTGGAAATTAAATTGGCAGAAGATCCTAAAACTTCAGTATAAGAAATAATCTGATTATTTTTTAAATTCAGCCGATTTAACCCTATACCTTTGGTCGCAACCCAAAAGGTACCGCCCTCGTTTTGCGAAGAATCCTCGTGTATACAAGTAATGGGAATATTTTTAAATTTAGGTAACTCCACTGGAGAATTCGAAAATACGCCATTATAAAGAATCGTTATCCCCTTATCTGTTGCAACCAGGATATTATGTTTCTGGTCTTCATAGATCATATTAACTAGTTGATCTTTTAATCGGGGGAAGAAATTAAACGATTCGATGCGTTGATTTGCCCGGCGCCAAACGCTTAACCCGCCGGTTGTTCCGAACCATACATTTCCGTCGCTATCAATGAAGATGGTCATGATGGTGTTATTAACCAATCCGTTTTGGGTTGTATAATTGAGATAAGATCCATTTTGTTGCCGAAATACCCCCATCCCGTTGGTTCCCAGCCAGAGATTGCCTTGCTCATCTTCGGCAGTGGCCGAAATTTTGGCCCCGGATAAATCGGGAAGCTCTACGACTTCAAGAATGACTGGCCCTTTACATCGAAATAATTTTCCGTCTTGGGCTGCGATTAATATGTTTCCACTCCTGTCATTACCATAAAAAAAAACTTCTTTATCTCTAATCGGATTCGGTTTTTTATAAGACACGAACTTGCTATTTTTTAATAATTTGAGACCTTCGTTTGTGGTGCCCACCCATAAATTTTTTTCTTTATCTTCAAATAGAGCTTTAATATAAGCACTATCTAGCAGGTGCTCGACTTGGATGGTCCCATTTTCCTTCAATATTACCCGGTTTAGGCCTTTCCATGTACCCACCCATAGATTCTTGTCACTATCCTCAAGGAGGGAAAGGATATATTTATGCGATAAGCCATCGGCCGCTGTATATCGTGTTGCTTTTCGGTTGGTTACTTTGTATAATCCGTCATAGGCTCCAATCCATAAATTTCCTTTATTATCAATAATCATTGCATTGATGAAAATATTTTTTTCATTGAAATCTTCAATAGAATAATTAAAAAATTTTCCATTCCTGAACTGAAATATACCGTCTTCACGACTCGCAAACCACAAACTGCCCATTTGGTCTTCAAAAATAGCATTGACTTTTTTAGGTACTATCCCATTGCTTGTATCATAATGATGCAATCTCTTGTTATTCGAGATTAAGTCTATACGTTCATCTTCCATAAAGGTAATCCAAAGATTACCTTTCATATCTTTTTTAATATAACGTACCTTATTGTTGGATGGCTGTCCAAAGTCTTTAAATTTCCCTGTTCGTCGATCAAAGAACATTAGCCCATTTCCCCCCAGCCAAAGCATATCTTCCCCATCGTCTACGCAAAGCGTATTCAAATCAACAGCTTCGGGGTGCATCTTTTCTTTTTCACCAAAAGGTATTTCTGTAAACCCTATACCATCGAATCGAATTAATTTTGTTTGGGTCACTATCCATAAGTAACCGTCTTGAGTTTGAACAATACAATTAACTGTAGTGAGGTTAATGCCACTTTCTGTCTTATCCCACGTTTCTATTATATACTCTTTTAGGGGTTGGTTTGGGTCTAATCCATGAAGGGGTAAAAATAAAACAAGAACGACAATCATCGTTCTCAATATCCGCTTAATTAAGCCAAATTCTTTTATGCTTTTCATTTTTATTCTTCCAACTCGAAAAATAAAATAATAAAATAAATAAAACTATTTTGCAAGGGTCTTTTTTAGTATTTTTATTATAAAAAAAAAACGGAAAGGTCCAAAAGGACCTATCCGTTTTTTTACTTAGATCCGATCCGAAGTGATGCCTATTTTCAGCAATTATCAGGTTTGGAAGGAATGCCTCCCGTCATCAAGCTCATGCCACCTTTCACTTCTTGCTGTTCACTTTGGTTCAATGGTTCCAAATTCTGTACCGTAACTTTTCCTAACGTCAATTTTTGTTCTTTTTTTTGTTTCATTCCTAATTCCCCCATTTTTAAATTTTTTTATTTTTTTAATCGAGCGAGTCAACTATCAACTCGCTCTCATATATTTAGACGAAGAAATAGCGTTCTTTTTAAAATTTTTTTTTAAATGGGGATGAAAGGAAATAAAAAAGGGGCTGTTACCAGCCCCTTTTCTTTAAAAGATACGGTTCTATTGTCAGATTTATTACAGGGAACTCAGTTTCTTGTAATAATCGTGCTTATTCTTCTTAAATTCGATGGCTTGCTGGAAGAGACTGTCCGCGATTTCGGGGAACTGCCGTTTCAATGTGGTGTAACGCCCTTCACCCATGAGATAGTTCATTAAATCCTCTTTGGGTTCTTTGTTTTCATAGATAAAAGGATTCTTACCTTCGGTTTTCAGCGCGGGATTGTAACGGTAAAGCGACCAATAACCGGATTCCACCGCTTTCTTTTCTTCTTCAATGGTTTTTCCCATATCGATATCATGGTTGATACAAGGGGAATACGCAATAATCAGAGACGGTCCGTCGTAACTTTCGGCTTCAAGCATGGCTTTTACCACTTGATTCATGTTGGCACCCAGAGCCACGGACGCCACATAGATGTGACCGTAACTCATGCTGATGAGTCCCAGATCCTTTTTACCGGTTTTTTTCCCGGAGGCAGCAAACTTGGCGACCGAAGCCAACGGGGTCGACTTGGAGGCCTGTCCACCGGTGTTGGAATACACTTCGGTATCGAGAACCAGGATGTTGATGTTTCGGGTTTGAGCCAGCACGTGATCGAGTCCGCCGTATCCGATATCGTATGCCCATCCGTCCCCACCGATACACCAAACGGATTTATCCACCAGGTAACTATTCAATTCCATGATCTTGCCGATGATGGGCCGGGTTTCAGCGGTAGCGGAGGTTAACGCTCCGGGGAGGAGCTTCCGGGTTTCGTCTGCGGCTTTTTGCGCATCCTCGCCAGTGCTCTTCCATAAGGCAACATTTTTATTCAAGGCATCGACCAACTGCGGGGTGGTTCCTTTCGCGAGTAATTGATCGATATTCCATTTCAACTGTTTCCGGTTGGCATCCACGGCCAATCGCATACCGAAACCGTATTCGGCGTTGTCTTCAAAGAGAGAATTGGCCCAGGCAGGTCCCCGACCTTCTTTGGATTTGGTATAAGGCGTGGTGGGAAACGTACCGCTGTAGATGGACGAACAACCGGTGGCATTGGCAACGATCATCCGTTCACCGAAGAGCTGGGAAAGCAACTTGACGTACGGGGTTTCACCGCATCCGGCGCAGGCTCCGGAGAACTCGAATAACGGTTTGCGGAACTGGACACCTTTGACCTGGCTGATCTGGGTTCCATCCAGGATGTTATCCGGCAGGTGTTCAAAGAACGCCTCGTTAGCATTTTCACCGGCTTCCCGTTCATGGGCAATGGGTTGAAATTCCAGGGCTTTCTTTTCGGTTCCCTTCATGTTGACCGGGCAAGCATTGAGGCAGTTTTCACATCCGGTGCAATCTTCGATGTAAACCTGAACTTTGAACTGGAGGTTCCGGTCATTTTTGGTGCTGGATTTAAGGGTGGTAAAGCTTTTGGGCGCATCGGCCAATTTTTCCGGTTCGATCTGTTTGGCGCGAATCGCGGCATGGGGACATACCATCGAGCACTGGTTGCACTGGATACAATTTTCGGAGACCCAGTGAGGTACCATCGGGGCAATGCCTCGTTTTTCCAACCGGGCGGTCGCAGTGGGTACTTTACCATCGAGCGGCATCTGAGATACCGGAATATCGTCGCCTTTCAAGATCATCACTTTTTCAATAATGTTCTTCGCAAAATCGTCGCCATTGTCCGGGATTAACTTTTTCGCGGCGGTTGATTTCTCAACGTCGCGAATATCCTTCGGATAACTGATTTCCTGCAGGGCGGCTTCGGTTTTATCCACCGCGTCCCAGTTCATTTTGACGACGCGTTCCCCTTTCTTTTCAAAGGATTTCTGAATGGACTTTTTGATCAGTTCAATGGCTTTGGTTTTATCCATGATTCCGGAAATTGCGAAGAACGCGGCTTGCATGACCGTGCTGATCCGGTTACCGAGACCGACGGATTCGGCGATTTTCAAAGCATCGATATTGTAAAATTTGATTTTCTTTCGAATGATGGTTTCTTGCATGTCGCGGGTCAGGCGGCCGAAGACTTCATCGTTGCTGTATTCGGAATTGAGAAGGAAAGTGCCGCCGTCTTTTAATTCTTTTAACATATCGTAGCGGCCAATGTAAGCTTGGTTATGACAGGCGATGAAATCGGCTTTGGTAATGAGGTAAGGGGCTTGGATGTCACTGTTTCCGAATCGTAAATGGGAGATGGTAATCCCGCCCGATTTCTTGGAATCGTAAGAGAAGTATCCCTGGGCGTTCATATCGGTATAGTCGCCGATGATTTTGATGGAGTTTTTATTGGCACCGACGGTACCATCGGAACCCAATCCCCAAAAAATGCAGCGTTTGACGTCTTCGGGTTCGGTGTCGATAATCTCAGCGATCGGGAGTGATTTGAAGCTGACATCATCGGTAATTCCGATCGTAAAATCATGGGTGCATTTGCCGCCCAGATGATCGAATACGGCTTTGACCATGGAAGGCGTAAATTCTTTGGAGCTTAAACCGTAGCGGCCACCGATAATTTGGATGTTTCGGTCTTTGAGGGCGGTCACGATATCCTGATACAGGGGTTCGCCGGCAGCGCCGGGTTCTTTGGTCCGGTCGAGGACGGCGATTTTTTTGACCGAAGCGGGAATGGCGTTAACCAGGGCTTCGCAACTGAACGGCCGGAAAAGGCGAACCTTAATAAGTCCTACTTTTTCACCTTTTTTATTGAGATATTTAACGGTCTCTTCGGTCGTTTCGCAACCGGATCCCATAATAATGATAATCTTTTCGGCATCCGGAGCACCGAAATAATCAAATAAGTGGTATTGGCGTCCGACTTTGGAGGCCAGAAGGTCCATGTACTTCTGGACAATGGCCGGGGTCTTTTCATAATAGACGTTAACGGTTTCACGGCCCTGGAAATAGACATCCGGGTTTTGGGCACCGACTTTGAGGACGGGGTTTTCAGGGGTTAGCGCCCGTTTTCGGAAGTCTTCGACGTATTTCATGTCCAGCATCGAGGCGAGGATTTCATAATCGATCATGTCGACTTTTTGAACTTCATGGGATGTGCGGAAGCCATCGAAGAAATTCACAAACGGAATCTTGGCTTCGAGGGTGGCCAGGTGAGCGACGGTTGCCATGTCCATGACTTCCTGGACCGAAGCTCCTGCTAATAGTGCAAATCCGGTGTTTCGGACAGCCATGACATCCGAGTGATCCCCAAAGATCGATAAGGATTGGCAGGCAAGCGAGCGGGCGGATACGTGGAAAACCGTGGGAAGCATTTCGCCTGCGATTTTATGCATATTCGGGATCATTAATAAGAGTCCCTGAGAAGCGGTAAATGTAGTAGTTAAAGAACCTGCAGACAGCGCACCGTGTACTGCGCCGGCGGCCCCACCTTCCGACTGCATTTCAATGACTTCCAATTCCTGGCCGAAAAGGTTTTTGGCACCATATGCCGACCAACTATCCGCCAGCTCTCCCATCACAGAAGAAGGAGTGATTGGATATATGGCAGCAATTTCACTGAACGCATAGGCAACATGCGTTGCCGCTGTGTTTCCATCGATCGTTGATTTCATCGATTTCTTTGTATTACTCATGTAATTACTCCTTAATGTTGTATTTATCTTAATTTTACCACTGTTTTCTTGTTTTCAGTTTCTGTTCGTTTCAACGTCATCTTCACTTGTATTCTAAATATAATCTTATACTGTCTCGTTTTTTGTTGACGGTAATTTTTTTGTTTTTTTTTATCGTTTATTTCAAAACTTATCATATAAATCGCATGGTGTCAAGGAAAAATTCAATTTTTTTACAGGAATTTCTACCCAAAAAACTGGCCCGGAAGTGATCCGGCGTGTGCTTTTTTTGGTCCCAATTCGCCCATTTTCCGTGCAGAGGCAGTCGATCCTTGGGTAAGGAGGAAATTTACCGGAATATGTCTCATATGTTCCGAATGAGGAAATGTCAAATAGTGTCAACCATCCTCATTGAAATATGTTTCTGCCCCATTTCCCAACTGATACGATTGGAGAAGAACATTGCACGCAATGGCTCTTCCATCACCACCTGCATGCATTCATTAAGAAGTGCTTAATCCAAATTTACCTCAGCAATTCTTCTTTTGAATTTTTTTCAGCAAAATTTAAATGTTTTCGCTGGATTTTCTGAAGCGATTTTTGTATTATTATCTTATCCCTAAACAATACGATTGGAATCTCCTTGTGTTTTTATAGTTGGTACATTGATCCGGGGTTCCGACCAAAAGTTGGAGGGTACGCATCAAAAATCAGAGGGTACGCATCAAAAATCAGAGGGTACGCATCAAAAGTTGGAGGGTACGCATCAAAAATCAGAGGGTTCGCATCAAAAGTTGGAGGGTTCGCATCAAAAATCAGAGGGTACGCATCAAAAGTTGGAGGGTACGCATCAAAAATCAGAGGGTACGCATCAAAAGTTGGAGGGTTCGCATCAAAAATCAGAGGGTACGAACCAAAAGTTGAAGAGTACGAACCAAAAGGAACCGGAAAAAGATATCGAAATGACAGAATCCGGCGGGTAATCAAAATCTGAAAAAGGGACAGGGCATGAAACCCTGCCCTGTCAGGGGGTTCTAAAGGAGAACCGCTGTTACATCTCTTAGCAAGCAGTAAAGGATGTGTCAATGAATTATTCGGCAGTTGACAATGATAACGAAATGTTTATAATCCGACTTTTAATTATGGCGGGTTCGCCATAATTAAAAGTCATCGCATCAATGCTTTCGAGCATTTGGGAAAGTTCGGGACTACCTTATTTTTCCCACCGGTTGAATCACCCCTTTCATCAACATGCCAATTGCTGTATTCTATTGAATTCTATTGACTTTTTTCAAGGTTTCCTGTAGTATGGAAGTTCAAAAAAAGAGAGGCGCTATGCTGATTAACTACCTTAAAACCGCAATTCGAAATTTAATCAAAACCAAATTGTTTTCGTTTATTAATATCCTGGGCCTTGCCATCGGCATGACCGCCTGTTTATTAATCCTCCACTTCGTGCATTTTGAAAAAAGCTATGACACGTTCCAAAAAGACGGTGACCGCATCTTTCGCCTGCGATACGAACGCGCCAGCGACGATGGAAGCATGGTACGCTTTGCCTCCTGCTGTCCCCCGGCCGCCACGTTTTTGCGCGACCGCTACCCGGAAATCGAAATCTGCGCCCGCATGTTCCGATATCGCGCCGCGGTCTCCTTCAAGGATCAAAAATACATCGAAGACCGAATGTATTTTGCCGAACAGGAACTCCTCCATATTCTCAAATTTAAGTTTATTACCGGAGATCCGCTAAACGGGATTAAAAATACCGGCAATGCGTTTATTTCCCGATCCACGGCCCGAAAATATTTCGGTGACCAGGACCCGATGTGGAAAACATTCAGCGTGGATAAAAAGGCGGAATACCAGGTGGCTGGCGTTTTTGAAGATATTCCGTCTAACTCTCATTTGAAATTCGATATCTTACTTTCCTATAAAAATATTGAACGGGTTTACCCCAAAGAGGTCCTCGAAAATTGGGGGCATACGGGTTTCTATACTTATCTGCGGTTGAAACCGGGAGCCGACCCCAACGCCCTGGAACGAAAATTGGTCGATCTGGTCGAGTCGACAATCGGGGATATTGAAAAAAAAGACGGTGAAATGATCCGCTTAAAGATGCAGCCTTTGCTGGATATCCACCTGACCTCCCACTTCATGCAGGAATACGAACCGGGCGGCGACCGGGACGCGGTGAATTTCCTGGCAATTATTGCCATATTTATTATGGTCATCGCGTGGGTGAATTACATCAATCTCTCAACGGCTCGCTCCTTAACCCGGGCCAGGGAAGTGGGCCTTCGAAAAGTGGTCGGCGCTTCTCGCCTTCAACTGGTGACCCAATTTTTCATCGAAACCATTTTAATTAACCTCGCGGCCACCTTGCTCGCCCTCTTTCTGGTCAAAATATTCCTTCCTTTCTTTACCTTAATTACCGGGATGCCGGAAGCGTTCAGTATCTGGGAAACGTTCGGTTTCTGGCTGACGCTTGTCGGGATGTTTGTGCTGGGTGTGGTTCTGTCCGGTTTGTATCCGGTCGCGGTTCTCTCCTCGTTTCAACCCGTGGTGGTGTTGAAGGGAAAATTAGGAAACTCGGCACGGGGTTTCAACCTGAGGAAAGCACTCGTGGTGTTTCAGTTTGTGATGGCCCTGGTACTCATTTCCGGAACGTTTGCGGTTTACCGGCAAATTTCATTCATGAAGAATCAATACCTGGGATTTGATAAAGATCAAATTCTGGTCGTGAAAGCGCCCCGGGTCAGAGATACGGCATACAGCCATAAGTTCGAAACGTTCCGGATTCAATTGTTAACCAATCCGAACATCAAGAAGATGTGTTATGTGACCGAAGTTCCGGGAAGTCAGGTGTTGTGGGACGCCGGTGGCATTCGACGCGCCGGAGATACCACCACCAGGGGTAAGAATTATCAGATTGTGGGAGTGAATGTCGATTTTGTCGATGTTTTTAACCTGGAACTGGTGGCGGGACGAAATTTTTCACGCGAATTTCCCGCCGATCAGATGGGCCTCATGGTGAATGAAACCGCGGCCAAATGGCTGGGATTTCAGAATCCCCGCGATGCCGTCGGACAGCGTATCGATTACTGGGATGAAATCTATACGGTCGTCGGGGTTTTGAAAGATTACCACCAGCAGTCCTTAAAGGTGGCGTTTGAACCCCATATCTTTCGGCTGATGCCGTACGGCCGAGATGTCCGAGGAAACTTTGCGATCAAGCTCGACCTGAAGGATATCACGGGTACGATTTCCTGGATTCAGGAACGGTACGATCAATTCTTTCCGGGCAATCCTTTTGATTATCTTTTCCTGGATGAGTATTTTAACCGTCAATACAAGGAAGACGAAATTTTCGGTAAAGTTTTCGGAATCTTTACTTTTTTGGCGGTGATGATTACGGCCCTGGGTATTTTTGGTTTATCGTCGTTTATCGTTGTTCAGCGAACCAAGGAAATCGGGATCCGCAAAGTGCTGGGCGCCAGTGTCACGAAAATTTTAACGTTGCTGGTCCGCGACTTTTTCGTTTTGGTCGGAATCGCTGTTGGGATTGCGCTGCCCATATCCTTTCTGATGATCAACCGCTGGTTGGAGGGTTTTGCCTACCGGATGGCGTTAAACGTCGGATTATTTGCGTTTCCGGTTCTCATTATTGGCGTGATTACCATGGCGACCATCAGTACGCATGTGATTCGCATGGCTTTGGCCAACCCGGTGGACTCCATTCGCTGTGAATAATTTTTAATGTTATCTGTTGAAATACTAGCAATTTTCCTATAAAATCTCTTATTGCTAAATTTGTAATTAATTAGGGAAGATTATATATATGTTCAGTCGAAAACAAAGTACAGGGCAGGATTACCCGAAGGCTGCGAAAAAACATTGCAACGATGCCAGCGTCTTACTTGACAGTCAACGCTTTGATGGTGCCGCTTACCTGGCCGGATACGCGCAAGAATGTATCCTCAAGACAATTATCCAGGTTGAAGAAAACCATTTCAAGCCCATAACGAAATACAAGCACGACCTGGAAGAGTTAGGCGGGAGAGTATTGGAATTAATAAAGAAGAATCCGAATACACGAACGGCACGTTATTTTGCAACCCAATTTCAATCCAATATTCCTTATGGACCTCCTCCTTCCGGATGGAAGGAGGAACTTCGGTATTATCCCGAAAACACAATTCCGGATCAAAATGCAAAACAGTGGGTTTTAAGCGCCGAACAACTCTATCAAGATGTTATAGGGGCATTGATGAAGGATGGCGTGGTGAATGGATGAATATTAAACATATTGATGAAGTAAGAAAAGAGCTGATTTCTGAACTCCTTGGATTATTGCAGAAACTTCCTACGACATATCGGATCGCATTGATTCATGATTTGTACGGGAGATTCAAATTGGTACTCTGGCCGGGAAAAGAGAAAGGGATAGAGAAACACAATCGATTGGTCGAAATCTTAAACGAGAAGTTGAAAGAGTTTTCACCTTTTATTGAACCGGATTCGATATGGGTTTCAAACGAAGAAACACCGAAATTGGATAAAAAGATATATGACTCGGTATGGGATGAAGGGGAACCGCATCTAGACGAACCAAGACTACGGATTTCCGAACGTTACCGAACACATGGGGGCTGGATCGATCCATTAATGGCCCCCCCATGGAAGAACCCCGATCGACCTAACCCGGAAGCCCCACCGGTTATCGTTTTCTATTCTTTTAAAGGTGGAGTCGGTCGCACAACCGCACTGGCCGCTTTTGCCATTCAACGCGCCAGAACCGGGGAACGCGTGGCAGTAATCGATGCAGACCTGGATGCCCCCGGTATCGGGTCATTTCTGGCCGCCGATGACAAAGGGACCACCGCCGAATGGGGAGTGGCCGATTACATGCTTGAAAAAGAGTTGCATGAAATCGATTTCAGGGACTATTATCATGTCTGCCGCCGTGAAAACGTAACGGGAGCCGGAGAAATTCTGGTCATCCCCGCCGGTCGAATAAACAACGATTATCCCTGGAAATTGGCCCGCCTCGATATGGAACCCTTTTCTTCCAAGGATAAAAAACACCAATCTATATTTTATTCTCTTTTGGACGATGTAAAAAAAAATTTAAAACCGGATTGGATCTTGATCGATGTGCGTGCCGGACTCGCTGTTCCCTCGGGAATACTGGTGGGTGGTTTTGCCCATTTGAATGTAATTTTCGGCACCTCTTCCGAACAAAGCTGGCAGGGCCTGATATTAACCATCCAACGGTTGGGTGCCCGAAAGATCGAAAAAAAACTGCCGCAAAGCGATCTCATCCTGGTGCACGCCATGGTACCCCGGAACCCCGATCTGGCCAGGGAATCTGAAAAATATTTTTCAGACCGCGCCCTGGATGAATTTACCGAATTGTATTATGCTGAACCCACAGATAATAAAGATGATGAGAATGAAGTATGGACACTTGAAGATATCGAAAGCTCCGATGCGCCGCATATCCCGGTCCCAATTCATTACGACGAAACGCTAACTGCCTCCGGCCAAATTGATCCGATTGCCGAAACACTAATAAAATCACCCGATTATATCAACCTTACCGAACGTATTCTTAGTCATTTCGGAGAGCTCTTGCCATGAGTAAATTAAAAAAAAATGATCAACAAATCATGCTCGATCAACTCGCAAATCTTGGTTTCGGACAATCCGAATCTGAGAATGAAAGCACGATTAAACAAAACTTGCATCCTATCCCCCAACATCTCAGGGCTTTCGATCCGGATGTTGTCTTGATCGTGGGGGACCGGGGAACAGGCAAATCGGCTTTGTTCAATGCTGTTTTTAAAAACAAATTACTTCCCCAACTGGGGCCTTTTGTTCCTGAACTTCGCCTTCCCTACCAGGATACCCAACACGTCGTATGGACAATGGGATACCCGATCGGTAGCGATTTCCCGGACCCCAGGGGTTTAAAAAATTTAAATTCGAATGAAAAATTTCACGATATTTGGTTTGCTTACTTGACAAGAATTTTAAGCGACAAACTGCAAGATCATTCCCTGGATGAATTGTACGAGGTTCCCGGGGGCGATCCCGATTCGGTATTGGAAATATTTAATAAATTGGGAAACAAACCGCTTCTTGCCCTCGATCGCCTGGATAAGGCACTCGAAAAAGAAAATTCATGGATATTTATCGGTTATGATGAACTGGACACCCTCGGGGGATTCGATTGGGAAGTCATGACAAAAGCGGTCCAGGGACTGATTGCCTTCTGGTCAAGTTATACCCGGAGATGGCGGCGAATCCGCGCCAAAATATTTCTCCGTTCCGACTTATTCCGGCGTCATTCCGGGTTAGGGGGTGCAGATTTGGCCAAACTGTCGGCCAACCGCGTGGAATTAACCTGGAACAACAAGAACCTTTTCGCCATGTTGATCAAACGAATAGCCAACAAGAGTGACCAACTCTATGAGTATTGCAAAAAAGCTAAAATCGTATTTAAGGAAGATTCCACTTTTGGCCATATTCCGGATTTAAAAGAAGCCGGGGACGCCCGCCTCTTTATTGAACGCTTAATCGGAAAATACATGGGGGCCAGTAATCGAAAAGGGTTGAGTTTCAATTGGGTATTGGATCATCTCAGGGACGGGAAAAAAATGGTTACCCCCAGACTGTTGGTACGCCTTTTCGAGCTGGCGGCCGAAAAAGAAGGTAACAATCCACGGGCATCCGATCCCAATCTTCTTCATCCTACCAGTCTGCGCCAGGCCCTGGACGATGTTTCGGTCAGGCATGTCACCCAGGCTATCGATTCCGAATGGCCCTGGTTGGACGGCATTCGAACAAGAATCCGAGAAAATGAGAAAAATAAACTGGTTCCCTGGAAACGAATCGAACTCCAGGAAGTTTTTGAAGAAAAATGGGAAAAATCGTGGTCGCAAAGCAAACCCAATGTTAGGCCACCCGCATTGGGAGCAAGGGAGTTTATCGACTACCTCATCGAATTGGGAATATTTCGAGAACGAACGGGGCAACGCATCGATGTACCGGATATTTACCTTTCAGGCCTCGGATTGAAAAGAAAGGGCGGGGTCAAACGCAAATAGTTGGCTGATTTCTTTTGGATGCTTCATCTGCCATTTTCATACATTTATTATAAGCATAAGTTTACGAATGCTTGTAAGATGATTGACTTTTATCCATGTTTCTTGTAAGATGAATCTTCAAAAATGAGGCCCAATGCCGATTAACTACATTATATAATAATATATAATAATGAACGCGATTAACCCTTCCCCAACTATCACTTCCGGTCAAAAAAAAGCTTTGCTCTCCGCTTCCCTGGGATGGATGCTGGATAGCATGGACGTCATGCTCTATACCATGGTTCTGGCACACTTGATGAACCACTTCGGTATGACCAAAACCACCGGGGGTTTCCTGATCTCTCTGACCCTCCTCGCTTCTGCCGTGGGTGGCGTTCTGTTTGGGATTATTGCCGACCGCATGGGACGCGTCAAAGCCCTCATGGGGAGCATTTTGATTTACTCGATCTTTACCGGCGCCTGCGGTTTTGCGGGAAGCATTTGGCAACTGGCCATATTCCGCATCCTCCTGGGCCTGGGAATGGGAGGCGAATGGACGACAGGCGCAGCTCTGGTGGCTGAAACCTGGCCCGCCCAACACCGCGGCAAAGCCATGGGGATCATGCAAAGTTCCTATGCCGTGGGCTATGCCCTGGCCGCCTTAATCGCCGCCCTGATCCTCCCCCGCCTGGGCTGGCGATGGGTCTTCTTCATCGGCTTTTTTCCCGCCTTGTTGATCTTCTGGATCCAACGCCATGTGGAGGAACCGGAAATCTGGAAAAAAGCGAAAGTCGCCCATTCCCATGAAAAGAAAAAAATAAAAGAAAGCCTGATGGAAATCATGCGCCCCCCCTACCTCAAACGCACCTTGATTACCACTACCCTCAACGCCGGTACCATGTTTGCCTGGTGGGGCCTGTTCACCTGGATCCCCGCTTACCTGAGCCTCCCGGTCACCGACGGCGGAATGGGATTGAATGTGACCAAAACCTCGACCTGGGTCATTATTCAGCAACTCGGCATGTGGTGCGGATACGTGAGCTTCGGTTTCATCTGCGATAAAATCGGGAGAAAAAAAACATATATGATGTTCCTTTTTACGGCCGCATTTCTGGTCTTGCTCTACAGCAGCACCCGAAACCAACTGGCGCTACTCATCCTGGGGCCGTTGCTGGCCTTCTTCGGTACGGGATACTTTTCCGGCTTCGGTACCATTACGGCTGAGATCTTCCCAACCCGAATCCGCGCGACCGCTCAAGGCTTAACCTACAACATCGGCCGCGGCCTGAGCGCCCTGGCTCCCCTAACAATCGGAGCACTCGCCACCATGTTCGGTCTTCGCGTTTCATTTTATGTCACCGCATTCTTTTTCTTATTCTCTGCCTGTTTTGCTTTCTTTCTACCCGAAACCAAAGGGAAAGAGTTGGAATTATAATATAGAATTTATTATAATGATCGTATGAGTAATATAAAAAATTTGCCTCCGGCGGGCAGGAACCTTTTTGAAAAAAGGTTCCTGCACCTCCAAAAACTTTTATTTCATAATTTATTACGGTTATTTAACAACATAAATAGAAAATTTTTAACCCCAAATCAAAAGTTTTTGGCCCCACCTTTTTTCAAAAAGGTGGGAATCTTTTCCTTTCTTTTTCTTTTATGGTGCTCCTTTTTTACGTTTCCCAAACAGGTCATTATCCTTAAAGCCGATGATTTTGTGGCATCCGAAAGGTTCCAACGCTTTATCGATTATATTGAGAAAAAAAATCTCAAGGCCAGTCTGGGGGTCACTGCAAAATCGCTGAAGGATGACAAACTCTGCGATTGGCTGAAAGTTCTTGCTTCCAAAGAGAATTTCGAGATCTGGAACCACGGATTAATCCACGAGCTCCAGAAGAATGGGAACAATGAGTTCAAAGGACTTCCCTATAAGGAGCAATGGGCCCGGATCCGGGAGTCACAGGAAATCTTTCAAATACGCACAGGAATCATTTGCGATACCTGGGGCGCACCATACAATAAAATCGATGCCAACACCGCCCGGGCGCTGGCCACTACCGAAGAAATCAAGATCTGGTTTTACGGGATCCCCAGATCGGGAAAAAAAATATTGAAGGAAACCATCGAAACCGAACGCCCTGCCGGCTACCCGAACGAAACAGGATTTATTGAACAATACGAAAGGAAAAAGTTGGAGAAAAGCCCTTATGTGGTTCTTCAACTCCATCCGAATCACTGGACGGATACCGATTGGGAATCCTTTGAGAAAATTATCGACTTCCTTCTTCAAAAAGACGTGGTCTTTATGAACCCCACCGAATACGCGAACCCACCGGCTACCCAACCGGATATCCCAAGAATTGAAAAACCCGTAAGGGACAAATAAAGGATAAATAAAGGATAAATAATAATAAGTGACCCATGCGTTTATGTTTGTTTCTGCTATTCATGACTCTTGTGGGAAACATCGCCTCAACCCATTGGGCGTTTCCCAAATCGCCGGTCGTCATCTTAAAAGCGGATGATGTGGTTTACTCCGACGCCTGCCGTCGGTTTACCGATTACATCGAGCAAAAAAAGATAAAAGCCGCACTGGGAGTGGTCGCCAAATCCCTGAACGATGATTCGTTATGCACCTGGCTTCGCTCTCTTGCGACTAAATCGAATTTCGAAATCTGGAATCATGGGTTAATCCATGATTGCAGTGAACATCAAACCAGCGAATTCGAGGGCAATCCTTATTTGGCTCAACTGCATTACCTCCGAAAATCCCAACAATTATTTAAAGGAAAGACCGGGATCACATGCATGACCTGGGGCGCGCCGTGTAACTTCATCGACGAAAACACCGCCCGTGCCCTCTCGGAAGTCGAGGACATTAAGATATGGCTTTTCGGCGGAAAAGAGAGCGGAAAGTTGGTCCTCGAACGAAGGGGAAATATCGAATTTCCAACCCTGAAACCCGATGTTGCCTCGTTTGTCGAAAAATATAACCAGGATAAGCTGGATCAATGCGATTACCTGGTGTTTCAACTGCACCCGCATTCATGGGATGCCGCCAACTTCGCCGAATTTCAAAAAGTCATCGACTATCTACTCCAAAAACAAGTTGTGTTCATGACCCCTGCCGAGTATTACCGATCGGTCACCGAAATCATTCGAGTCGATCACACCGATGGAAGCGATCACCTGCTACGAGCTGCCATTACCCGTGCCAATGCCCAGAAGGGAAAACATACCATTATCATGGTATCACCCGGAACTTACACCTTAACCGGAACGAGCAACGACGACGCCAATGTCGGCGGCGACCTGGATATGGATGCCGATATTGACATCGAGGGAACGGACGCCTCGAAAACGATTATCGACGGGAACGGCATCGATCGGATTTTTCATATTCTCGGCGGGAAGGTGAGTATCTCCGGAATCACCGTACGCCATGGCAAAGCCGTTAACGGCGGCGGAATTCGAATCGATGGCGGAACCGTTCGGATCAACCATTGCACCCTTACCCAAAACACAACGGTTAAAGCCGGTGAACGCCTGGATACGGGCGGCGGCGGGATTTACGTGGGAAATGCCAATGTATCGATTTCCCATTGTATCATTACCCAAAATACCGGGGATTCCGATTTCCGGGTCTACGGCGGCGGAATATACGTCACTAACAGCCATTCATCCAAAATGATCGATATCTACGATAACCGGATCGAGGCCAATACGGCCAATACTCAGGTTTCGGGACGCGGCGCCGGCGGCGGCATTGCCCTTAAAAATGCCCGGCGCGTTATTCTGGAAAACAATTTGATCGCCCATAATCGCGCGTCCATCAAAGGCAGCGGACTCTTTTTCACCGGGAAACCGGACCCCAAACATCCCATGACCACCACCTGCACCCTGATCCGCAATACGATCGCTGCCAATAACCCCGGAAAGGAGGGTGAAGGCATCTATGCCTGGGATCAAGTTTCGCTCACGTTGACCCGAAACCTGATTTCCGGTCACACCGTTGGTATATCGGTGAATGATCCCACCCAAAGCACCATTGAGGCAGACACCAATCTTTTTCATAATACCAATGACCCCATCAAAGGAAAAAACGCCATTATCACAGATCCGTTACTGGATGCGGAATTCAAACCCACGGCCGATTTGCCGGTCCGAGATATCGGATGCGTCCCGGTTGAAATTACCGAAAAGCCGTTGATTGCCTTCGATAAAAGCACGTTTTATTTCGGGGTTGTGAAAGGGGATAAGCCGGAGCCGGAGCGTTATTCACACTATCAAACCGGGACTCAGGAATGTTGCATCGATAATCGTGGAACCGGAACCTTAAACTGGACGGCCCAAACCGCTGAGAAATGGATTCGACTCAGCCAGTGGAAAGGCAATGGCGGAGACCAGGTAAAAATCTCGGTGAATCCCATTGCCCTGGCACCCGGAACCCACACGGGAAAAATTTCGATCACGGATCCCCATGCCGTGAATTCCCCCCAATACGTAACGGTGCATCTGGCCGTCTATGCGCCTGAACGCACGACACCTCCCTTAGGGGCATTGGATAAACCCGCGAACGGGACATCGGGCATTACCGGCACCATAACGTTAACCGGATGGGCATTGGATGATATTGGTGTGAAAAAAGTGGAAATTCGTTGCGATCAGGAAAACCCCGCGCCGCCTGTTCTTATGGGGAATGCGGCATTTATCGCCGGAATCCGACCCGATATCGAACAAACATATCCCGCCTTACCGCTTCATGATAAAGCCGGATGGGAGTATTCGCTGCTGACGAATCTTTTACCCCGAGGCGGTAATGGAACCTATTCGCTTCGCGCCGTGGCCGTAGATAAAGAAGGAAAACGCACCACTCTGGGAACTCAAACGATTACCTGTGACAACGCGCACGGCAATCAGCCGTTTGGAATGATTGAAACGCCGTTACCGGATGAAATTATCTTTGGAAAACACTACACAAATTGGGGATGGGCGCTGATTCCCCAACCGAATCAATTACCCACGGACGGTTCCGCCATCCATGTGATGATCGATGGCACGGATTTCGGACGTCCCCATTACAATATCAACCGCCCGGACATTGAACGGTTGTTTCCCGGTTATGCCAACACCAACGGGGCCGTGGGTTATTTTTTATTGGATACCACCCGATTGTCCGATGGGCGCCATCTCATGCAATGGATGGTGACAGACAGCGCAGGGAATCCAACCATCATCGCCAGCCGATACTTTCGCGTTAAAAACAAAAGCCAATTCGGTCTTGATTTTGCAGAAAAATAATAATGAAGTTGGGTAACCAGCCGTTGTAGGGGCGCACCCATGTGTGCGCCCGATAAAAAAAAAACTTGTCAAACTAACCAAATTAAGTTAAAATTTACTCTTTCACTTTCAACAAGAGGAGATTACCATGTCAAGTCATCACAGTTGCGAGTGTCACACCCTAAATTCCCGTATCCAAAAACATACCGGAGTTTCTACGTCCGATTGTTATCAATGCGGGAAATGTTCGGCAGGTTGCCCCTTAGCCGAAGAGATGGATTATCCTCCCAGTCAATTACTGCGGATGCTTCAAACCGGAACGCCCGGAAACCTGGACAAAGCGCTCGGATCCATGACCATCTGGTTATGCCTGACCTGCGAGACCTGTATTGCCCGATGCCCGCAGGAAGTGGATCTGCCCAAAGTCATGGATTTCCTCCGGCAGGAGTCCCTCCGACTGGGCATGGCCCATCCCGATGCGCGGGATATTATCCAGTTTCATAAAGCCTTTCTGGATTCGATTCTCTATACCGGGCGGCTGCATGAAATGGGCCTGATCGTGGATTACAAAGCCCGCTCGCTGCACCTGATGCAGGACGTACTGCTGGCCCCATGGATGGTCTCCAAGGGCAAATTGCATGTCCTTCCCGAAACCTTCAAAGGGCGAAAACAAATCCGCAAAATTTTTTCGGAAACCATTGATAAAAAGGAGGAACCCAGATGAAATTCGGACTCTATCCCGGTTGCTCACTCAACGGATCGGCGCGGGAATACAACGAATCGCTTCGTGCCCTGGCCCAAACGATCGGAATCGACCTCATCGAGGTCCCGGACTGGAATTGCTGCGGCGCCACAGCGGCCCATAACCTGAACCAGGACCTGGCGCTGGCCCTCCAGACCCGCATTCTGGCTGCGGCCGAATCCGCGGGCATCGACGAACTCGTCGTTCCCTGCGCGGCCTGCTACAGTCGGCTCTTTGTGACCAACCACGAACTGGGAGAAAACCCCGCCCTCAAGGAAAAAGCCTCCCGGCTCGTCGATGACGCGTATCAAGGCAAGGTCAGGGTCATCAATATCCTCGAACTCCTGGACCGAATCCCCGACGACCAATGGCACACGCACACCCAATCTCCTTTCTCCCACAAAGTGGCCTGCTACTACGGCTGCTTGCTGGTCCGACCCCACAAGATCCTGCGGTTCGATCATCCCGAAGATCCGCAGAGCATGGATCGGATCATGACCCGCATCGGCGCTACGCCCATTGACTGGGCTTTTAAGGTCGAATGCTGCGGGGCGGGTTTTTCCGTTTCCCGAACTTCCACCGTGGCCCGACTCAGCGGCCAGATCATTGCCGATGCCGTGGACCGCGGCGCCGAAGCCATTATCGTCGCCTGCCCCATGTGTCACTCCAACCTGGATATGCGACGCGAAAAAATCGAAGCATTCATGAATCAATCATACGATATCCCCATTATCTACATTACCCAGGCCGTGGGAATGGCCATGGGAATCCCCGGGGATCAATTGGGACTGCATCGCCATAAAGTTCCGGTCCGGTTCGCGGAAACCGGAACCCCGGCCAGCACCCGCCATACGGAGAATTAACCATGTCGAGAATCGGTGTTTTTGTCTGTCACTGCGGCGAAAATATCAGCGCCACGGTCGATTGCGCCCAGGTCGCTCAAGCCGCGTCTGCCTTTCCCGGTGTGGTCCATAGCGTGGATTATAAATACATGTGTTCCGACCCGGGCCAAACCATGATCAAGGAAGCTATCGCTGAAAAAAAACTCACCGGCGTGGTGGTTGCCGCCTGCTCACCCCGCATGCACGAACCCACGTTTCGCCGGGCCTGCGACGAAGCCGGCCTCAACCCTTTCCTCTGCGAAATGACCAACCTTCGCGAACACTGTTCCTGGGTTCACGAACGCACGGAAAAAACCACAGCCAAAGCCATTGACCTTGTTCGCACCATCGTGGAAAAAGTGAAACGCAATACCCCGCTTTTTCCCATCCAGGTCCCGATTACCAAAACGGCCCTGGTCATCGGCGGCGGCATCGGGGGCATTCAAGCGGCCCTGGATATTGCCAATGCCGGCCACAAGGTCGTGATGGTGGAACGGGAACCGTCGATCGGCGGCCACATGTCCCAACTCTCGGAAACCTTCCCGACGCTCGATTGCTCCCAATGCATTCTCACGCCCCGCATGGTGGAAGTGGCTCAGCATCCGAATATCACCCTCTACGCGTATGCGGAAGTCGAAAGCCTGGACGGCTTTATCGGAAACTTCAAGGTGAAAATCCGAAAAAAAGCCAAAAGCGTGGACGAAAAAAAGTGCACAGGCTGCGGGCTCTGTACCCAAAAATGCCCGAACCGAAAAATTCCCAATGAATTCAACGGCGGCCTGGACACTCGCCCGGCGATCTATGTCCCCTTCCCCCAGGCCGTTCCCAATAAACCGGTCATTGACCGAAACCACTGCACGTTTTTTAAAACCGGAAAATGCAAATTGTGCGAAAAAGTCTGCCCCGCTCAGGCGATTCGCTACGACCAACAGGATGAAATCATTGCGGTGGACGTGGGCGCGATTGTTCTGGCTACCGGGTTTAACGTCAAAGAACCGGACTTCTTTCCCGAATACGGATACGGGAAATACAAAGATGTGATCAATGGTCTGCAATTTGAACGCATCGCGTCGGCGTCCGGCCCGACTCTCGGCGCCATGAAACGCCCCTCGGACGGCCAGGAACCCCAGACCGTTGTGTTTATTTCATGTGCCGGTTCGCGCGATCGCGCCAAAGGTATCGACTATTGTTCGAAAATCTGCTGCATGTACACAGCCAAACACGCCATGCTCTATAAACATAAAGTCCATCACGGCAACGCGTATGTCTTCTATATGGACATTCGCGCCAACGGCAAGATGTACGAGGAGTTTGTCCGCCGCGCCATCGAAGAGGATGGCGTGAATTATATCCGGGGACGCGTCTCTCGAATCTATGAAAAGAACGGTAAATTGATCGTGGCTGGCGCGGATACGCTTCTGGGGCATCAACCCGTTGAAATCGCAGCCGACCTGGTCGTTTTGGCAACGGCCGGCGTGGCCAATTCCGGTGCCGAAGAACTGGCCCAAAAACTCCACGTCAGTTACGACCCCTACCATTTCTTTGCCGAAGCGCATCCCAAACTGCGGCCCGTTGAAACCAACACGGCCGGAATCTTTCTGGCCGGATGCTGCCAGGCACCGCGCGATATTCCCGAAACCGTGTCCCAGGCGTCGGGTGCTGCAAGTAAAGTCACGGGGATGTTTTCCAAAGACACACTCACCCGCGAACCGCTGGTCGCTGTGGTCAACCGCTGCACCCCACCGCTGTACTCGACCTGCGTGGGCTGTTTCCTCTGCCAATCGGCCTGCCCCTATCAGGCGATTGAAAAAGAGGAGATCCTCTCTCGCGACGGCAGGGTGATCAAAACCCTTGCCAAAGTCAACCCCGGGTTGTGTCAGGGATGCGGCACATGCGTGGCCTTTTGCCGCTCCAAATCCATCGATATTCAGGGGTACACCCATGAACAGGTCTATGCCGAAGTCATGGCCATATTGAACAGGAGGGACCAATGAGCGAGTCCTTTGAACCCAAATTAGTCGCATTTGTCTGCAACTGGTGCACGTATGCCGGAGCCGACCTAACCGGTACCAGTCGCATCAAATATTCGCCCAATGTGAGCATCATCCGTTTTCCCTGCACGGGCCGCATCGATTTTATGCTTCTGTTAAAAGCATTTGCGCAAGGGGCGGACGGCATCATCGTGTCCGGATGCCATCCCAATGATTGCCATTACACGTCCGGGAACTTTCA
This sequence comes from Candidatus Omnitrophota bacterium, assembly GCA_050258455.1. Taxonomy (GTDB): domain Bacteria; phylum Acidobacteriota; class Aminicenantia; order UBA2199; family UBA2199; genus JAKAGC01. The sequence goes on along the minus strand of JBLMYT010000111.1, from coordinate 80,525 downwards.
CGCCCGCAGACGCTGGATGGTCTTCAAATCCCTGATGGACGTGATGGGAATCGATTCCCGACGGGTCACGTTCTCCTGGGTCTCGGCCGCCGAAGGCGCCAAATGGGCCGATGTGGTGAATTCGGTCAACGATAACATCCGCGCACTCGGACCCTATGACCGGTACCACCAACTGGCCTGGGCCGGGGTCGAATAACCGGGAGGAACACCATGAACACGATGAATACGATGAATATCAATACCATGGACACCTTACGCAATCAAGCCAAAGACCTGTTAAGCACCGGTCGGATCCATGTTCTGATCGGTTACGGGGAAGGTTCGGAAAAACGCATCCGTGCCCTGTTTATTCAAAATCCGGCAGAAACCGATCGACTCATCGCCGATCACCGCTGTACCCAAAACCTCGGGGTTTATCTGATGAAACCCGAAGTCCGAGCCCTGGGAAAAATGGGAATCGTGGCTACCCTGCCGGTGATGCGAACCGTGCTGCAATTGGCCTCGGAACACCAACTGAGCGATGAGAATGTCGCGGTTCTCGGCATCCTGGAAAACGGAACGGTCCGTGCGTTCGACAATCTCCAGGCCGTGGAAGAGGTTGTTCAACAGCAATATATCGAACTTTCTCCCACGGAACAAGCCGAGCTCGATGCCCTGGATCACAAAACCATGGACGAGCGGTGGGCGTATTGGCAGGAAAAACTCTCCGCCTGTTTTAAATGTTATGCGTGTCGCGCCGCATGCCCGATGTGCTATTGCACCCGTTGTACCGTGGAATGCAACCAACCCCAATGGATTCCCGCGGCGTCCCATCAGTTGGGAAACCTCGAATGGCATATGATGCGGGCCATGCACCTGGCCGGACGCTGCATCGAATGCGGGGAATGTAACCGGGCCTGCCCGCTCAATATCCCGGTTCACCTGCTGTCCCGGAAATTGGCCGCTGAAATCAGGAAAGATTTTAATAATCGGGCCGGTGTTTCATTGAAACCCGAAAATACCCTTTCCACCTTTAAACCCGACGATAAAGAAAACTTTATCGGGTAAATGGTAATAACATGGAAATCGAACGAAAAACATTAAAACGAGAGTCATTGAGTCAATGGTTGGACCAAATTGCCGCTTCCGGCCAACGGCTGCTGGCGCCGCGCACCCGGGATGACCGGATCCGGTTCGAACCGGTCACCTCGGCCAAATCAGTGGCCACCCATTACATCCAAACCACGGTGTCTGCCAAACGCGCGTTGTTTCCGCCGGTCGAGGAAATCCTGGCCTTCCGCTTCAACGATAAAGACCCGCAACTGGACGAAAAGGAAATGAAGGCGGCACCCACGGTGATCTTCGGCATTCGACCCTGCGACGCTCATGCGTTTGATACCCTGCATACGGTTTTCTCAACCGATCATCGCGACGACCTCTTCCTCAATCGCTGGGAACAAACCACGGTCATCGGTGTCAGTTGTATCCGCTCCGATGCGTATTGTTTTTGCACCTCCGTGGGCGGAGATCCCGGTTCCACCCGGGGAAGCGATGTCTTGCTCACGCCATTGCCGTACCGGGAATTTCTGGTTGAAATCATCACGGAAAAGGGAAAGGAATTGGTCGAATCGGCCGCTGCCTTGTTTATGCCTGCCGAGGATTTCATCGATAAACAGAAAGTGATTGCCCACGTTCCCCAAAAATTCGACGCCCAAGCGCTCAAATCCAACCTGGAGCGTCTCTTTGGAAACGACGCCTTATGGAACCGTCAGGCCCTGCGGTGTACCGGATGCGGCGCCTGTGCTTACGTGTGCCCCACGTGCCAGTGCTTCGATATTCAGGATGAACAATTCGGCAATCAGGGCAAACGGCTCCGTTGCTGGGATTCCTGCTCCTTTGCCTTGTTCACGCTGCACACCTCCGGCCATAACCCGCGTCCCAGCCAGGCCCAACGGTGGCGGCAGCGGTTGATGCATAAGTTTTCGTACCAAATCGACAACCTGGGAGTGACCGGGTGTGTCGGCTGCGGGCGATGTTCGAGAGCCTGCCCGACCGATATGAATATCCTGGAACACGTATCGGAAATCGTGTTAGAAAACGTGGAGGAAAAACCATGAGTACCGCGACACTTTATAAACCTTATTTAATGAAGATAGAAAAAATCACGGAGGAGACTCCGGATGTGAAAACCTTCCGACTGACGTTTGTCAACAAGGAAGATGAGGATGCGTTTCAATTTAAAGCCGGACAATTCGGTGAATACTCGATTTGCGGCGAAGGCGAATGCACGTTTTGCATTGCCTCCTCCCCGACTCGGAAGGGATACATCGAGTGTACGTTTCGAAAAGCCGGGCGGGTCACTTCCGCCTTATCGCGATTGGAAGAAGGTGATGTCATGGGTTTTCGCGGACCGTACGGCAACACATTTCCGATCGATGCATGGAAAGGAAAGAGTCTGCTCTTTATTGCCGGAGGAATTGCGCTTCCCCCGATGCGGTGCGTGATCTGGAATGTCCTGGACCTTCGCGAAAATTTTGAAAACATCAACATCCTTTACGGCGCCCGAACCGTGGCCGACCTGGTGTACAAACCCGAATTGACCGAATGGGAAGAGCGGGACGATGTGAACCTGGTTCGAACCGTGGATCCCGGCGGCGAAACCCCGGACTGGCAGGGTGAGGTTGGGTTTGTTCCCACGGTGTTGGACAAATTGGCGCCCCGAAGCGACAATACCATCGCGATTGTTTGCGGTCCCCCGATCATGATCAAATATACTTTTCCCGTACTCGAGAAATTGGGTTTTGCCCCCGACGATATCTACACCACTCTTGAAAACCGGATGAAATGCGGCATCGGAAAATGCGGGCGGTGCAATGTCGGGAAATACTTCATCTGTAAAGACGGGCCGGTATTTACTTATTCTCAAATGAAAACCCTTCCCCCCGAATACTAAATATTTTTTCAGATTAACCGAAACGCCGAAAATTTTACCCTGTCAAAAATTATAAATAGTTCATATTGCAAAAACACGAATTCGATAGTAAAATGAACTCTCATGGAAAATGGAAACAAGAATATTTTTAGGCAGATAAAACAAGGTATTATTGGAAAAGCAAAGAATCCGACCGATCCGGGTGTCTTTCACAAGTTGACCCTGGCCGCCTTCCTGGCGTGGGTCGGTCTGGGAGCCGATGGAATTTCCTCCTCCTGTTACGGACCTTCCGAAGCCTTTTACGCGCTCAAAGGACACTACTACCTGGGTATTTTTTTGGCGGTGATGACTGCGGTCACGGTATTTGTGATCAGTGCCAGTTATCACCACATTATCGAACTCTTCCCCGGCGGCGGCGGCGGTTATCTGGTGGCCAGCAAACTCCTCTCGCCAAAAGTCGGGATGGTTTCCGGGTGCGCCCTTCTCGTGGACTATGTGTTAACCATTACCACCTCTATTTCGAGTGGCAGTGATGCGGTGTTCAGTTTTCTCCCCCTGAGTTGGCATCCGTATAAACTCGTTCTGGCCATGGGCGTGTTGCTCCTGTTGATTATCCTGAACTTGCGTGGGGTGAAAGAATCCGTGCTTCCGATCGTTCCTCTTTTCCTCGTGTTTATCATCCTGCATGTGGTCGTGATTTTACTGACCATATTTTCGCACGCGGGCCAGATTCCGGGAATCGTGAAAGAAGCCACCAATGATTTTCAGCGCTCGGCGTCTCAAATCGGCACCTGGGGGGTGATGCTATTGCTGTTGCATGCGTACAGTTTGGGCAGCGGTACCTATACCGGTATTGAAGCGGTCAGTAACGGCCTGCCGATTTTGCGGGATCCCAAGGTTGAAACCGGGAAACGCACCATGAACTACATGTCGGTCAGCCTCGCATTTATGGCCGGCGGATTGATCTTAACTTATCTATTGGTCAACGTTAAATTCCAGCCCGGTAAAACCCTTAACGCCGTTCTTTTCTCCAATGTCATGAAAAATTGGCCCGCTTCCGAATTTTTTATCCTGGCGACTCTGGTTTCCGAGGCCTTGATTTTGTTAGTTGCCGCGCAAACCGGTTTTCTTGATGGTCCCCGGGTCCTTTCCAACATGGCCATGGACGGATGGATGCCGTCCCGCTTTGCCCTGATTAGCGACCGACTCGTGACCCAAAACGGAATCCTGCTCATGGGCGTTGCGTCCATGATTCTCATGTGGCTGTCCCGCGGTGTGGTTTCCTTCCTCCTGGTTCTTTACAGTATCAACGTGTTTTTAACCTTTTCGCTCTCTCAGTTGGGCATGGTGCGGCATTGGTGGCAGGTTCGCCATAAGGAGTCGACGTGGAAGAATAAACTCGCCATCAACGGTATCGGCTTCTTTTTAACCTTCTTTATTTTAATTACGGTTATTTACGTGAAATTTAATGAAGGCGGCTGGCTCACCCTGGTGGTGACCTCGTCGCTGATTGTTCTGTCGCTGTTGATCAAAAGACACTACGAGAAAACGTTTAAGTTACTCAGCCGACTGGATGAACTGTTGACGTTAACCTTGCCTCGGAAAGACAAAAAAGAAGGGATTCAGCCCGTGGACCGGAACGCTTACACCGCGATTTTTCTGGTGAACGGATATTCCGGCATGGGGCTTCACACGCTCTTTACGGCCATTCGCCATTTCGGTAGTCAATTTAAAAACTTTATCTTTTTACAAGCGGGGATTATCGATGCCGGGCGTTTCAAAGGGGCTGAAGAGATTGAAAATCTGGAAGAGAAGATCAAAAGCGACTTAAGGAAATACGTGGAACTCATGGAATCGCATGGGTATCATGCCGAATCCGATTATGCTCTGGGAACCGATGTGGTGAATGTCGTGGAAGAGCTGACGCTCAAAGTGGGACAGCAATATCCTCGAAATGTTCTCTTCACCGGTCAGTTGGTTTTCCCGGATGAAACGATTTTCGGTCGGATTTTACATAACTATACGGCGTTTGCCATTCAGAAGCGGTTGTATTATCAGGGAATACCGGTGGTGGTGTTACCCATCCGCGTTTAAGTTTTAACCGTTTTTTTAATAATTGGGGCGATTCGCGAATCGCCCCTACAGAGTGGAAAGATAATCGAAAAAGGAAATAAAAGTTCTGTCTTCTATTGAATTCCGTGCCAATTTCCCTTAAAATACCCGTATGAATAATTATAGGATATCATAATGCCTGCTCAAGATAATTCACACTCCAGCTCATTCTCTATCGATTGGGAACGGTTAAATGATAGAGACATTGAAAACCTTTGCCGTGAATTATTATCTCAAATGGGATTTGAGCGCCTGGAATGGGAAGAAAGAATGTCAGGCATCGATCTGGTTGCTGAACTCCCGAAGAAAGATCCTGATGGATTCGAATACGTTGAATTATGGGTCATTTCTATGGCACTCGATCCAACAATCCCTTTGGATATAATGCTTAGTCTTAATTTACGGACAATTTCTAATTCTGAACGTTTTGGAAAATATTTTGTAAAAGGGATGGAGACGCCGATAACATTCCTACTGATTTTCTTCGATGCAAACCCTGCTGCATATGTGCAAGCTAATAACATTCAAGAACATTTCGAATCATTAGGGTACAAGTTCAGATTACGTATCTGGGACAGGACATACCTCACATCGCTTGTCCGGCAATATCCACAAATCGGTTATAAATATTTTTCGGCTCAAGGGAGAATTTCCTCTAAAACACGAAAATCTTATGAGGAACTTTTTAAAGAAAACCTTACGTTACTTACCCGGCAATCCGAACTCATCGCCAAACTTGAAGAAGAAAAGAATATGCGTATCCGTGCAGAACGAGACGCGATATGGAAAGATATTTCGTTTTCTGCGGCCCATAAAATCGGGAATCCGATCTTCGCGATCGAAACCGATCTCGATCCATTAGCCCGACGAATTCGTGAACAGCGAACAAAGGAAGCGGAAGAGGTCATTGAAAACATTCGCTCATCATTAGAAAAAGCAAAGGCGCTTGTGGAACAATTTAAATCCCTGGCTCGAGCACAGGAAATCAGACCGGTGGCTACCCCTTTGCGACCTATACTTGAAGATGCGGTTCGCCCATTGTGTCATATCGATACGAAATGCATGATCGAATGCCCGTCCACATTAACTGTAATGGCAGATCCGGAAAGACTTTCCGAATGCTTCGCCGAATTGATCGAAAACGCTAAACACTGGCTTGATAAGGATGAAAAAAAAATCGAATTGAAAGCCATTTACCCCGCCGGACTTTTGCCGAAATTCCTCGATTCCACCAAGTCATACGCCCTGGTTCATGTAACCGATAATGGTTGCGGGATCCCGGCCCCGAATAAACAGAAAATTTTCGATGCTTTTTTTACAACATTCGATCACGGTTCCGGTCTCGGATTGGCGCTGGTGCGCCGCATCATCGAAGGTCACGGCGGAGCAATCATTGAAACGGGCATTCCCGGCCAGGGCGCGGATTTTGAAATATACCTCCCAGTCCCCGGTGAAGATACTCATAAAATAAAACGTGTGAAAACCAGAAGAAAAAAGGAGTAAAAAATGCCGATCATCCTTATCGTCGATGATGAAATCGAAAACCTTAATGCGCTCAAACGCGCTTTAAACGACGAGAATCCCACCTGGGAAATTCTTACTGCACAAAATGAAAAGGAAGGAAAAAACATTTTACAAAAACAGTTGAACGACGGTTTCCCGGTGGATGTTGTGCTGACAGATCTGGTATTGGAGAGCGAAGAACGCGGGGGTATGAATATTTTACAAGAAGCACGACAAATCGACCCCTTGATCATGACGATTCTGTTTACTGCCAAAGAAAAAAGCCTCGATCGGTATGCGGCCTTTGATTATGGCGCGTTCGATGTGGTCGAAAAAACAATTCGCGGCACATCGGCTGTACGCGAAATCAATATCAAAACCCGGGCCGCACTTCGATATCGCCAATGGTCACAACGAATCAATTTCCTGCGCCGGTACTTTGATCCGAAAGTGTTTAATATAATCGAAAAAGATCCATCACTGTTAAGGGTAAAGAACCGACTTCTGACCATCGTGTTCTGGGACATCCGAGGATTCTCACGATTATGCGATATCCTTAAGGCCCACCCCGATTTGATCGCCGGATTTCTTAAAGAATACAGTGAAACAGCGGCAAAAGTTATCTTCGACCATAACGGCGTTCTGGATAAGTTCATCGGCGACGGTGTGATGGCACTATTCGGTGTCCTCAACCATAAAGACGATAACGGAACGTCCGACGCTATTTCCGCAGTAAATGCTGCCGTTGATTTTCGAGCACATTTCGATAAAGTCGTTGATAAATGGATGGAAAAATGGCACCTGTATGTTCCGGATAAAATCGAGATCGGTTTGGGATGCGGCATCCACACCGGGGAAACAATCGCCGGGAATGTGGGAACCGATTTCCGCGATCAATTTACAGCCCTTGGCCCAAAAGTTAATTTTGCTTCTAGAATAGAGGCCCGCGCGAAAAAAGGCGAAATACTCATTTCCGAACCCACACGAAATCGAGTGAAGGATTCTTTTCATATTCTAAAATCCGGTGAAATTTCAGACATCAAAAATATACCGGGAACCTTCATTCTATATCGAGTTAAAGGAAAACGTAACCAATAAATCCCTTCCACGTTGTACCGCATTTTTTATTGAAATTTCATTTCCCTCCTGCTTTTTTAAACGATTTGGGGTATAATAAAATAATTAAGAGGCGAGGGTAAACGTGAAGAATCGGGTTTACATTTCATTTAAGGGTGAGTTGGTGGACTTGTTATCCCGGAATGACCGCAAGAAAGGAAATTACCTCGAAGTGGAATTTCCCGGAAAACGATCAATTAAGGATTTGATTCAATCCTTACGCATCCCCCATACCGAAGTGGGCGCCATTCGAATGAACGGCGAATGGGTCAATGCCTCCGCTGTTCTTAACGGTGATGAACACCTCGATGTGTTTCCGGTTGAACCCGCTCCCGAACCAACAGAAGCGCCTTCGTTTATCTGTGACGTTCACTTATGGAAATTGGCGCGGAGACTTCGTTTCCTTGGTTTTGATACGCGCTTTGATCCACGCTGGGACGATGCGGAACTGGCCGAAATTTCATTTCACGAAAACCGGATCATGCTCACGCGGGACCGGGGGCTCCTCATGCGAAATGCAGTTCATCAGGGTGCACTCATTCGAAACGCAGACCCTGAAAAACAGGTGATCGAGGTCATTCGCCGTTTCGGCATCCGACATTTCATTCAACCGTTTTCCCGCTGCATCGTGTGCGGCGTAATCCTTGAAGCGGTCAACCCGACCGACGCCAATTTCAAAAAAAAATTGATCCATCAGGTTCCTGATGGCATACTCAATCGGTATCATGAATTTCATCATTGCGCATCCTGTGAAAAAATCTATTGGAAGGGCAGTCATCATGAGAAATTGAAACGCCTCCTTCACTCGTATGCGCTGGATTGGGAAAATAATCCTGTCACCTGATCAAAGGGCGATTCGCGAATCGCCCCTACCGAATTCATCCACCAATTTCCAGCTTACCGCAAATATCCGATTGGTTGCTATTTTTAAAATCTGTGTTGCTTTTCTCATAAAGTCTCGGTATAATTTACTAAATAAAAGATTCATGAAGAAATAGAAGGAGAATCGATCAATGAACTATAATATTTTTCATGCCTATGATATTCGGGGAGTTTATCCGACTCAAATAGATGAGGAAAGCGTTTATCAAATCGCCATGGGTTATGCTTCCATCTTTAAACCCAAAACCGTGGCTGTGGGGATGGATGCCCGGTTATCGTCCCCTTCGTTAAAAGAGAGTCTGATTCGAGGACTCGTGGACTCCGGGATCGATGTCATCGATATCGGAAAAGTCACCACGGACATGATTTATTTTGCCGTTGGTTTTTACAACTACTCCGGCGGAATTGTGGTTTCCGCCTCTCATAACCCCGGTCAATACAATGGGTTGAAGATGGTCCGGGAAGGTGCTGCGGCCATTTCTTCGGATACCGGTTTGTTCGAATTACGGGACGCGCTGATGGAAAACCGGATTCCGAAACCTTCTCCGGAGGCGAAAAAGGGAACGGTCCAAACCCAAGATATGATGAACGATTATATTCGCCATGTCCTGAGTTTCATCGATAAAACCGCCATTGCTTCCTTCCGGTTTGTGGCCAATGGCAATTTCGGTTTTGTCGGCAATTCGATTCGACCAATTGTGGATGAGTTAAAACTGGACATGATTCCGTTGAACATGGAGCCGGACGGTTCGTTTCCGAAGGGTTCGCCGGATCCGTTACTTCCCGAAAATCAGAAAGAAACCTCGATGGTGATTCGCGAAACAGGCGCGGATTTTGGTGTGGCCTGGGATGCGGATGCGGATCGTGTGATGTTTTTCGATGAAACCGGGCGTTTTATTTCCGGGGCTTACATTGGGGCGTTGTTGTGCAAGATCATGACTCGCAAATTCGGAAAGGGAACGTTTATCTGCGATCCTCGAACAACCTGGCCGTTTCTGGATGCCATCAAGCAGAATGACGGTGTCGGGGTAGTATCCAAGTGTGGGCATACGTTTATGAAAGATAAAATGCGTTCGTTGAATGCCTTGTTTGCGACTGAGATGAGTGCACATTACTATTTCCGCGATAATTATTATGCGGATAACGGTGTGATTCCGTTTCTCCTGATTCTTGCTTATTTATCCACGGAAAAGAAGAAGTTTTCGGAAATAATGGAACCGTTTATGGCCGGGCATTTCATGTCCGGGGAAGTGAATTACCGGGTGGTGGATGTGCATGCGCTGATCGAAAAAATAAAAGTTGCCTATGAAACCAAAGGTAAAATCGATACCATTGACGGTTTATCCGTGGAATCCACGCAATGGCGGTTCAATGTCCGGCCGTCGAATACCGAACCGCTGCTTCGGTTAAATATTGAAGCACGGCAGAGTGAGTTGGTGGATCAAATCAAGAAAGAAATCGAATCGATTATTTTATGATATTTTATAAACCAAAACTTTAAGAACCAGAAACAAAAAGTTTTTGGAGGTCCAGGAACCTTTTTTCAAAAAGGTTCCTGGTCGCCGAAGGCAAGGAATAAACATGTCAACATCAAACGCCGAGCAATGGCAGGAGAGAGCGAGGGCAGTTGCCCGTGGGATACGCAAGCGGGCGTTGGAGCATACGATTCATTCCAATGGGGGTTATTTGAGTCAAGCGTGCTCGTCTGCGGAAATACTTGCGGCCCTGTATACCCGGATCATGAACCTCGGACCATCCGAAGCGCCGATGGTTCCCCCGCCGTTTTCCGGGGTTCCGGGAGCTTCCAATCCCGATTACGTCACCGGGGTGGCTTACAATGGGCCCAAGGCGCCGCAATTGGATCGTTTTTTTATATCGTGTGTGCAGTATGCGTTGATCCTTTACACGGTACTGGTGGAAACCGGGCGCATGGCGCCCGAGGGCCTGGCGATGTTTAATAAAGATGGGGGCACTGTGGAAATGATTGGGGCCGAGCATTCACCGGGTCATGAGATTACGGCCGGTTCATTGGGGCAGGCGCTGAGTCAGGCGGCTGGTATTGCGTTGGCCAGGCGGTTGAAGGGAGAAACCGGGCGGCAGTGGGTATTCATGTCCGACGGGGAGTTTCAATCCGGTCAAACATGGGAAGCGGTTCAGGCCATGGTGTATCATCGCATCGACAATATCGGTATTTATGTGGATGTGAATGGTCAGCAGTGTGATGGGGAGATGGATCGGGTGATGACCATCGAACCGTTACAGCGTAAGCTGGAAACGTTTGGGGCGCGGGTCTTTAAAGTGAATGGGCATGATCTTGATGCTCTGGTCGCGCCTGCGGAGATGGCGCCGGATGGTCGTCCGCTTTTCGTATTGGCGTATACCAATACCTCGCAGGGCATGAGTATTTTGGATGAACGCAAACCCAAACTGCATTATGTTCGTTTCAAAAATGACGAAGAGCGGCAGCGGTTTCAGACGTTTCTTGAAACGCATTTTAACTAAAGAAAGATAGAAAAATAGACTACCATGGAAATATTAACGCGTGTTCATGCATCAAATCTGGTCCGATGGGCCAAAGACAAACCTGAAGTTCTTGTACTTTCGGCGGATTTAACCGGATCGACCGAAATCGATTTATTTCGCGATACCTATCCCGACCGTTTTTTCTCGATGGGAATGGCCGAGCAAAACATGATGAGTTTTGCCGGCGGCCTGGCGCGGGAAGGGTTTTCTCCTTTTGTTCATACTTTTGCCGTGTTTATGTATCGGCGGGCATTGGATCAGATTTCCATGTCCATCGCCTACCCCAATTTACCCGTGCGCATGTTCGGATTTTTACCCGGTATTACCACTCCGGGCGGTGCCACGCACCAGGCAACGGAAGATATTGCCGTGATGCGGACGCTTCCGAATATGACGATTCTTGAAACCGGAGACGCGACCGAAGTGGAATCGGTGTTGGATGTGGCGCATTCGATTTCGGGGCCGGTGTATATTCGGATGCTGCGGGGTGAAGTTCCGCGGTTGTTTCCGGTGTCCGAGCCCATGCAATTCAACCGGGCGCGGGTGCTGGGGGGATACAATGTGACCAGTGATATCACGCTGATCTCTTCCGGTATTTGCACGGAAGAAGCCATGCGGGTCACGCATGTGCTGCGGGATCGGGGCGTTTCGATTCATCACCTGCATATTTCCACACACAAACCGTTCGGTGATCCTGCAGTTTTGGCAGCGATTGCCGATTCCCGTTATGGGGTTCTGACCGTGGAGAATCACACGGTCATCGGCGGTTTAGGAAGTGCGGTGGCTGAAATGATGGCAGAAGCGGGAGTGGGAAAGAAACTGGTTCGTCTGGGGTTGAAGGATACGTACGCGCATGGGGCGAGTCGTTCGTATTTGATGCATGAATATGGTATCGATGCGCTGGCGATTGTGAAAGAAATGGAAATCTTAATGAATGAACGATTTGGGATTACCGAGCAAGACATTAAGGCGGCTCGTTTTGAACCCGTTCACAGTGAAGCCAAAGCCGAAGCGTTGTAAATAGAACTTCCGTAGGGGCAGATCCATGTATCTGCCCGTGTGTTCGAATTGGGGTAAGAGGAATGGGGGGCGCATACGCAGATGCGCCCCTAAAGTGGCCCCAATTGTCAAGACAGAAAAATGCCAAGTTAAGCACTTGGAATTAAAAGGATGATGTGTTAGAATACTGCCAAACAGGAGGAAGCAACATGCCGGTATCTTTGCAAAAGGATGTCGAACGATTTACTTATGCCCATTATGTGACGTGGCCCGCTGAGGAACGATGGGAACTGATTGATGGAATCCCTTATGATATGTCACCCGCCCCCTCCAGGTATCACCAGGAAATTTCCATGAACCTGGGATTTGAAATCAGCAAGTTCTTAAAAGGGAAAAAGTGTAAAGTGTATGCCGCCCCTTTTGATGTCCGCTTACCTGAGGGTGCGCAAACCGATGAAGAAACAATGACGGTTGTTCAGCCGGATATCTCCGTAGTATGTGACCCGGAAAAATTGGACGATAAAGGTTGTAAAGGGGCGCCGGATTTTATCGCCGAAATTACTTCTCTATCCACAATAAAAAAGGATATGAAAGACAAATTACTCCTCTATGAAAAAAACGGCGTGCCTGAATATTGGATCATCCAACCGGAAGAAAATATTATCATGGTGCACAAACTCAACGAACAGAAACAGTATGACAGGGCAAAAATCTTTTCAAAGGAAGATAAAATCGAATTAAACTTAAAAGACGGTACGATTGAAATAGACCTGGGAAAGATTTTTTGAAAAGGGAAAACGGGGAAAGAGAATCAAAGAGGCGCTTGCACAATTATCTGATTTTCGGATGATAAAATCTACCAAAAATTCTATACCCAGGCGGCAAGAATCTTTTTATTTCCCAATTCCATTTCTCCTTTTCGAACACTCGGGCAGATACGCAGATCTGCCCCTACGGAATGGGTGCTCATCTGGGGCGCATCCGTGGTTGCGCCCCTAAAAAAATTTCTTAATAACGCGATCATTTCCAGGATAAGAAAAAAACGAAAAGTTCTGGACATAAAAATAAATTGGTTGACAAATTAATTCACTTATATTATCCTGACAATAGGAGGTTTATCCGATGCTGATTGCCAATCCGATTTACGATACGGTATTTGGTTACCTGATGAAAGACTTAGAAATTGCAAAGGGAATTATTTCTACCATTATTGGTGAGGATATCGAGCAGTTGGATTTGAAACCTCAGGAAAACATTTTGAAAAAAGATAAGGGCGGTTTCCTACTCATTTCTTTCCATCAGGATTTTATTGCCCGGATCCGACAGAAAAACGGTTCGTATAAAACTGTTTTGATCGAACTTCAGAAGACCAATATCGACTATGACATCATGCGATTCCGAAAATACCTCGGGGGCGAATACCGACGCGAAGATGAGATCATTACGTCCGATGGGAGCGTTGCAACGGAACCCCTCCCGATTGTCACGATCTATTTTTTGGGGTTTTACCTGTCGAAAACCCTTCCGGCGGTGATCAAAGTGAACCGGGAATATATCGATTTATTAGACGGAAAAAAAATCGATGAGCGGGATGAGCTTATCGAATGTTTAAACCATGATTCATTTGTGATCCAGGTTCCGGCGCTTCACCTGCATTTGAGCAACCGGCTGGAATACGTGTTATCGATTTTCATACAAGAAAACTTTATCAATGAGGAACGGCGTTTAAAGGATTACGCCCATGAAACCGATGATCCGTTATTAGAAAAAATCTTGCAGCGATTGGGGAAGGCAGCAGCGGATAGAGATTTACACCGGCAAATGGAACTGGAAAAGATGGCTGAGCATGAATATGAAGCCGGGTTGAGACGGGAAACGAAAAAACTCGAGGTAAAGCTTCAGAAGCAGGAAGAGCTTCTTAAAGAACTAGAAGAGGCCCTTGAGTCGAAAGATAAACTTATTGAAGAAAAAGATAAGGCGCTTGAAGAAAAAGATAAGGCTGTTGAAGCGTTAAGGGATCAAAAGCAGTACTATGAAGATCTGTTGAAAAAGTTAGGCCATCAAATATAGTGTACCCATATTACCCCCGGGCACAATGAGTCAGATGAAGCTCTAAACTAGATTATCAGCGTGGGTTGGTTTCAAGGGAAAGGTTTTGGGTAATTATTATATCCATGTATGGCAATTCGACATACCCGATCTTTTCACAACAATCTCCAAATTTTCTTCCGCTGCCACATGGGCACATTTCATCTCCTTTAATATCAAGTTCACCGATTTCCCTTTTCCGAGTTGTTTCTATAACGCCCTCAATACTCCATGGAGAAGCATTAAGTTCTTTTACGGCTTTTGTCAGATAAGTCAATAAATGAAAATCCGCTTCGCTATTTTCTAACTGAAAAACACAACGCTTGTCCTTTGGGTTCTCAACAAGGGATATAGCGCTGAGGCGCTCTATGTCTTTAGCAATCCAATGGGCCATCTGGCCATCATATAATTCCCCTGTAATATGATTACAGTCTAAACTAAAGATATCTTTTCCGCAAATGGAGCACTCAACGTCTTTTAAGATTATTTCTGGGCTTGCAAAGATTTTATAAGGATATAGTTTTTCAAATCCAGTCAATTGTTTTTCTATGAACTCTATATAAAATTTTGTATTATCTTTGTTGAACTTTTTCAAAATCCGTAATAAGTCTAATATATCTTGAAGGGTGTTCCAGGATTCCCAGTATTCTTCTTTTAAAATCTGTTCCCAAAAGACCAAGTATTCCCGAAGCATATTTACATAGGTGGATAAAAGGAATAATTGATTTTTTTTATCTCCATTACTGGAATTTTTTGCCGAATTTACTTCTTCATCAACTTCTTTTGAGCAAAATTCAATCGATTGGGCAGCTTGTTTTAGTTCCGATTTGTAAATATGAAGAATGTAGGAATTTAGGTTAATTAAAAAATATTTTCCGCTTTTCAATTGGTTGCTGAAAAGAATATTAAGCATAAATTATTTGGTCTCCATCAATTTGTCAAGATCAACTCGTTTCGTAATTTCCTTTAGTCCTCGATAACTTCCCTCATAAAGAAACCTTTTTGTTTTTTTATCTCGCTTATCTTCGATAAATGCCTCCACCCTAACTTCGTGTTTATCAGTTACAAGAGCGCCTTTTAACCTTTCATACAAATAATTTGCAACCAGATTTAGATAAATAGGTAAGGTGATATCACTGAACAAATATACCAACGGAAACCAAATCTTATCTGATCTTAGTTCTGCAATTTTTTTCTCCTTCCCTTCCAAAATTGAAACACTCTCCTTTATACTATTTTGCTTAATCCATTTAAAAAAATTAAAAGTTTCTGACATGAAGGGGCTACAGTCAAAACTTCCCCATTTTTCGCAAGGTAAAATAAGAATGCCTCTCTTGGGAAAACTGGACTTACTTTTTACCTTTTCAGCGTATTCATCTAAATCAAAATCAATATTCTTATACTCAAACTTATCAGCATTGCTCATCGTTATCTCTTAACCACAGAATTTTAGATCTCTTTATATCAAATACAAAATAAAATGTCAATTAATTTCTCCCAAGCCAATTTTGCGGAAAAACCGCAAAACTCTTGATCAGAGCTTAAAGAAATACTCCAATTGGCCCCCTATATTATGATATTATTGGATTGAGATTCGGAAGAGAAAGTCTACCAAAACTTCTAAACCCAGGCGGCAAGAATCTTTTTATTTCCCAATTCGATTGTTTCCACTTTGCCGGTCTGACCACTCTCTTTTCTTAAATCATAAATTAAGAGATAACCATTGCGTTCGTGTTGGCAGTCCAAATAATCGGATAACTGCCGAATCCCCTCCCGATGATACGACTCCCCACGCCATAATTTGAGTTCAATAATATACTTTCGATTATCGAAGGTAATGACAACATCGAGCCGCTTCTCTTCCGATACCTGAACTTCCTTAAAGTCAAATCCCCTTCCATTAATGATGGGCTTAATAAACGCGAGAAACAAAAGCCTGCCATTTCGTTCGATGAACCCCATATCCTTGACCGTGTATTGCTCGGCCATAAATTGCTGAAACTTGCGGATGACTTTTTCCATGTTCAATCCGCCACCTTCACCAAGATAACTGCTTCCGGTATCGTACTGGGAAAGATCGATGGAACCGGAGGTTTCCAGGTTGGACGTCATATAATTGTAAATGAGTTGCTCATAAACCCGATTATGAATCCGGGTTTTCCCGCTCTCTTCCCTCAAAATCCCATGTAAAACCCCCAGGGCAATGACCGAATTATAAATGTTAAATGAAAACTCCATTTCATTCATCACCAGCTTAAACACCAGGTCATACAGCTCCGGATGGTTTGCCAGATTCTTGATCAGGTTTTCAAAATTGGTGTTATTCTGTTTCAACGTGAGATGAACCGCTTGTTCCAGGTCTTCCGGTCTCCATTCATTGGCGTTTTTCCGGGGCAGTATTTTTTCATCGATCATTTTACACAAATAACTGACCAGAAACGGATACCCGGACGTGTAATAAAACAACCGATCGGAGAAAAAAGGAATATCGAGCATAACGTGCCGCTCGGATGCATATTGGCTGAGCATGGTTCCGATTTCCTGAGCGGAAAAGGAGAGATCAACGTTGAAGTCCACGGCAATATTCCAGGGGCTGTTGTATTTGGCTTCGTCTTCCGGTCGGAGTTTGAGCTTTAAACTCTTGACATCATGAACCCCGGCCAAGATGACGCTGTGAAAGGTCACGTGCCCTTTTGTTTTCCGTTTTAAATATTTGTTTCTCAGCATTCCCAGAAAATCGAGGAACAATTGATTGTTTGAACTTTTATCGATTTCATCGATCATGAGAATAATTTTCTTTCCTATTCTCACGATCAGTTCACTGAGCCATAACCCCAATCCGTTCAAACTATCCGGTATGGGACCGGATTCTATAAATTTTACCATCTCCTGATTACCGGAGGCGCTGAATTCTTCCTTGAGTATGAGAATAAACTCGTTGATAAATGCATTCGCATTTCTGAAGCGATCTTCGTCCATACCTTCGAAGCTGATTTCAATAGGAAAATACTCGCCCGAATGTTTCAGCAACTGGTTCAACATGAAAAGCGTCGTGGTTTTCCCGTACTGCCGAGGACGATTGATGACAAAATAATCGCCATGCGCGATCATCTCGAGGATCTTTGCCGTTTTTTGGGAAATATCAACCATATAATGGTCTTCGGGTATGCAAACTCCGGTAATATTAAACTGCTTTTTCATCGCTTGTTAATATATCACAATCATAATGAAATGGCAAATTTCCTATTGCTAATGCTTATCCGTTTTCTTTCGCAAATACCCGTACCATTTCACCACGGAATCCGACAGAATGACGATGGCTAAAACCACAATCAACGCCATCAAAATCACATCCACCAAATAAATAATGGCATCCGGACCGGATGCCGAGGCCTTCTTGGCGAAGTCTTTGAGCAACAGAATCGACGCCGTAAATGTGGTGACTGCCATAAACACCATGGGCGCCAGTGTCACCCAGATGTATTTGATTTTTCCCATCTTAATGATCAACGTGGTTCCCAAACACAACGCCAGCATGGCCAACAACTGATTGGCGGTTCCAAACATGGGCCAGATGGCCGATAAGGAACCGGTATGAATAAAGAAAAACCACGCCAAAACCACGAGCGCACTGGCGATGAGGTTTCCCCAGGTGGATTTGAGATCGCCCCAGGGTTTATAAATGTATCCGCCGAGCTCCTGAACGATGTACCGGCAAACGCGCGTACCCGCATCGATGGTGGTGAGAATGAAAAACGCTTCAAACATTAAGGCAAACTGAAACCAATACGCCATGAGGTTTTTGAGAAAGGGAACCGCAGCAAAAATTTTTGCCATTCCCACGGCAAGCGACACGGCACCGCCCGGTCTTCCGGCAAGATTCACCCCAACGACCGACGACAGTTCATTGATGTTGGCTGTGGGAAATCCCATGGACGCTAAGACGTCGAAGGAAAGTTTGCTGTTAATGGCAAAATAGTCGCCGGGAATGAGTACGCCTGCGGCAATGAGCGCCATGACCGAGACAAAGCCTTCGGTGAGCATGGCTCCGTATCCAATGGGAAGAATATAGCGTTCGTTTTCAACCATTTTGGACGTGGTTCCCGAAGCAAAGAGCGCATGCCCGCCCGATATGGCCCCGCAGGCAATCGTGATAAACAGAAACGGAAAGATTTTTCCCGGGATCACGGGGCCGGGTTGACTGATAAATTTGGTCAATGCCGGCATCTGAATGGTGGGGGCTAAAAAGAATACGCCCAAGGCCAGAAGAATGATGACGCCGATTTTCATAAATGAGGAGAGGTAATCTCTGGGAGCAAGGAGCAGCCATACGGGAAGCACAGACGCGCAGAATCCGTAAACGGCCAGGAGAATGGAGAGTGCGTTTTTATCGAGGTTGAGGAGTTGACCCAATGCGGTGGTGGGAATGGCGTGACCGAAAATCACCGCGGCTAAGAGTAAGACAATGCCGATAATGGAGATTTCCATGACTTTTGCCGGGCGCAGGGATTTCATATACATTCCCATGAACAGGGCAATGGGGATGGTCATGGCAATGATAAACACGCCCCATGGGTTTTTAAAGAGGGAATTAATAATTGCAAGGCCCAGGCCGGCGATGGCAATGAGCATGACAAACAGGACCACAAACATGGCAGCGCCGCCGGAGATCGGTCCGACTTCTTCTTTGACGATTTGGGCCATGGATTTTCCGTTGCGGCGAACCGAGGCAAAGAGGATGATGAAGTCGTGGACGCCGCCTGCCAGGACTGTACCGATGACGATCCATAGAAAACCCGGAAGGTAGCCGAATTGGGCGGCGAGTACGGGTCCGATGAGTGGTCCGGCGCCGGCAATGGCGGCGAAGTGGTGGCCGAAGAGGACCCATTTGTTGGTGGGGTAGTAGTTTTTTCCATCGCCGAGGGTATAGGCCGGGGTTTGGCGTGACGGGTCCAGGGCTGCGACTTTGGAAGCGAGAAACGCGCCGTAAAAACGATAGGCAAGGATAAAGAAGCAGCCTGCGGCTGTGATTAACCAGATGGCCGATATTTTTTCCGTCGGGTTATAGAGCCGCGTGACGATTGCAAACGAGAACGCCATCAGGATGGCGATCAGAAACCATAGGGGAAACCATTTTTTTTTCATGTTTGATAAGAACCTTATGTTGATTATCTTTATATGATTATGAAATTGATATTATATGGCAACAAGTCCCGGAATGCAACATGCAATTCCAAACTTTAAATAGCAAGGTTCGTCAGGTGTAGGGGCAGACCCGCGTGTCTGCCCGTGTTTTCCGATGTGGTTTTCGTATAGGGATAAAATACGAATGCTTGATTTCTTCTGGTTCAGGTTGAAAAGTTAACATAATTATGCTATTACATTTATGATTCTCTCGGTTTTGGAACTACGGGGGAAGAGGAGGGAAAAATGGACGCTTTAAAGAAACTAACTAACCTTGGTTATGATATCCTGGGTTTAAACCACATTATTTATGGCAGTGGCCCCGATCAAACCGTCTGCCTCGGAGGCACTTGTGATGGCGGTTGTGAAAATGGATGCCAGAGTTGTCGCCCCGGCTGTCAAAGTGGCGGTGTAAAGCCATCTTAAGAATAAGTTAAGATAAATAAGCTAAACCATAATCATGAAACCATACTTATACCCTTCTAAAGAGAGGTTGCGATGAAAATTGTCTTTTTAATGGCATTGGTTATTATTTTGAGTCAATGGCTTTTTGGTGAACAAATAAGCGGGGATATCTATTCATTGAGGAAATTTACAATTGACCGTCATGGAAACATCTATACGGATGGAGAAGATGAGCATTCGATAAACAAATATTCCCCGGATGGTAAATTTCTATTGAAAATAGGAAGGAAGGGCGAAGGTCCTTCGGATATCAAGCGTCTTGGCGGTTTTACCATTAACCCAATAGACTCGACCATTTATGTCACGGAATATTTTCAGGGAAATAAATGGATTTCAAAATTTTCGACCGATGGGAAATTTCTGGGTATATTGAACTGTGAATTGGATAGGTCTCAAGCTATTGGATTATCAACCATTAATTTCGATAATAAAGGAAATATCTACGTGGAAATTTCAAAAATCGCTGAGCGGTACTCGAAGGATTCCGTGATCGGCGCTCCGCAATTAATCATAACCAAATTCTCCCCTACAGGAAAAAGATTAAAAGACATATATAAATTCAGTGCAGATGCGTATATATCCAAAGATGGCAGCGGGAGTTTCAATATTCCTTTTCGAAACGAGCTTTACTGGACCATTTCCGAAGGCAAAATCATTGTCGTGGAAACCCATTCCGGCTTTATTTCAGTACTGTCAACCGAAGGAAAATTGGAGAAAAGGATTCCCCTTCCATTTCCAAAAGAAAAGTTGACCGGTAAAGACATGGATGCCTGGGAAAATAAAATGAAGGACGCCAAATGGGTGAAGCGTGGGGTTGAAACAGGTACATTCAGTTTCAAATATTGGCGGGGGCGAATTCCTTTGCCCGACTATAAACCGGTGGTGGCTTCATTTAATCTGATCGATTCCCACGGGAATCTTTATTGTCACCAATACGTTGATTTCGGAGAGGAACCGAGCAACCGGTTTTTAAAAGTCGATTTGCACACCGGAAAAAGTACCATGGTTACGTTTAACCAAAAGGGGCAACTCTTCTATATAGACAAGAATTATTTTTATTTTACCGATGAAGATGAGGATGGCGATAAAATTATTAATAGAATCAATGAAAAGGACCTTTTCAAAAAAAATTAGGGGATTGGTATGGATAAGGATTCTATTATCGGAGATGAGCCCCGCCATGATGTTACACTCGATTTAAATCAATAATTATTTCGAATCGGGCTTAAAATAAGCCCGAATTCCGTTAAGATAACTCTGACCTTGCGGATAATATTTGGCTTCGATGGGTTCATAATACAGGATATTTTCCCGCACCATATCTTTCAATAACGGTTCATCGTCCGGGGTGATCTCCATCCTTGACAGTTCATCGCGGTCGATAATTCGCCGAAGCATTTTTTCGATGGCGTCTTTCTTCGGACTAAAGGCATAATTGACGATGACATTCAAGATTGTTTTTTTATAACGGTTCAGCGCTTCATCGATGGGTGTATCGAAAAGATCCGATAATATATCCTGAATTTCCCACATACTTCCGCCCACCGTATTCCATATTTTCTCCACGTCTTGTGCTGTCAGTTTATAGGCGGTTATTTTAGAATATTTCTCCAGATTCAACAACCATTCGCTGACGTCGTTTTTAGACAGGTAATCCACTTTATAAAACCTGGAGGTTTTCTTTAACCGGGAATCATTATAAATTGTATTCAAAAAATACCCGTCCGAAGAGGCAATGATAATATGGGCCAGGTGACTTTCTTTGGTCATGGCGACAAAGAAATTAAAAAGGGCGATGATCAGAAGACGGTTTTTATCGTTATCGATGTAAATCTTATCCAATTGTTGAAGTTCATCGATAATCAATATGGGCTTGATTCCTTTCTTATTTAATGCCACAAATTCGGCCTTCATGACTTTAAAAGGATCTGCCCTTTTTTCAATCATTTTCTTTTCGACGGTTGAATTAACCTTAAAAAAACCGACATTGATATTCGATTGAGCGGATTTCTTTTTCTCGTCTTCGGGTTAGACATTGAAAAAAACTTTCAGAAAATCTTCATAAACATGGGTAAATGTCTCTCTTAAATTGAGGAACTTGGAATCCACTTCTTGTTTTTTGGTGATTTCTTCGAGAAATTTATACAGCAAGGTTGTTTTGCCGGACGATTTGGGGCCGTGAAGAAAAAGGATGGATTCGGGTCTTTCGTTGATATATTTTTTCAAGAATGCCAATTCTTTTTGCCGGTTGATAAACGCCACATCTTTACTGTATTGAAAGTTCTCTTTGGTCATGGATGTATTATAGTCTCTTTCGATTCTTTTTTCAATAAGTTGGTCAAAACTGTCTCAAACCAAGTAAATGAGATAATTCTTGACATTTGTTTTTCGGGGGTATATATTTTGATATACTGAGGAAGTATAAATGCAGCAAATTGTTAAGATATTTAAAGATTGCCATGGCCAGACGGTTCGACTGCCGAAGGGATTCCGCTTTAAAAGCGATGCGGTTCTTATCCGGAAGAACGGCGATGATATAATTCTTTCGCCTGCCAATCCGTCATGGGATACTTTCTTCAAATCGACCCCTTTACCATCTGTCGATTTCATGGAGGTAAAGAAACCATGAAATATAAATTATCAAAAGAAGAAAAAGAATTAATGACCTCCATTGAAAATGAAGAATGGGTAGAAGTCGAAAATATTGCGGAAGAAAAAATAAAGTATCAGCAATATGCAACTGAAACATTGGATAGATATAAAGAGATAAACATCAAGATTCCTGAAAGACATTGATTCTACATGCAGGAAACGGTTTATCAGGATAAGACAGTGGTGATGGTCGGCGTTTAGTGATGAAGCCGATGCCGTAATATTGCGGCCTGAAGTGTGGGCATTTGACGCGCTTCCACTTGAAATAACGGCGTATTTCATTTATAATACGGTTATGAATTTGAATCGAACGAATTTTAATTTAAAAGCTGCAACGAAAAGAGGGCCCATAAATCAATGACTCAAGATTCAAAAAAAGAAAAAAATAAGACAAAGATTTCCGTTTCTCAAACTGAAATGGAAAAAGCGTTTCGTACCCACAAAAGTGTCTGGGAGAAAGATCAAAAAAATCCCAATCATAGCCATAAAATGGTTCTGTTTTATGCAGTTGAATGTGGTTTAAAAGCATACTATATGAAGAAGAAAGGATTGGAATTTTCATCCGATGCGAACGATAGCGTCCACCGTTACTCACACAATTTAAATGAATTGCTGAAAAAACTAGATCTCAGTCCGAGAATACCGAATATTGGAAAAAATTTAGAGAGTCCTCTTTCGGCTGTTCATCTTCACACCGCATGGCGATATGGAAAAATCCTCGATAACGAGGAAGAAAGTTTGTGCATTCAAAAACTTACAAATATTTTAGTTGAAATAAATGTTAAATTGGCGATACCGGATAAGATATACGGCAGGAATATAAATATCGGAGTGTAAAATGGGAAAACTAATCACCTGGTTTGATGTAGAGACCGTTATTTTTCAAAAATTATTTGAAGATCAATGGCCGGAAGGAATGGTGGGGGCCAGTGTACACCCGAATGAAATTCAGATTAGAATTAAAGATGAAGAAGACAGAAAACCAGTATCAAAAGCTCTTAATGAGTGGTTTGGGCACAGGTATGATACGGAGAATCCGCAGATTTACCTTGAGTTTTCACCCAATGAAAATAAACGCTCTTTAGCTATTGAGTTTGAAATTGAGGCCGATGGGGTGCGTGTTATTCCCGAGAGTTTGAAACCCAATTTTGCCAGTATTAGCCTTTATCCAAAAGAAATCGGTTTAAATTTAAGGGGACCTGATTTTAGTAAAATCGAAGGACAACCTAAACTCTGGGCCTTTTATTCTTTTAAAGGTGGTGTTGGACGCACGTTGCATTCCATCTCTCTTGTAAAGGCGCTGAGTGAGCTGGAATCCCCGCAAAAGGTTTTGATCGTGGATGCGGACCTTGAAGCACCCGGAATCACCTGGTGGGCAAAAGAACAATTCGGGAACCTAGATATCTCTTTTCTCGATTTCTTAACATTGGCCCATTATGATAAATCCGACGATTATGCCGAAACACTCAAGATTACAACAGAAAGCCTGCATCGTCAGATGCTTGTATTTGAAACCGAGCAAACCAAAGTCGAACATTTTTTTCTCCCGGCCTTCAGGGAAGTGGACCAATTAATGCGAATGCCGATTCTTCCCGAAAATTTATGCTGGGAAAGCGGCAAAGAGTGGCTTGTTCCGGAATTACTCTTTAAATTGGGAAAAAGCCTCGGCGTTGGCGCTGTGGTAGTCGATTTAAGAGCCGGTTTTAGTGAGTTATCCAGTTCTTTTCTTTTTGATCCCCGAGTTAACCGTTTTATTGTAACAACTCCTTCCGGGCAGTCGATCGAAGGTACGAAATGTGTATTGGAGCAAATCAAAAAAATTTCCCATGCCTTGAAAGAAAAAGATTCGGATTATGAAGAACATCTCCCCACTGTGATACTTTCTATGGTTCAGGAAAAGCTTAAGGATTCCACTGATTTTGAATCCACAAGAGAACTATTACGTGAATATTTAATTAATGAAAATAGGGCCGACGAATCTTTGATTGGGAAGGACGTATTGTCTGAAACTTTTTTTGATGAGGACCTTCTTTACTTGAAGAACCTCAATGAGACACAAAAAAAACTGATTAATAAACCGGGGAGTATTCATTCTTTAATGTCGAAGATTGCCGTAGAAAGATTTACAATTGAAGATAAGCGGGCTCGGGAAGTGGACAGTGAAACCACGACTTATAAAGAAGATCTGAAGAAGTTACACGATATTGCCGAATTATATGTTTATGCCGAATCGGGAAAAGCTACCGATTTCTTGATAACTCAAAATTTAAAAAATATTGCCCGGACCACACCGGTGGCAGTTATCATGGGGGCTAAAGGTGCGGGTAAAACACACACATTTCTTCAATTGGCCCATTTGAAAGAGTGGAATAACTTTCTTAATAAAGTAGGGGAAAAACCAATTAACGGCTATGATGGATTGATCTGGCCCCTCATAATTCCCCGGAACTTACAGGAAAATGCAGTCCAAAAGATCGAAGATTGCCGTAAATATATTATTGACAAGAAACAAGGAGAGATAAACTTTAAAATTCTCACAAATCGGGAAGTAGAGAGTTGGATCGATCAAGAAAAGAAGAAAAAAAATTCTGACGCGTCGAGTTGGAGAGATTTTTGGTTTCAATTGATGGCCCGATCTTTGGCTTGTGAAGAGGCCGATGATCCGCTTGCGATGATGCAAAAACGTTTAACCGAAACCAATACTCGCATTATTTTCCAAATTGACGGATTAGAGAATTATTTTCAAAATACAGGAACAGATGAAGTTGAGGGAGCGGCAATTCGGGCCTTATGTCAAAGTGTTGTTGAAGCGATACGAGAGTGGCCGGACAATCGAATCGGATTATTGGTATTTGTCAGGAAAGATATTGTGAGGGCGTCGATAAAACAAAATTTTGGTCAATTTGAATCGCTTTACCGGTCCTTGGAGTTAAAGTGGGATCGAGATGAGGCATTACGTTTGGTTGCATGGTTAATCAAGTACGCCGCATGTTTGGGAAAATATGTTAGATTTGGTTCTCAAATAGAAAATATTTCAGGCAATGCAATTGAAAACGCCCTGGAACCGCTTTGGGGGAAAAAAATGGGACCACTTCATTCCAGGGAAGCTTATACCGCCAATTGGGTAATAGCCGCTTTATCCGATTTCAATGCCCAGTTGCAAGCGCGCGATTTAATACGTTTAATTTATTATGCGGCTAAAAACGCATTAGCGTTGCCAGAATCGCCGGACCGCTTAATTCCCCCCGCTGCGATAAGAGATGCATTGGATCCTTGCAGCATTAAAAAAATCGAAGAAATTCAACAAGAAATAACCGATTTAGAAGGTATTTTCATAAAATTAACAAAGATACCGGAAAAAGATAGAGAAAGTCCATTCCATAGAGAGCAATTTGACTTGACCGCAGAAGACATCGATATTATGAAGACACTGGGGATTGTAACGGAATATGAAAGTAAATATTATTTTCCTGAAATCATTCGTCGCGGTCTTGGTTTTAAGCTGGCCAAACCGGGACGCTTAAAGGTTTTAGCTTTATTGAAACGTTCAATCGATAAATAATTTCCCCGTCTGCGACAGGTTACTCAGTCACTACATGATGAGGGGATCAGGGGAAGGAGTGCTCGGTGCGTTCAGAGGTTCAAGAAGCCACCCTGGTCAAACCGATTGACAATTGTTTCATTCCATCTTATCATTAACTCATGAACGACGTGAAAAAAGTTAAAAAATATTTTAATACTGCAGGTGCATGCTCCCCTGAGAAACATTATATGGTTAACCCGCTGAAACGATTAACCAAAGTGGAGCAACTGATCGAACAACAATTCTATTTTGCCATCCATGCACCGAGGCAAACCGGTAAAACAACTTACCTTTATGCCCTGGCTCAAAAACTGAACGCCGAGGGAAATTATATTGCCCTGGTTGTCTCCTTTGAACAGGCAGGAATCGCAGCGTTTTCAACCAAAGAAGGAAATGAAACCGTTATCTTTGCCATATATGCGTCGTCAAGCCGGCAATTGGAAGAAAAATTCCGGCCGCAAAATCCGAAAGAAAAAGAATATTTTAATTTATACGATTACTTAAAAGAATGGTGCGAAAATCAGGAAAAACCCATTGTTCTCTTTATCGATGAAATCGATTCCTTAATGGATGATGTTCTGATTTCCATTCTCAGACAATTGCGGGACGGTTACCTGGGGCGGCCGACATATTTTCCTTCTTCCATCGCTCTGGTTGGCCTTCGGGATGTCAGAGATTATAAAATCAAAATTCGCGAAGGCACTCAATCATACGGGGCGGCTTCTCCCTTCAATATTAAATCGGATTCACTATTGATGGGAAATTTTAAAAAGGAAGAGGTTTTCGAATTGCTCGACCAACATACGGAATCAACCGGGCAAGTTTTTCCCCCGGACGTTAAAGAGGAAATCTTTCGGCTGACCAATGGGCAACCCTGGTTGGTGAATGCGCTGGCCCGTCAGATCGTCGAGGAAATCCTTAATTTCGATTTCTCTCTTCCCATTACCATGGATCTTTTGACCCAGGCAAAAATCCAACTGATTCAGCGCCGGGATACGCATCTGGACAGTCTCGTGGATAAACTGAGGGAAGAGCGAGTAAAAAAAATCGTACAGGTCATTATCAACGGCGATAGCTTGCCGTTTGATGTCATGGATGACGATATTTTATATGTTCGAGATCTGGGAATCGTTTCTCAAACGTCTCCCTTGAAATTTGCTAACCCGACATATGAGGAAATTTTTCCACGGATCATGGCTTCCCCCATACAAGAATCGATTCCCGATGAATTTCAAATGCCCCGTTTTGTAAATTCGAATGGTGAACTGGATATGGATGAAGTATTTAAAGCATTTCAGGAGTTTTACAGCGAGAATGCAGAAAATTGGCTGAATCAGTTCGAATATAAAGAGTCCGCTCACCATTTGTTATTAATGGCTTTTTTGCAACGCGTCATCAATTCCGGGGGTGAAATTATTCGTGAGATGGCAGTGGGAAACGGACGGATCGATCTGTTAGTGAAATTTCACAATCAGCGGACAGCGATTGAAATAAAGATCAAACGGGGAGACCAATCGATTGAAAAAGCCAAACGGCAATTGAGCGGATATCTCGATCGACTGCAATTAAAAAAAGGATACCTGGTTATTTTCGATCCTTCGGATATTGAGTGGGAGAAGAAAATTTACATGCAGGAAACGGTTTATCAGGATAAGACCATGGTGATGGTCGGCGTTTAGTGATGAAGCAGATGCCGCAATTGCGGTGCAGGCACATAACCCTTCTTATGCGTAAAACCGGAGTTCGGGAACAGCGATTATCATTTTTAAATTGCGCCTGACAGACGCTATTTTCTCCTCTTCTTCCCTGAAAATGCGCTCATGCTTTTTCTTTTTTCGGTATTAATTAATTTCTCTATTTCTGCCAAATATTTATACTTGGGGTGATCCGGGGGAAGTATATCTTTATAATGATTAAGGCGTGACGAAACCTCCGGGAATTTTTTTAATTTTGCAAGAGTATCAATAATATTGAGGCCTGTTGTAACCGAATCGGGATGTAGCTCGCCGATTATTTCACAGTCGATCTTAAGCGATCGTTCCAAATAGTCAAGAGCATCTTTATACTTCTTCATTCCCCAATATACCCTCCCTATACGGCGAAGCGAAACTGTGATATCTGGGTATTTTTCGCCAAGAATTTCCCGCCGGATTTCCAACGCATGTTTATAATACTTCAAGGCTTCTTCATATTGGCCTAAACCCTCAAATACGCCGCCGATGTTATTTAGCGTAACTGCTGTATCCTTGTGGTGCTCCCCAAAAATTTCCTGCTGAATTTTCAGCGCACGCTCATAATATTTTAACGCTTCTTCATGTTCACCTAGATCATCGTAAACAAATCCGATATTATTAAGTGTTGTTGCTGTATCCGGATGCTGTTCCCCAAAAATTTCCCGCAAAATTTTCAGCGCACGCTCACAATATTTTAACGCTTCTTCATATTTACCTAGAGCATCGTAAACAGCTCCGATATTATTAAGTGCTTTTGCTGTATCCGGATGCTGTTCCCCAAAAATTTCCCGCCGAATTTTCAGCGCACGCTGATAATACTTTAATGCTTCATCATATTGACCTAAATCATCGAGAACACCACCAATATTGTTAAGCGACATTGCCGTATCGGCATGCTGCTCCCCGAATAATTTCAATCGAATTTCCAAAGCCTGTTTATCATATTCCAACCCCGAATTAATTTTTCCTAAAGAGTTAAGCGTAGCGCCAAGATCATTGAGAATATTGGCTTTTAATGCCAAATCTTGTGTTTCGGTTTTTTCTAATAGATTAAAAGCGGATTGAACCATCTGATTGGATTCTTGATATTTGCCCCAATGGTAGGGCGGGTACGCCTGGAGCCAGGTTAAGCGGGCCGCATGAAGGGATGAGTGAGGCATTATATGAGTTAACCATTGTTTTAAATGGTCAATTTCTGCCTCAAAAGCAGGTAAAGCACTAAATTCTTGCCTTCGTTGTTCAAACCAATCTCCCAACTGTTGACAGACAGCCTTTATCCATTCGATTCGATCCTTGATCGGGAACTGCTCCTGCCTGACCTGGCGAATCAAACGGTGAATGTCGTAACGTTCGGCATCTCTATCCTTTTGCAGGATTCTTAACGATAATCCAATGTTCAGCGCGGGGATTAACTCCGCTTCTTTTTTGTCTAAAACAGCAGTCAACAGCGAAATTCCCATAAAGGAATTTCCGCTCCACGCCAGGACATCGATTATCTCATCCAATTCCGGTGCAGTTTTCAAAACATCCTTACTGATTTCCAATGTAACAAAAAGATTTTGTTCATGATCGGTAAAGCTGGAAAGCCAGTCACCGTTTAATGCGGCGTTTAAATTATCTTTTAAAATGGTTAAATAATTTCTAAAAGTACATACTCTTAAATGATTTAAATAAGCGCCTGCAATTTCAATGGCCAGGGGTAAACCCCCAAGAGAAATTGCGATTTCTCTTGCCGATTCTTTTTCGGATTCCTGTAAATCATCGATATTCCGGCCCGATTCTTTGAGTAGAAGCTCCAAAGAAAGCGCTTCATCCAATAAGTTAATATCAATGGGAGTAAATCCCTTTTGGGGCGAACGACTGGTAATCAATAAATGGGGTATTGCATTAACATGCGGTAAATAAGCTTCGATGTCTTGGTATTTTTCCACATTATCGAAAATAATGAGGCAATCCGACCCATGTTTTAATCGCCGTTTACTTACCTCAAGAATATCGGCATGTTTGGATTCCGAAGAAATCCAATTAGCCTGCTTGGCAATCTGAATCAATTGCGCATCGATATCCTGATCCGCATTGATCCAGATGATTCCTTTGGGATACGCGTCTCGAAAGCGATACGCATATTCGACAGCCAATTGCGTTTTACCCAGACCGCCGATCCCTTGAAAGGCAGCCGTATGTCCAATGGCAGTTGGTTTCCCCTGAACCAATTGATCCCGTACTTTTTTCAAGGCGTCTTCACGCCCCACCATGCCTTCATTCTTGGCACGGAAGGGAACATTAAATACCGGGTTATCCAGACTAAACGATGAACTTGGATGCGAGACGGGTTCTATTATAGGTGAAGGAATCGATTCAATATTCTCTTTTGCATCTGTTTTCGGCAAATGAAATGGAAATTCTCCCTTGGAATAAGTATATCCATCTTCCTGCCATTTATATCCTGATTCATTCCAGCATCGAAGATAAACGGTCCCTTTATTGGTTTCAAAATCAAGGTGAACAAAATTGTAAGCATTAACATACCGACTATCGGTCGCAATTCTGCCACTATAACCCGCTCCCGCAGGAATAACCACACAATCACCGTTTGTTCCTTTAATGACCTCCACTTTTCCCCTATGCTGATGCCCATATAAAATAAAATGGGCGGCTTCTTTCAAACGTCGCTCTACCGAAATACAATCATTTTCCGTTAACCAATCAAGCGGATGATGCATGACCGCAATGCGCAAATCGGCATCGGAGCGGTCTTTCAAAAGGTCGTAAATCTGGGGTTCTCCGATAATGAGATTTCTTTCGTCAGTGCTAATCTTGCTTTCTTCACATCTTGGATGCCCGCACATTAACGCTGAATTAAAACCGAAAAGTACGATACGTTTACCACCTACCTCTAATTGATAACAATCGGCATAGCCCGATAGCTTGCTTCCGGTGTACTCATTTACAAAATTTTTGTAATCCTTAAATGGTTTAAGAATTTCTTCTCGTCCTTCGTCGTCAGTTAACCATTCGTTTATTTTTCTCGTTTCTTTTAATGGTTTTCGAAGGTCTGCCGGAAGCAAACGAAACCTGGCGCGGTCAAGATCATGGTTTCCGGGAACAATAAATAAACGGTCATTTGTTAATCCTGTGGCTTTAAGGACCGGATCCAGTAAATGTTCTCTTGCTGTCTCGAATTCTTCTTTTTTACCATGAAACGCCAAATCGCCGCTGAACACAACAAAATCCACATTTTCAAGATCGCGGTGAATCTCGGCCCGGTTCTTAATATCCTTAATTAAGGCGTCACAAACCACCCGCCGATCGAAATCTTTTCCTTCCTGGTGCCAATCCGATAAATGAAGCCACGTTAAACCCGCCATGATATTACTCCTTGATTCAAATCAAAAAAGGAAACCGTTAACACATCCAATATGATACTACAAAAATACAAAAAAAGTAAAGGAGATAAATTTCAATAATTGACAAATTAAGCCACTTGTATTATGCTGATAATAAGATAGGAGGTTGATCGATGCTGATTGCCAATCCGATTTACGATACGGTGTTTGGTTACCTGATGAACGACTTAGAAATTGCAAAGGGAATTATTTCTACCATTATCGAAAAGGATAAGGCACTTGATGAAAAGGATAAAGCCGTTGAGGCGTTAAAAGAGCAAAAGCAGTATTACGAAGAACTATTGAAAAAGTTAGGCCATCAAGTATAAAAGGAACACAGATAACAAAAATATTTTTAATTTATCCGATTACTTAAAAGAATGGTGCGAAAATCCCTATCCCCAGAGGAAAAGTTACCGGAACGGAATCCGGGCATATTTCAAAATTTAAGTATCCCACCTCTTTCTTTAGCGATTCAATGGTTGTATAATACCCTTTTTGGAGTGAATACCATGACAAACGAAATGGAGCCAATTGAGATTCCGAATCCGAATGACACGGACCACGAGTCCTCCGCCCTGTATATCCAAAACAAAGAAACCGGAGAATGGGAAGTACGAAACCCGTCGGGCTCCGTGGGATACAATTATTTATATCGCGATGACCTTTTTGATATTTAATATATTGAAGACAATTATAATTAACCAAAAACAGAGGAGAAGATGAAAGACGACATAAGACAACTATTCTACCGGCTGGGGCTTCCTCCTGTGGAAAAACTGCGGCAAATGATTACCCAACCCCTCACAGGAAAAGCCGATTTTGCCGAAATCTATATCCAAAATACGGTATCCGCAGGTTATAAACTGAGCGAACGCCTGATCTCAAGCATTTCTTCCTCATATGTCACCGGAGCCGGAATCCGAGTGATCAAAGGAAGCAACACAGGCTTTTCCTACACGGAAGACCTGTCGGAAAAAAGCATCTTAAGATGCATCCGCGATGCATCCGAAATCGCCGGAACATCCCAGGGCTTTGGGGTAACGGGCTATACCGGAAAACACAATCTCTATCAGGTCACACCCTCGATTCACGCCGATACGTCGGAAAAGATCAACATCCTCCGCCGCGCGGAAAACAAGGCGTTCTCCCTCTCACCCCATGTGGAAAAGGTCATCGTCAGCCTCAGCGAGAACCTGAAACATGTTCTCATCCTCAATTCCCTGGGCGTTGAAGCCTACGATACCCGCCCGATGCTCGATTTCGGTTTATCGGTGGTGATTGAAAAAGACGGAGTGCGGGAAGGCGCATCTTCGGGCGGCGGCGGACGCACGGGATTATCTTATTTCGACCGGGTTTCCCCCGAACACCTGGCCGAACAAGCCGTCCAACAAGCCATGCATCTATTAAACGCCAAACCGGCGCCAGCCGGTGAAATGGAAGTTGTCCTGGGTGCCGGCGAATCAGGAGTGCTGCTCCATGAATCCATCGGTCATCCCCTGGAAGCCGATTTTAATTACCGCGGAAGTTCGGCGTTCTGCGGCCGAATCGGTGAAAAAGTCGCCGCCGATCAATGCACGATCGTCGACCGCGGCAATATCGAATTCCAACGCGGCTCCATCAATATCGATGACGAAGGCAATGACAGCGGCGAAACCGTTTTAATCGAAAACGGTTTCCTGCGTACCTATATGTTCGATCTGATCACCGCCAATCACTTTCACACGAAATCCCACAACGGAAGACGAGAATCATTCCGCGATATCCCCCTTCCCCGCATGACCAACACGATGATGTTGGGAGGAAACTACAGCGTGGATGAAATCATCGGAAGTGTCAAAAAAGGCGTTTACGCCAAAACTTTCTCCGGCGGACAGGTCGATATTACCTCCGGGGACTTCGTCTTTTCCATCACCGAAGGGTACCTGATCGACAATGGAAAAATCAGCGACCCGATCAAAGGCGCGACCTTAATCGGTAACGGCCCGGAAATATTGAAACGCATCACCATGGTCGCCAACGATTTAACGATCAGCGACGGGAAATGGACCTGCGGAAAAGAAGGCCAATCGGTGCCGGTTGGCGTCGGCATACCAACGGTCAAACTGTCTCATATCACCGTGGGAGGAACGGATAATGATTAATTTAAACGAAATTGCAGAAAATATACTAAACATTTCAAAACAATACGGATGCAATGCTCAAATCTCAATGAAACAGAGCGAGTCCAAAGACATCAGCCTGAGAAATGGGGAAATCGAACGCCTCCTGACTTCCGTGGCCGTATCAACGGGAATCCGGTTATTCAAAGGAAAAAAGAGTACGCTGATCTCCTTCTCCGGGGAAGATTTTAACGACATGGAACACCGGATCAAAATCGCCCTGCAAAATGCCGACTACCTCAACGACGATAACTACCGACGCCTCCTGAACCCTGATGAATTCGCCGGCGAAGAGACGTCCCTGGATCTCAACGATAACCATTATGACCATATCGATATTCCGCAGATCAAGGAAGCCCTCAAACGCATCGAATCCCGGGCTCTGGCGTTCAGCAATAAAATCACCCCTTCGGATACCGCGGATTTCTCCGGGTCTCGATCCGCCTTTTATCTCTTTAGTTCCGAAGGCTTACGCAAGCATTACAATAAGTCATTCTATTCGTTCGGTTATACGGCGGTTGCTCAGGAAAACGGTTTGAAAGAACGGGATTCATGGTCGGAAAACAAACGGCATTTCAGCCAACTGCCGGCTCTTTCAGACATCGGACGAATCGGCGAAATTGCAGCCGAAAAAGCCGCCAAACGCCTCGGTGGAAAAAAGATCAAATCCGGTGAATACCGGGTGATCTTCCCCTGGCGAACCGCGGATAACCTCCTCGATTTGATTGGCGATGCCATTGACGGCGAAGCCATCGTGGCCAAAAACTCTTTCCTGGTCGATAAAGTCGGCGAAAAGATCTTTCCCGATCGGATCACGATCATAGACGATCCGCTGATTCCGAAATATATCGGCTCCTACCCATTCGATGGGGAAGGAATGAATGGAAAAACCAAGCCGCTGATCGCCGACGGTCGGTTGGTAACGTATCTGCATAATTCTTATTCGGCCGGGAAACTCCACGCGTCATTAACCGGAAATGCGTCTCACGCCATAGCCTCTGCGCCTCATATTACCGTGGGTAACTTCTATCTTCAGGGCGGGCAAGGAACCCTGGAGGACCTGATTACGGAAATGAAAGACGGACTGATGATCGAAGAATTATATATCAGCGGTATAAACGATGTCACCGGCGACTTTTCGTTCGGATGCACCGGATTTCTGATTGAAAACAGCCGGATCACCACTCCCGTGAAGGAAATTACCATTGCCGGAAACCTCCTGGAGCTCTATCGAAACATCACTCATGTCGCCGATGACAACCCCTGGCGGTCTTCGGTGAGTTCACCCTCCATTCTGGTCTCCCATTTAACCGTGGCCGGGAGTTGATTCAGAGGGCGGTTCGCGAATCGCCCCCCTTTTCATATTGAGGCGAAAATTGAGAATAGGCGGTGATTCTGGTTAATTTCATTTCCTATTGATTTTATACGGTGATTGCAGTAAAATGTCGAATGAAAGAAAATAGCAACACAACCGACGCACAGGAAACAAATTCGAATCAGGATAACCGGGGATTGTTTCATGAAAGCCTCGAAATGATATCGGAAACGCTGTTATACGTCTTTTTCGTCATGACCTTTCTGCTTCAATCCTTTGTCATCCCCACAGGCTCGATGCTGGAAAACATCTTGATCGGCGACCATATTCTGGTCGACAAGGTCGCTTATTCGCCATCCCTTGGAAACATCGATCGACTCATGCTCCCCCATTTGCACATTCAACGGGGAATGATTGTCACCTTCAAATCCCCCCCGGATCTGGAAAAAGAATATGTGAAACGGGTCATTGCATTACCCGGGGAACGCATCAAAATTATCAATAAAAAGGTTTATATTAACGGGAAAATGTTAAATGAACCTTACACCTATTTTAAGGATCCCAATATCGAAGAAGGACAGCGGGACAATTTCTCCGAATTCCTCGTTCCTGCCGGCCATTACTTTTGTATGGGCGATAACCGAGACAACAGTTACGATTCCCGGTACTGGGGAACCGTTCCTGCCGAATTCATTATCGGAAAACCCTGGCGCGTGTACTGGTCCTATGACTCTTCAACCGAAGAATACTTGACCTCCGACTTCTGGTACAAAGTGAAAGACATCGGTAAAACGTTAGTCGGTTTTATTTCCAAGACCCGATGGAATCGAACCGTCATGAGAATCCAATAGCATCGCTTAAACGATAATCTTCAACGATATAACCATTCAATTGATCTGAAAATTTCAACATTGGAGGCATTCATGTCAACGGCTAATCAACATCAATTGGAAAACATTTTCGAAAAGTTCCGAACAGACGCATTAACCCGAGGTTGTCAGGGGTTTAAGATCTTTTCTCCTCAAGAAATCGTGGTGGCGCAATGGGTTCGAATGAAATGCATGTTTGGTTGCGGGGAATATGGAAAGAATCCCTGTTGTCCGCCCAATGTGCCGTCGATTGCCGAATGTGAACGGTTCTTTCGTGAGTACACGACAGCCGCGGTTTTTCACTTCAAATGGAGCGTGGATAAACCCGAAGACCGTTTTCCATGGACCAAAAAGGTCAACCTCCAGTTGCTGAAGCTGGAACGGGAGATTTTTCTCTCCGGGTATGAACGCACGTTTCTGATGTTTCTGGATAGCTGCCGACTCTGTGACGATTGCGCCGGAACCAAGGAAAACTGCAAACAGCCGCGCAATGCGCGACCCGGTCCGGATGCCCTGGGAATGGATGTGTATTCCACGGTCCGAAAACTGGGTTATCAGGTGGAAGTACGAACCGACTATACCCAGGAAATGGATCGCTTCGCTTTCTTAATGATCGAATAGGTTTTTATTATAGTCTCATTACACGTTATTGCGGAGACGTTGCATGCAACGTCGCTATGATTCAAAATTTTGTACATGTATCTGAAAAGGTTGAATACAAAACGTTTTTAAAATCGGTTCTTTTTAAAAAAAAGTTTTTTTTATTATCTTTCTATTGACAATGATTTCTCGAATCGGTATACTTCAATGGGTGCTTAAGAGTTACAAAGGAAGGATACAACATGGATTGGAAAGGAAACGAGAAGCCAAAAGAAAAAGCAAGAAACCGGTACTCCCTTACCAATCCAAATGACATAACGCGTAAAGGTATCACGCATATGGGAGGATATTTGTTAGCTTTCTCGGGGGCCTTTCACAAGGAAGTGATGAAGGTTAACAAACTATTTATACTAAGTGGTGGGATGGAAGTGGAACAACCGAAAAGACCTCTACGGTACGGTTTGGAGTGCCTGCCCCTCCCTCCCGACGGGGAGAATACATTCCAAACACAACAGGTGGGAGTTGGTCCACTTTAAAAAAACTTAAAAAAGACAGGGACAGATCGAAATCCGGGGTTTTCGATCTGTCCCTTTTTTTGCTAAATAATATCACCCCAAATTAACCCTTTCCCTGAGAAGATTTCCGTAAAAGCTGCGTCTTGTATAACTCTATATTCGGTGTTATAATACAGTATAAAAGATTGGATGAATGTGATCGATTTTTAGGATAAGCATTCAGAAAGGGTAATTTATGGTTGACGAAAAACAAAAACAAAAAAATAATCAAATGGAAAGCAGTGACGATATAGTCGGGGAGTATTTAAAACCCAAATTTCGAACCACCAAATTCTGGCTTTGGGTCATACTCTTCCTGATTTTTGGTGCGATGGCTTATATTTATAAAGCCACGGTCATCGACACAACGATCGACCCCAAAGAGTTGAAAGCATCGATCGTGTTTTCACAGATTCGGAGTCAATGGATCGAAAGTGAGAAAATCGATACCCCTGATTTTAAAGGGATTGTCCTGGTTCCTCAAATTGCGTTTCGGATTCGAAACATTGGAAAGACCAATTTGCAGCATGTGTATTTTCTGGGTGTCTTTCGCTTGCTGGAAAACACCAAAACATTGGGGGAAGGATTCGGTATGGCCTTTAAAAAGCCCGTAAAACCCGGACAGGAAAGTGAAGAAGTGGTATTGACTTCCAAATTTGGGTATCGGGCGACATCGAAGCGGGCGTTTTATACCAACGCCAAGGATTGGCAGAGTGCCATGGTTCAGATTTTTGCCAGGTCCGGCACATCGAATTTGGTTGCGTTGAAATCGTTTTATATCGATCGGCGCATTCAGGGATTGGAAGTGGATGTAACGATTATCGGCGGCTTGAAAACGGATAAATCCGTTTCCAAACCCCTTTAAAAATCCAATAAATTCAATAAAATGAAAGAGTTGTAGGGGCAGACCCGCGTGTCTGCCCGTGTATGCGATGTGGTTTTCGTGTTGGTGACAGGATGCGAATTGCTGTCCTCCGGGTTCAAGAATTGAATTTAAGGCGTTTTTCTGGTATCATTCCTGTATGTTGCGTAAAATTCCCAAGCATATTTTGTATATTTTTTATACCTATGTAACCGGTATCCTCTTTTTTGCCCTCATTCGGTTAATTCTGCTGATCTCCGAATACCACCGGGTCAGCGATATCCCCGGCCCCCATCGCCTGTCCACCCTCTTGCGTTCCTTCCTCATGGGGTCGCGATTCGATACCGTCATTTCCGGCTACATTCTGTTTATCCCCCTGGCCGTGCTATCGACTGCGGCTTATTTTAACATCAATCAAATCAAATTGTACCGTTACATCTTCGTCTTTATTTATGCCGCCTATTCCTTTGCATTCATGATCTGCTGTGCGGATATCTCTTACTTCAACTTTTATTTCGCCCATCTTTCCTCGGCCTTATTCTCGTTCGCCGATGACGCCGGTACGATTTTTAAGATGATTATTTTCGATTTTAAATTCTGGTGGGTCGCGATTCCATTCGCGATCATCCTTGTGTTGTTTTACCGGCTCATGAAACGGATTTACGCGACATTAAAAGAAAAACCGCAGTATTCATTTCAAAGCCGGGCAGGCTATTTAACATTCACCTCCATCCTCTCCATCATTGCCCTGACCATTCTCTTTATCGGCATTCGGGGGCGGATCGAATCCAAGTCCCCGATACGGGTAGGAACAGCCTTCTTTTCCAGCTATCCGCTGGCCAACCAGTTGGGGTTAAATCCCGTGTTTTATCTCGCCCATACCTGGATCATGGCATCGCGACCCGAAAACAATTCGATTACATTCATGGATAGTCGCCAAGCAATCGAGAATGTTCAAACGTATTTGAATATTCCGAAAAATCAACATTCGCCGTCTCCCATTGCCCGCGTCCTGACACCAACGGGCCCGGCACTCCAATCCAATGTCGTGGTCATCATTATGGAATCGATGAGCGCGGCATTTTTAAACCGGTTCGGCAATACCGAAAACCTCACACCCAACCTCGACCGATTGGCTCGAAACGGTTACAGTTTCGATAATATTTACACGTCCGGGATTCACACCTATAATGGCATTTACAGCGTTCTTTGTTCCTATCCCTCATTAAAGAAACAGAACCCGTTAAAGAATATGTCCATGAAAAAATATTCGGGTTTTGCATCAACCTTGAAACAAAGGGGTTTTTCAACCGCATACTTCATGACGCACGACAATCAATTCGACAACATCGAAGGTTTTTTGCGGTCCAATGACGTTGACCGGATCATTTCCCAGAACGATTACCCCAGAAACAAAATTATTGGAACCTGGGGCGTGTCCGATGATTTTATGTTTGATTTCTCGCTGCCTGTTCTCGACGATATGGCGGGAAAAAAGAAACCGTTTTTTGCCGTGATGATGACCACGAGTAATCATCGACCGTATATTCTGCCGTCGTATTTTAAGCCGAAGACCAAGGATATCGGTACGCAGATGGTCGAGTATGCGGATTGGTCTCTGGGGAAATTTATCCGATCGGCGTCCGAGAAAGAATGGTTTAAAAACACGCTATTTGTCTTTGTTGCCGATCATGGAACCGCCGTGAATCCGACCTATGATATGCCGTTAAATTTTCATCATACCCCGTTTATCGTGTATGCACCTTATCTATTAAAAGAGAGTCGGCGTTTCGATTGTATCGGCGGGCAAATCGATGTCTTTCCAACCGTTATGGGATTATTGAATATCCCGTATGTCAACAACACCTTTGGGATCGATTTACTGAAAGAAAAACGGCCGTACATTTTTTTCAGTGAAGATGATAAATATGGCGCACTTGGGGATTCGTTTTATCTCATTGTTGGTGAAGACGGGAGATCGCGGCTGTATAAATATCGGAACAAGGATTTGCAGGATTGTGCGTTGGAAAATAAACCGGAAGCCGAGCGGATGCGAACCTATGCCGAGTCGATGTTTCAAACCGCGCAGTGGATCGTGGGTAATCACCGTTACTGAGTAAGGTAAGAAGTTAAGAAGTTGAGAAACGGCGCTTTGCGCCGTGATTTGGAAAAATTCTGTAGGGGCAATTCGCGAATTGCCCCAATATTTGAATTCAACATTGAGGGCGGTTCGCGAACCGCCCCTACTGAAGAATAAAAAGGCGCTAAGCGCCTTTCTTCTCACCTTCTTATCCTCTTAATTAAAACAGTGTACATAAGCATGCGCACTGCCCCTTTAAATCCATGTGATGACCTCTTTAACAATGAACTTCCCTTGATCTTCTGGTAACTTTATCTTGGATAGCGAGCACGGTGCGTTCAAGAGTTCAACCGTACTCTCGTTCGTGCTTTAAAAACCAAAAGCACGGTACGCGAACGTTTGAACGCACCGAGACCAGTTTCTCCAACCGCTGAGCCGGCAATCTCCAACCATCATTCAGGGAAGATCAAACGTTTAACCCTTTTCACCTCTTTTTAAGATATTGGCAGAGATCAGATCCACAACCATATACTCCGGAGCCGCCCCATCCAGATACTCGCCTTCATTGACCATGATCCGAGGCACGCCCATAATGTTATACTTAACGGCCAACTCCGGATACTCAGTTAATTCGACCATTGCCGCCGTGACCCGCGGACTGTAATAAGCCATCCGATGCGCCATGACCACGGCACCCTGACAATACGGACACGTGGGCGTGACAAATACATCCAAATGAACATCCTGATCCAATGAATCGAGAAAAGTTTTAGTCTCGGCCTGCAACTCACCCTTCCCCTCGGATACCATCCGAATGGCTTCAATAAGCGACGCAAACTCATAACCGCCGGGTACCCCGTAAAATCGAATTCCATAATCCTTTTCATCCCCGACAACAATGGCCGGGATCATCTTGATCCCAAATTTTTCGACCTGCTCTTTATCTTTGACAAAGTCATAGATGTCGACTTTGATTTTATCCGTAAGCTCATCGAGTTCCCCGAGTAATAACCGAACATCGTGACAGGGCCGACATTCCACATCCTGTGTGAAGAATGTTACGGTTACCTGCTTTTGAAACCCCTTGAATAACTCTTCCAGTTGTTTGATGATGTTTTTCTTTAACAATTTCATTTGCCACCTCCCTTGTGTTTCTTATATCATAAGCATTGGTGGTGGATTTGTCAATCCCCTAAATTGAAATCCGGAGTTCAAATGCTTGTTTTTTACGTCCGAATATGGTATTTAATTTATGTAATGTTTAAGATATGGGCAATTTTAGGTTTGTTGTGTGGCGCAGCAATACTGGCAGGTCTGTTGTGGTTTGCCCTTTTAATACTCGCCAAATTCATTTTCGAAGACATTATCGGAGATACGATCCATAAAATCAAACAAAAACGAAAAGAAAAAAAGGAAAAAGATCATTATATCTACTATTAACACAATCCCTCCCCCAAAGATAGTAATGATCGACGAATAGAATGAGCGAAAAAAAAATTTTAGTGATAGACGACGAAGATTTTATCCGGGAACTGGTCAAAGATTTTTTAGAATTGGAAGGCGTGCAATGTCAAGACGCCGAAACCCTTAACGAAGCCATGAAGCTGTTGGAAACCGAAACGTTCGATCTCATTCTCCTGGACCGAAACCTCGGCGAAATCCGAACCGAAGACTTCATCCCGGAGTTAAAGAAAAAATCCCGGAACAATGTTCCCATTTTACTCCTGACCGGCGATCAGTTGGATTATCCCCTCCTCAAAGGCGTTGGAGCCAATGGGATCATCTTTAAACCGTTCCAGGTGTCAGACTTTTTGGATACCATCCATAAGTATTTGGAGAATCAATGACAAAAAAAAGACGCATCTCACCATCCTCTCGATTGATGTCATGGGTCGCGATGGTCGTATGCTTCTTCTCGTTCACCCTCCGAGCCACGGACATCATGAAACTGTCCGACGTGAAGGCCGGAATGAAAGGAGAAGGAAAAACCATATTCAAAGGCACCCAGATCGAAACGTTTCCGTTTACGGTCCTGGGCGTCCTTCAAGATTATGCACCGAATAAGAGTATCATTATTATAGAAGCCGATTGCCCCGTCCTGAATGATACCGGGATTATCGAAGGCATGAGCGGAAGCCCCGCTTATATCGACGGTAAACTCGTGGGTGCCATCGCGATTGGATTTAATTTTTCAAAAAAAGCAATCGGTGGCATTACACCCATCGAAGACATGCTGAAAACCGCAGATTACAACGGCACGGCACCGCCGTTAAAGATCGATACCTCCACGCTGAAAATGGCATTTACCAAAGAGAACCTGGCCCACGTGGCCAGCTTCATCCAGGATGAACTGACGCGCCGCCTGTCCTGGAACAACACGTCATCCTTTACCCCCATTCGCCTGATCGGACTGTCTCGCGGCTTCACGACCCCGGCTCCGCCGGCGCTGGCGCCCCTGTTTTCCAGCGGCGGCAATTTTAAACTGACCGGCGCCCACGCCAACTCCCTCCTCCCCTCAGCCCTGGATAAAAACATGCTCCGCCTGGCCCCGGCCGACGCGGTCGCCATCTCCCTCATCACCGGCGATCTGGAATACTCGGCCCTGGGAACCGTCACGCACGTGGACGGAAACAACGTGTTTGTCTTCGGTCACCCCTTCTTTAACATGGGAACCATCGACCTCCCGATGCATAAAGCGGAAGTCATCACGGTTGTTCCCTCCTACCAGAGCTCCTTCAAACTGGGAAGCATCGGAAACGTCGTGGGACACGCCGTTCAGGATCGCTTTTCCGCGGTTCAGGGCGAATTGGGAAAAACCCCCTACATGATCCCCATGACGATCGCCCTGAAGAATAAAAACCATACCTTTAAGTTCGAACTGGCCAACCACCCCCTGCTCACCCCGGTTCTTTCCGCTTACTGCATGGCCGGCATCTTCTCCTCTCAGCTCCAGGAAGCCGGGTTTCAGTCCATCGATGTGAAGGGCAAAATATGCATCGAAGGGGAAAAAAACATCGTGATCGATGATCTTTACAGCGGCGCGGAATCCATCAACGAGTTTAATAACCTGTTGATGGCCATTAATTTCTTCCTTCTGAATAATAAAGAAAAAAACGTCAAGCTCCAGAAAATCGACTTTGAGGTGACCGGATCCGAAGCGGTTCGCGTGGCGGATGTCGAAAATGTTCTGGTCGATAAAAAATCATACCTGCCCGGCGAATTGATGAAAATTACGGTCTTTTTAAAGAACGAACGCGGCGAGCCCTTTACACAGGAGTTGAGCATTCCGGCTCCCAATCTCAAACCCGGAT
The DNA here is from genome assembly GCA_050258455.1 of Candidatus Omnitrophota bacterium. Classification (GTDB taxonomy): domain Bacteria; phylum Acidobacteriota; class Aminicenantia; order UBA2199; family UBA2199; genus JAKAGC01. The sequence goes on along the minus strand of JBLMYT010000111.1, from coordinate 37,635 downwards.
CCGACTTCTTGCTCCTGGTGGCAGACGGCGAAGAAATGGGAAAGTTCGATATGAAAAATGTTCGGACCAATTATTTCCCGACCACGTTGAATTTCCTCATCCGGGCCTTCAACAACCTGCGGAAAAATAAAAACCTCTACCTCAAGGTCATGACCGCCGACGAAGGTTTATTCGTCAAAGGCTATGAATACCCCAACTTACCGTCCAGCATGCAAGATATGTTTGTGTATAACAAATCGCAACAAGTAACGGAATCTTCCGCCGATGAACAATCCAAAATGAAGTATTCGACCCTCTACGATGCCCAAACCGAGCTCAACAGCGTCATCCGGGGAAATAAGCTGTTTAAATTAAAAATCAAAGAGAGGACCGATGATTGATAAGATGATCGATAAGATGATTGATAGAATAAAACCGAAAATAAAACCGTTTCTGACAGCCTCGATCGCGGTTGTTATCCTGTTGACTTGCGCGCTTGCCCTTTTTCCGGTAGACGTCAAAAAGATCGAGATCCATCGTTTCGACGATTTCCAGCAGGGCGAACTCAAAGGCGTTGTCCTGGACAGCAAGGGCCGAATCGCCATTGGTTCCGGAACCAAAACCATCGCCGGACCGGCCGCCGAATATATCCTGTCGCTGGATATGGGAGCCAATGGGGATCTATATGTGGGAACCGGTCATAAGGCCTCGGTTTATCGCATCCGAGCAAAAAACCCAACCCCCAATGCCCCGGCCGACGAGATCTTTGCCTCCGATGCGCTCGATGTGCATGCACTGCTCGTCAAATCCAACGGCGATATCATCGCGGGCACGTCCCCCGATGGGAAATTGTATAAAATACCGGCCGCCAGCAAAGACAAAAAAGAAGCGAAAGAATTCTTCGACCCGGAAGAAAAGTTTATCTGGGATTTAAAGGAAGATCACGGCGGAAATATTATCTGTGCCACCGGAAGCAACAGCGGGGTCTACCGCATTACCCCGGATGGTCAGTCTGCCAAAATCTTCGCTCCGGAAGACGGGCACCTCATTTCGCTCTTTATCACGGCCGACAATGCGATTCTGGCCGGAAGCGGGGACCGCGGAACCCTCTACCGCATCGATGCGAACCGAAAAGTCAAGGTCCTCTATGACACCCCGTTTGAAGAGATCCGGGGCATTTGCGAAGACAAAAACGGCAATATTTACTTCTCGGCTTCCCGGGGCGCGTCGGGTTTCAGACCCTTCGTGAAGGCTCAGTCCGGCGCGGATGCCTCCAAAAAGAAGACAGAATCCAAACTCATCGAACCGGCCAATGACAAAAGCGCCCTGTACTGCCTGCGAACCGATGGGGTCGTGGACGTGATCTGGAAATCGCCCACCGAATATATTTATTCGGCCATTTACGATGCGACCAATGACGGCGTGCTGATTGGAACCGGTAACTCCGGCCGCGTGTATCGCGTTAAAAAAGACGGAAGCTTTGCCATCGTGGTGGAAAGCGACTCGGCCCAGGTCTTTAAGATGATCAATAAAAACAGCCAGTTTACCCTGGCCACCAACAATACCGCCTCAATCCTTCAACTCGATCAAACCCCCGGAACCAAAGGCACCTATTTCTCCGATGTCTACGATCTTCAGGTTCAATCCAAAGTCGGCAGACTCTACTGGGAAGCGGAGACATCCCCCCAGAGCGACATCTCGCTCTTCATCCGCACCGGAAATACCAAAACCCCGGATAACACCTGGACCCAATGGTCGGCTCCGTTTTCCGACAGCGAAAACTCGGCCGTCAACATTTCCGATTGCCGCTATATCCAACTCAAAGCCGCATTAAATTCTAAAAACACCATCGATACCCCGTACCTGTATGGGATTAAGGTCTATTATGTGCAAGCCAATCTAACTCCATCGATCAAGCGGATCGATATCCGAAAAATTTCACCCAAACCGTCATTGAGCGTCGGGAAAGAAGACGATAAACCCAAACCCGCACCGTCCCCGTCCCCGCTTTCCAAAGGTCTGGAGATTACCTGGCAAACCGAAGACCTCAACAACGATAAATTAAAATACGACGTTTATCTCAAAAAGACCAATGCCGCGAATTGGATCCCGATCAAGCAAGACATTACCGAAAACCGTCTGGCCCTGGACATGAGCCTCTTTCAGGATGGAAAATACACCGTCAAAATCGAAGCGGACGATACCTTATCCAATCCGCCGGCAACGGCGAAATCCGCCACATTGGTTTCGTCGCCGTTTATCATCGATTCGACACCCCCGACCCTTACCAATTTCTCGGCCATGGGAACCCGGGTGCGGTTTACCGCTCAGGATCAAATGTCCATCATCGCCGATGTCTCGTATTCCGTTGACGGGAAACTGTGGTTTCCGCTGTTTCCGGTCGATGGCGTCAACGATTCCAAATCCGAATCCTACGATGTGGATTTGAAAGGACCCGGAGCCAAAAAGATCGTGTTTTTAAGGGCTCAGGATGATTACGATAACAGCACGGTATTTCAAACGGAATTAAATACCAATCCAAAATAGAGAAGGGAAATGAAAATACACGAATATCAAGCCAAGCAGTTGTTTAAACAATATGGGATTCCGGTGCAGGCCGGATCGGCGGCGGAAACCAAAGCGGACGCGTTTCGAATTGCGGAAGAATTGGGTTACCCATGCGTGATCAAAGCCCAGGTTCATGCGGGCGGCAGGGGAAAAGCCGGTGGGGTCAAACTCGCCCAAAACTCGGACGAGGCCCGGCGATACGTGGACAGCATCCTGGGAATGACGCTCATCAGTCCTCAGACCGGACCGGAGGGCAAACGCGTGAACAAGGTACTGATGCAAAAGGCACTCGATATTACCCGCGAACTCTACCTGGCGATCATCGTGGATCGGGAATCGGGAATGCCGGTGATTATGGCCTCCACCGAAGGCGGTGTCGAGATCGAAGAAGTGGCGGCCAAACGCCCCCACTTGATCACCAAAGCCTTCATCCATCCGGTTACGGGATTAAGCGCCTACCACCTCCGACAATTGGCGTTTAATCTGGAGCTCAACAAAGCACAGCAAAAGACATTTGCCGTGTTTGTTCAAAACCTGTACCGGCTGTTTCTGGAAAAAGACGCCTCGCTCGTGGAAATCAATCCCATGGTCATTACCCCGTCCGATGAGATCTATGCCCTGGACGGGAAGATGAGTTTCGATGACAATGGGTTGTTTCGTCACCCGGATATTCAGGCGATGCGCGACACCGATGAGGAAGAACCCCTGGAGGTGCGAGCCTCTCAATTCGATTTGAACTATATCAAACTGGACGGAAACATTGGCTGCATGGTCAATGGGGCCGGTCTGGCCATGGCCACCATGGACATTATCAAATATTACGGGGGGGAACCCGCCAATTTCCTGGATGTGGGCGGCGGAACCTCGGAGGAACGCGTGAAAGAAGCGTTCCATATTCTGTTATCCGATGTCAATACCAAAGCGGTATTTGTCAATATTTTTGGCGGCATCGTGCGAACGGACCTGGTCGCTGCCGGTATCGTCAATGCCGTGCGCCACATCGAGCTCAAGGCACCGGTGGTGATCCGACTGGTCGGAACCAACGAAGACGAAGGCCGACGCATCATCGAAGAATCCGGCTTAAACTGCATCATGGAAAATGATTTACCCAAAGCCGCCCAAAAAGTGGTGGAATTGACAAAAGGAGCTTAACGATGGCAATACTAATCAATAAAGACTCGCGTGTGATCATCCAGGGATTTACCGGCCGGGAAGGCACCTTTCATGCATCCCAGATGCTGGAATACGGCACCCATATCGTGGGCGGGATTACGCCCGGTAAAGGCGGAAGCATGCACCTGGACCGACCCGTATTCGATACGGTGGAAGACGCCGTCAAACACGCCCAACCCAATGTGTCGGTGATCTTTGTTCCCCCGGCGTTTGGAGCCGACGCCATCATGGAAGCCGCCAGTGCCGGAATCGAACTCATCATCTGCATTACCGAAGGCATTCCCACGCTCGACATGGTCAACGCGTGGCACTTTCTCAAAACCACCCGTTCCCGGCTCATCGGTCCGAATTGCCCCGGCGTGATCTCACCCGGCGAATGCAAGGTCGGAATCATGCCCGCCCGCATCCATCGCAAAGGACACGTGGGCATTGTCTCGCGTTCGGGAACATTGACCTACGAAGCGGTCAATCAAATCACCCAGCTCGGCATGGGCCAATCCACGGCCGTGGGGATCGGGGGCGATCCCATTATCGGCTCTCAGTTTATCGACATTCTGGAATTATTCAATGCCGATCCGGAAACCGAAGCCATTGTGTTGATCGGAGAAATTGGCGGTAACATGGAAGAAAAAGCCGCAGATTTTATCCGCCGACACGTGACCAAACCCGTGGTTTCGTTTATTTCCGGTCAGACGGCGCCTCCGGGACGGCGAATGGGTCATGCCGGCGCCATTATTTCCGGAGGAAAGGGAACAGCCGCCGAAAAGATGAAAGCCCTCAAAGACAACGGGATTCATGTGGTTGAGAATCCGGCGGATATCGGTATCACCCTTCAACGTGCGCTAAAAAAATAACCAGCGGAGTAAATAAACATACTATGGATAAAACCAAAATCGGGTACTTTGCCACGTACAAAAACGACGAGCAGTACATCGGCGGCGTCATGGTCACCAATGAACAATCGATTCCCATTGAGTTCAAATACACCGAACCGATTAAACCCACCCGGATCCACAAAATCATCTTCGGGAAAGTTCTGGAAAAATACATCGGCGAAGAAGTCATCAAAAAAAGCCTGTTAAAAGAGATTAAGAACGTTCCCACGATTTATTTTGTGACCGATATGGAACTATTGGGGGAAGACGCCGCCAATCATGTCCCCATCGTCGCGCTTCAGAATACCACCTTGCCGGGATTGGAGACCGCCGGAGAATTTCAGCGCATCAAAGATAAAGAAATCATCGTCCAACCCCTGACTACCAAAAACCCAATGAAACTTACCTTTTTCTCTCCGGAGCCCGATGTCCAGGAAAAGGTGATGAATAACCTGCGGTCTTTTATCGATAAAATCGACATATACGAGCCTTTCTCCAGGATTGAAACCGCGTTGAAGGCCCTATGTCAGACCAAAAGCTAAACTTATCCCATAAAGTCTTTGCTGCCCTCGAACGTCTGGTGAAAGATACCGTCGTCTGGGACGCGGAACTCACGATTCCCGCCACCTGTTGCGATCAGGAGCTCTCTCTTCCCCAAACCTGCGTGGCGATCGATCCTGCCATTCCCTCGGCCGTGGTCGACCTCGAGGAATCGAGTCTTTGCATCCGGGCCGAAACTCAGGAAATCGTCGATCATCTCATCCATCCCACAATTACCGACGCCCGAATGAACGCCCTGGAGGCCGTGGTCCATGACGAACCGGTCGGCGACATCGCATCCGCAACGATTCATGAGGTGCCCCTTGACCTGGAAACGTCCTCCGAGCTTCGGGTTCATGATTTCTTCAAGAAATATCGCATCGCGCCCACGCTCTCCTACACGGCCACGGTCAAACCGATCGACATCGAATCCCTCAAAGCCCCGGTTCACGGCATTGCCGTTAATCTCGCCTCCCGCTGTTTCATCCGGGAGAACGTGACCTTTTTTCACCGGCTCACCGTTCAACACAAACCCGCGGTGCTGTCGTTCCTCTCCGAGCGAACCCAACTGGGTTATTGGAAACGCGCGGTGGTGCAAACCAAAAAGGAAGCCCGTAAATTGGACCTGATCGGTATTTACTGGGGGGTTCCCTATGAGAGCATCGAAAACATCAAGATCAATTATTCCCAGAAACGGTTATGTTATCATTTTAAGGCCCAAGCGTTGCATTCCGACATCGCATTGAAAAATATTGCGCTATTTGTGGACACGGATACGCAAAAAACAGTGGTGGTCATGCCCAATGAATGAATCAAGCCCTATTTCAACAACCGATACCGAGGATCAAACCGAAATCGGCCGGATCAAGTCCGGCATCGGCGCCAACTCCCATCCGGCGGGATATCCGTTTCTCCTGACCGTGGTTCAGGGAAGCGATATCGACTTCGGGAAGATCTACACGTTCTCTTCCGAAACCATCAGCATTGGCAGAGCCCGGTCCAATACCCTCCCGCTCAATGACCGGAAGGCCAGCAAACGGCATTGTGAAATCAGCGTGGTTAAAACCAACGACCTGGAACAACTGGTGATCCGGGATTTGGAGTCGACCAACGGCACGTATGTCAACGGCGACCCCATCGAGCAACGGATTTTGGAGTCCGGTGACAAGGTCACTGTGGGAGAGACGGTCTTGCGGTTTAACTATAAAGATCAAATCGAAGAAGAATACCATTCCCGTTTGTTTCATTTTGTGGCTGTGGATTCCTTAACCGGTCTTTATAACCGGCGCTACATCCTCAATGAACTGGACAACCAGTTTAAGATTGCCCGGCGCAACAATCGGATTTTTTGTGCCGCGATCATCGATATCGATAATTTTAAACGGATCAACGATACCCATGGGCATACGGCCGGGGATGAATTCATCAAACATGTTGCCTTTTGCATCAACCATACGCTTCGGGAGCAAGACCTGTGCGGGCGGTTGGGCGGAGAAGAATTTTTGATCCTCCTCCCAGAAACCGATGGGGACGGCGGGGAACAACTGGCCAATCGCATTCGCGAGAAGATCCGGGACACGGGAATCGTTTTCCGAGATATTGAGATTAAAACCACCGTGAGTGCCGGGGTTTCCCCATATACTCGGCCGATCGAGAATGCCCGAGAACTGTTCGACCTGGCAGATAAAGCCTTGTATGAAGCCAAGAAACAGGGGAAGAACATCGTCATTAAAAAAGTGAAGAACCCGTTATCCGAATGATGATCGACGGCTATAAAACACTCCGGGAGCTGGGCAGCGGTGGAATGGCCACGGTGTTTCTGGCCAAACAGCTCTCGCTTGGCCGATGGGTCGCGGTGAAAGTCCTCAAACGCAACATCATCTCCGATAAAGAATACATCAAGCGTTTTTTTCGCGAAGCCCGAATCATTGCCCAACTCAACCATCCCCATATCATTCATATTTACGAAAGCAATTATTCGCAGAAAGGAGACATTTTCTATATTGTCACCGAGTATGTGGATGGGGGCGATTTTCATGCGTATTTATCATCTTTGTCATCATCGGGATCATCATCCTCATCGTCTTCATCGTCTGCTTCCCGTTTTTTGCCGAAGCTTCAAAAGACATTGGAAATTCTTGAAAAAGTCATCCTGGCTCTGGATTATGCGCATCAGAAAGGAATCGTGCATCGGGATATTAAACCCTCCAATATTCTCCTGACCAAAACGCTGGAACCGAAGTTATGCGATTTCGGAATTGCCACGGTGCTTTGGGGACAGGAATCGCGGTATACCCGGACCAACCAGGTGATCGGCACCATGGACTACATTGCGCCCGAACAGAAAGAAAATTCCAGGGATGTGGACCTTCGCGCCGATATCTATTCCATGGGCGTGATCCTGTATCAGGTCATTACCGGCCGAAAGCCCGAAGGCGCGTTTCGTATGCCCATTCAATGGTGTCCCTCCATTCCTCCCCGTCTCAATTCCCTTGTCATGAAGTGTTTGCAGCCGCTGCCCGTGGACCGCTACAAGAGTGCCTGCAATCTGGCGCAGGACCTCAGGGACGTCCTGACGGCAATGGCCAAAGGTTCCACCAGTACCGAGGAAACCGAACCGCTGAGCCCCATGATTTTATCCGCCGAGCAATCGGTGGATACCGGGGATCCGAATGTCAAAACCACTGAAATTCAGCCGGCGTTACCCGTGTTTCCGGTCGTTTCCGAATTTGAGCGAATGGTGGCCCGATTGAAGCATGGGACCGTATCGGAAAAGATCAATCTGCGGCCGCGGTTCATCGAACTGGTGGATGCCACACACGAGGACCTCTTGATCCGGCAATTGGAAAACCCCGAGACCGTGGGTGTTTTAAAAGAAGCGGTCATCGACGCATTGGGAAAAATAAAATCCAGGCGTGCGTGCCCTTATTTGATTGAATTATTATCCGATCCATATTATAATAAAACCGCAGCTTCAGCAATCGGAGATATCGGTTGCACCGAGGCGGAGGAAAATTTGTTTAAGATCTTATTATCGCGGACTGAAACGTCTTATATTGCGCTGCTTCCTTTGGGAAAGATCAATTCGGTAAAGTCTATCGATTTGATTGCGGAGTATTTAACGGATCGGCACACGTGGATCAGGGAAATGGCTTTGGAGGCGTTGGGAATGATTCACGATCGCAAGGTCATCCCGTATTTGGAAAACATTTCCAACCGGGACACTGACGCCAATATTCGGGCAAAATCGAAAAAATTATTTTGGAGGTTGAAAAAATGAAGCGCCAGCAAGGCAAAGTTACACTAACGGGTTTACTCCTCATCGTGATCATCGTTTATGGCGCCTTTGTCGCCATCAAATTTGCTTCCGTCACCATTGACAGCACCCAGTTAAAGAAAGATATTTCGGACCGGATCGGTTTATCGCGCGGACCGGATTTTACCCTGGAAGATGGGCAAAAAATCATCCGGGAGATTCTCGTTCAGAAGCGGATCATTGCCGCGGATGAACGCATTGCTGTGGAAGGCGAAGAGAATGAGAACCCGCCTGGTGGCGACAGTGATGCCCCGCAGACACCGCCTCGCGTGACCATTGCCGTGAGATTTGATGACAACAAAACCAAAATTAAATTCTTCGTCAAATATGACGAGGAACTCAACCTCATTCTCTTCAAGCGGAAACAAACCGTGACCGTGGAGGATCAAATCATTAATTTAAATTAACCCGGATTCACAAGTAAAACGAAAAAAACCGTGAGAGGTTTGGGGATAAGGGAGGTCGAAAATGATCGGTGAAACAAACGAATTGATCGAAAAAAATAAAGATAAGGCGGATATATTACAGATCAAGCTTTTTCTGGGTTTTATCAGTGCGGTGATTGTATTCTTCATGCTTCAACTTTTAAAGGATATTTTCATCCCGTTTTTTATGGCTCTGTTTCTTTACTTTTTCTTAAATGGAGTGGTCAACCGACTGGTTCGGTTAAAAATTCCCAAAGCCATTGTTTTATTGTTCTTTCTCGTGTTCATGTTCGTGTTGTTTTATTTTTTGGGAGCGTTGTTGTATGCTAATGTCTCGTCATTTATTCAAAAGCTTCCGGAATACAGCGCCAAGCTGGCTGCGAATTTTAAAGAATTATCCGATAAAGTTAAAATTCCGGGCGTTCATTTGGACGAATACATAAAGAAAACCGATTGGTTGAGTAAGGGGATCGATACCTCTTCCGTGACCTCGGTATTGTCAACATCGTTCGGTTCGTTTACCTCGTTTCTGGGTGAATTGATCTTGGTCCTCTTATTTGTCACGTTCATGTTAACGGGGAAAGGGGATTTGACCGGTCGTTTTTCGGATGCCTTTGAAGAGGAGCGCGCGCTTAAATTGAAAGCGGTTTTTGTTTCGATTGAGGGTCAGGTGCGCAGTTACCTCCTGATTAAGACGTTTGTGTGTCTGTTGGCGGGTGTGGTATGTGGGCTTATCCTGTTTATCGGTGGGTTTGATTTTATCTTGTTATCTGCCCTGTTTATTTTTGTTCTTCATTATATCCCTCAATTGGGCCCTTTTATTGCAACGATTATTCCGGGGCTTTTTGGATTTTTAAAATTTGGTTTTTCCTTGCGTTTCTTTTTGGTATTGGCCGGATTGATGGTGGCGCAGTTTATTATCGGGAATATAGTGGAGCCCAAATTAACCGGGCGGGGGTTGAACATTTCGCCGATTATGGTGTTAATTTCCCTGATTTTTTGGGGATATATTTGGGGGATTGTCGGAATGATTCTGGCGGTTCCCTTAACCTCCGCGCTTAAGATCTTTTTTGAAAATATCCCGGTATTGAATCCGTTGGCGACTTTAATCAGCGAGAAGTAACGAACTTTTTCGTTTGAAGAAGGGGTAGATGAGGGGCAGGAATGCCCCTCAAGGTGTTTGGGGATAAAGGAAGAGGAAGGAATCGGGAAGGGGACTTGGGAGGTGGCGTATGACCGAACAAACCGGGAAAGCGCAAGATTTCTTGCAGATCAAATTATTTTTAGGTTTTTTGACCGCGGTGGTTGTCTTTTTCATTTTTCAGCTTTTGAAGGATATTTTCATCCCGTTGTTTATGGCCTTGTTTTTGTATTTTCTATTGAATGGGGCTGTTGAACGGCTTGTCAAGTTAAAGGTACCCAGGGCTGTGGTATTGATATGTCTGTTGATCCTTATATTTGTATTATTTTATTTTTTGGGTGTCTTGATGTTTGCCAGTGTGTCCTCGTTTATCGAAAAGTTTCCGGCTTACAGCAAGAAGATGGCAGAGACCGTTAGTGGATTAGCGGATAAAATAAAAATTCCCGGCGTGGATTTGAATGCGTATATTCAGCGAACCGATTGGAGTAAAGGGATCGATACGTCGGCGGTGACCTCGGTGTTATCGTCCTGGTTTGGTTCGTTTAGTGCGTTTGTGGGGCAGGTCATATTGGTTCTTTTATTTTTGACGTTCATGCTTACCGGGAAGGGAACCCTGACCGGTCGGTTTTCCGGGGCGTTTGCCGATGACTCGTCGCACCGGATTCAGACGCTGTTTGATTCGATTGAAAATCAGGTTCGGCGATATCTGGTCATAAAGACCTCGCTTTGTTTGATCACGGCTGTGGTGAGTGGGGTGATTTTGGCTATTGGTGGATTTGACTTTGTTCTCTTTTCGGTATTGCTCATTTTCATCCTCAATTTCATCCCTGAGGTGGGTTCGATCATTGCGACGCTTGTTCCTATTGTTTTTGGTATTTTGGAATTTGGTTTTTCCTTGCGGGTATTGTTCGTATTGGTGGCGTTGATGGTCTTTCAATTTTTGTTGGGAAATATTTTGGAGCCGAAGATTACCGGGCGGGGGTTGAATTTGTCACCGATTGTGATTTTGATTGCCTTGATATTTTGGAGTTATATTTGGGGGATTGTGGGGGCGATTTTGGCGGTGCCGTTAACGGCGGCGCTGAAGATATTTTTGGAGAATATGCCGACCTTGAATCCGTTGGCGAATTTAATCAGCGAATAAATTAATAGGGTTAGCGCCAATTGCCCATCATGATAAAGGGGTCCCAGGGGAGCCTTGGGGTCAAGTCTTGCTTTATAACATTTGACACCTATCACCGATATGTTTTAAGTTTCGGATAATGTTGCAATGCAAGACTTGACCCCCAGAATCAGTCGGGAATATTTTAACGGTAACATCGGTATAGGTTAAGGTTGCTCCTCCAATTCCTGTGTTACCTGAAATGGTATAATACATCAAGTCCGTTTGGAATATTGACATCCCTGGAAAAGGATCCTAAGTTATGATTTTTATCCATCGTTATTACCCCAGATTCGGATACCTTCTTGTTATCTAAAACAACCGTATACCGGCCAATTATATATTCATATACATAACCTACTTTTTCAAATCTTCTATACAAATAATCACCGGAAGGAGGGGCTACTGCGTAAAATGCCCCACTGACTATGACGGTCAATTTTGCCCAGACAATCACTTCCAAGGTGTAATTTCCATCCATTGTGATTACTCCCGATACAGGAATCGCGGTCGGTGAAGAACCTGCTTTGGTTAATTGAACCGAGATGCTGGCGCAATTGGCCGCCGGATCCAGCGAAAAGGAATAGGAGACCCTGTCCCCTTCAAAATACTTATATGCCCCAGACTGAATGGTACCGAGAGCACCATTATCTCTTTTGACGGTCAGAGTAAAGACGCGTTGCGCTGTATAATCTTCACTGGTTAGGTTAGATGTTACATTGTAGTTTCTTCTATCCGGGGTGAATGCATAACCTTCTTTAACCGGTATGACAGGTCCCGTCCAGCCACAGGGGACGGTCGTTGTATATTGTCCGGATTCATTGGTTAAGGTTGTCTGCGGAAATCCACTCAGGGTAACTCCTGAAATAGGTAACCCGCCGGTTGTTTTGATTGTTCCCGAAACCGTATACGTGAGTGGCGTGGCTATATAATTCTGACCGGGTTTATCAGCTTGAACATTGGCATAGGGGGTACTGGGTGGCGTAAATCTGTAACACGCTTTGGATGCAGTGACTGTTCCCGACCAACTGCAAGAAATAGCAATAGAGTAATTCCCACTGGGATCTGAGATGACATATTTCGATATTCCACCTTCTGTATAGCTTAAGGTGACGCCCCCGATTCCCGTATTCCCGGTAATCCTGTAATGGATTAAATTACTCGTATAATTTTCATTGCTTTTATCTGCCATCACGGGAGGGTATGCTTTACTGGATGGGGTAAAGACATAGCAGGGTTTGGTTACAGTCACGGTTCCCGACCAGCCGCAGGAAACAAGAAGGGAATAATTCCCATTACTATCAGAAGGAACTGTTTTGGGAATTTTATCCGTATAACTCAAGGTTGCATTCCCCACTCCAACGTTTCCGGAAATGGTATAATTAGTTCGCTTGGCCGTGTAATTTTGAGTTTGATTGGCATAAACATTACTATAAGGTATACTGGTTGGATCAAAGGTATAGCAGGTTTTGGTTGGCGTGACGGTACTTGACCAAAAACAGGGAACCGTTGCGGTATACGCTCCCTGGTCATTGGTTGATGGATTTCCCGGCAATCCATTCATCACCACCCCCGCCAGGGGAGTTCCATTTTCTGTAATTATACCGGATATGATATAATAAGGGACTGGAGCGGCGATATAATTCTTATTGGAAATATTGGTATCAACAGGAGGGTAGTCAAAGTAAGGCGGCGTAAATCCGAAACATGGTTTGGAGACGTCAATTCTTCCCGACCAACCCGCTGGAACAGGAATCGAATAGTTGCCATCGCTGCCTGAAGAAGTGGCTATTTCTACCCCCTCTTTATGCCTTAACGTTGCGTTCCCAACTCCCGTATTCCCCGAAATTATAAAATTTTCCATAATTACCTCCTTGTTTTATTCTTTTTTTTAAACTAGTAATCTTCCGGGAATCCAAAGAATATTGCCCCCGGGATATATTCCACCGAGTTTGATGGCGGCGCACTTCTGCGCAGTAATTGAATAATAAAATCGGATTGATTAAATTGAAAATGAACCGGAGGAATAGATGAATAAAGAATGCGCTCCCTGCCTGTTTCATATCTCTTTCCAACCCCTAATCGCTCAATTATTTTTCAATTCAGACGTAATAAATATAGTATAAGCGCGGATTATTTTCAACATTTTTATTTCTTTTCTCGGGAAACGTTGCGTTGGGGGTCGCGTCATGTTTCTTTTATTTGTTGACAAACGGAAAAGACTATTCTATTTTATTTGTATATAAAAACAATATAAGAAACGGGAGAAAAAGGGGGGGAATATGATTCAACGTAAATGGATTTTAACCGTAATATTTTTAATTATGGGGTTTATTGCCGCATTATCGTTTGATTTCCAGGTTCGGGACTGGAAAATCAAGACCAAGGATACCCAATCCAATCAGGTAAAGATCGATAAACGTTTCGGGAAAATGCCGCTTTATTTTATTCCCAATAAAGGACAGTTGGACAAACAAGTATATTATTATGTGCAGGGAAAAGATAAAACCGTTTATTTTACTTCGCAAGGCGTGACGTTTTCTCTTCACAATGAAAAGAGCTGGGTGGTTAAATTGGAGTTTGTCGGTGCGCGGAAAAATGTAAAACCCATTAGTGTGGAAAAGACCGGGACGGTTATTTCCTATTTCAGAGGCAAGCCGGAAGAGTGGAAGACCGGTCTTGAAGCCGCTTCAAAGATTACGTATCGGGATTTATGGCCCGGGATTGATTTGGAGTATTCCGGGACAGTCAATCAAATGAAGTATCAATTTGTCGTACATCCCGGTGCGAACCCGTCGAAAATTCGGATGACGTATCATGGGGCCGGTGATGTCGGCGTGAACCATGATGGAAGTCTTGAAGTCAAGACGCCGGCCGGAAGTTTTCATGATGGAATGCCCGTGGCGTGGCAGGAAATATCGGGCAAGCGCGTTGGAGTATCATTGAATTATGCCCTTGAAAAAAAGAACAATTCCATTGATGATTCATATACCTATGGATTTTCAATAGGGAAATACGACAGAAATCGCGCATTGATACTTGACCCGGCGGTCATTATTTACTGTGGGTATATCGGGGGCACCGGTGATGACACCGGTCATGCAATTGTTGTGGACGCCGCAGGATGCGCTTATGTAACCGGGGCGACCTATTCCACTGAAGCAACTTTTCCGGTTAAAAGCGGGCCGGATTTAACCTACAATGGTGGGGGATGCGATGCATTTGTCGCTAAGGTTAAACCCGATGGCGACGGTCTAATCTACTGCGGTTATATTGGCGGTTCCGGTAATGATTACGGCAATGGAATCGCCGTGGATACGTCGGGTTGTGCATATATCGCAGGACAAACCGGATCTACCGAAACCTCATTCCCCGTCAGATTCGGTCCCGATTTAACCTACAAAGGCGGAACCGATGATGCCTTTGTGGCAAAGGTCAATGCCAATGGAACCCAATTGATTTACTGTGGGTATATCGGTGGCCCCGGTGATGATGTGGGCTATGTGATAGCGGTCGATGCGTCCGGCTGCGCATATGTAGGTGGATATACCGGTTCAAGTGAAACGCAGGGTTTCCCCGTGAAAGTCGGGCCAGATTTGACTTACAATGGCGGTACCCATGATGGGGTTGTCGCAAAGATCAAAGCCGATGGGTCCGGACTTATTTACTGCGGGTATATCGGAGGTTCTGATGATGATGATATTTTAGGAATAGCCATAGATGCTTCGGGCTGCATTTATGCAACCGGGTTAACTTATTCCACCGAAACGCAAGGGTTCCCGGCCAAATCCGGTCCGGACCTGACCCACAATGGTTATTGTGATAGTTTTATTGCGAAAGTTAAAGCCGATGGAAGCATTCTGGTTTACTGCGGCTATATTGGGGGGATTAGTGAAGATGTCGGCAGGGGAATTGCCGTGGATCGATTCAACTGCGCATATGTGACCGGGTATACCCAATCCACTGAAGCCACTTTTCCGGTAAAGATCGGCCCCGATTTAACATACAATGGCGGGCCCCATGATGCTTTTGTGGCGAAAACCAACGCCTCCGGCGCTCTGGTCTACTGTGGTTATATCGGTGGTTCCGATGATGAAATCGGTTTAGGAATAACCGTCGATGACCCAGGCAGTGCCTATTTAATCGGGTATACCGCTTCCAATGAAGCCACGTTTCCCGTGTTGAAAGGCCCCGGTTTAGTTTACAAGGGCGGATTAGATGCATTTGTGGCCGAAGTCAAACGCGATGGCACCGGTCTGAATTGCTGTGGATACATCGGTGGTTCCAGTATTGATGCGGGATTTGGAATCGCCATAGATGGTTGGGGCAATGCGTATGTGACCGGGTATACAAATTCAACCGAAGCCCAGGGATTCCCGGTAAAATGGGGACCCGATTTGATTTTTAATGGAGGATATAAAGATGCATTTGTATCCAAGATTTACATGTATTACACACTGAACTTCCTGGCAGAAGACGGTGGATTTTTGATTGGAAATCCGAGCCAGAATGTTAAACCAGGGGGCAGCAGCACATATGTTATGGCCATTGCCAACGACGGGTATCGTTTTGTCAACTGGGCAGGAACCGGAGGTTTTGTTACGACAACCGCCAACCCTTTAAAAGTTACCAATGTCAATTCCGATATGGATATTAAAGCGCATTTTGCTAGCACCTTCAACCCGGCCGGATGGTTTCCCATCGAAGGTTTACAATATAACATGATCGCTTTTGGTGAAGCATACAACGTGAATAAGTTGGCCGTCGAAGGGGATTGGATTGGTGCTTTTGGACCCGGCGGAACCTCCGATTGTAGGGGGGCAGCCAAAGTCGGCGTCAATGGAAAGTATTACCTCACCATCAGAAGCAACGCAACATCCGGAGAAACCATCTCCTTCAAGCTGTGGCCCCTTCCTTCCGGCCCTGCCTTGAATGCCGCAGAAACCATTTCTTTTGTCGCCGATGAAACCATTGCCGGTTTTCCCCTTCATTTCGGTACATTGGAACAAAAATTCAACCTTGTAAACGGTTGGAATTGGATTTCATTCAACGTCCTTCCTGCCAGCACATCATTAAACTCAGTTTTTGGCAGTCTTGGGGGTGCGGTCGAACAAGTCAAAAGCCAGGGCAAAGCTGCAGTTTATAGCAATGGCAATTGGACGGGCGACCTCATCAACATGAACGGCATCGTTGATGGTGTCATGTACAAAATCAAACTCAACCAGGCGCGTGCCCTTACCATAACCGGTATAGCCGCTAATTACAACAAGCCCCTTTGCCTCGTAACCGGGTACAATTGGACCGCTTATCTTCCCATATTTCCGCAGTCTGTTGGGGCTGCTGTAAATTCCATTATAAACCAGGTCAATCAAATCAAAAGTCAAACTCAATCCGCCATAAAAAGCGGTTCAACTTTTTTCGGTGATCTCATCCAAATGGAACCCAATAAAGGATATGCCATTAACATGAATGCACCGGGTACATTGGTTTATCCTTATGGTGAGTCCCCATTACTCGGTCGCACGGCTAAAAAAGATTCAACGGGTACGCAGGATGCCCCGCCGGTTCCCTGGAAAGTCATCAACGGTAACCAATACAACATGATCGCTTATGGCAAAGTCTATCTCAACGGAAAACCGATCCATACGACCGGTTATTATTTAGTCAGTATGGGGGCATGGGGGTTCGCGGATTCACGTTCAATAAGTCCAGTGGGCAAAGACGGTTCTTTCTTTGCCACCATCCTCGGCAGCACCAATGGCGAAACCATCACATTTAAGTTGTACGACACCTCAACTCGGAAAACTTACGCCGTATCGTCCAGTCTGACGTTTAAAGTCGATGATCTCAACGCCCGTCTTATCTTAAAGGCAAAAAACTAGGGAACAATGGGGACATCCTCCTCACAAAGAGACGAATTTTTGATGGAAGGAGACCAACTTCGGGCACAAGGAGCCCAACCCACCGATGCAAGAGCGAGCCCAACTTTTGGTAGGGCGTCCTGTTGCCGTCGTTGTCGTCGTCTTCGGGGTTGAAAAAAAGTCTTTTTTTGAGTATACTTTTACGTTAGAAACACCAAAAAGGAACGTAAATAGTGAATTTCAAATATCTGGCACAATTTTTATTGGCCACACTCTTCCTGGCATTCCCCACATCCATCCCCGCGGTCATTCCCAATCACCAACCCTGTAAGTACGTCCAAAAAAACTGGCAGACCATCGACGGACTCCCGGACAACATGGTCAATCAAATGATTCAAACCTCAGACGGCTATCTGTGGCTGGCCACCTCCTCCGGCTTGGCGCGCTTCGACGGCATCAACGTCGATATCTTTAAAAAAGATAACTGCGACGGAATACCCAGCAGTCAAATCCTCTCGGTGTACGAGGATAAAAAACACCACCTCTGGATCGGCACCTCCTCGGGCCTGGCCCGAATGGACCACGAAAAGACGACCTGGCTCTTTAAAGATCAAATCCAGAACATGGTCTGGCCCCTGTTTGAAGACAAAAAAGGAAACTTCTGGATCGGTACCAACGGAGGCGGATTCTACATCCTAAAGAACGGAAAACTCACTCATTATTCCGAAAAAAACGGGTTATCGAATAACTTCGTCCGATCCTTTTGCATGGACAAAAAAGGCAGAATGTGGATCGCCACCATGAACGGCCTCAACCGCTTCGAAAATGAAAAATTCTTCGTATACAATACCGGCAACGGACTGCCCTATAACTTCCTCCGCCAGGTCATGGAGGATCGAAACGAAAACCTCTGGATTGCCACCTACGGCGGCGGCCTCTGCCGCCTGAAAAACGGAAAATTTACCGTTTACAACACGAAAAACGGCCTTCCCAATGACTTCGTCCGAACGGTTTACGAAGATAGCTTCGGCGTCATCTGGATCGGGACCCGAAAAGGTCTGGCCCGACTGAAAAATGGAACCCTTTCGACTTACCCGATGGATGAAAGCATCCCCTATAATTTGGTCAACACCATTCTCGAAGACAGCGAAAAAAACCTCTGGGTCGGTACCGAAACCATGGGACTCTATCGCTTAAAAGACGGTATATTCACCAGTTATTCGGAAAAAGAAGGATTACCCTATTCCCCGGCCTGGTCGATCTTATCCGATAACAAACACCAGCTCTGGGTCGGCATGCGAAGCGGCTTATTCCAATTAAACAACGGCAGATTCGACCGGTTTACCACTCCCGAAGACCCCTTCGATTACGGAATCAATTCTCTGGCCGAAGATAAAGACGGTCACCTCTGGATCGGAACGGAAAACGCCGGATTAAAACAAATCAAAAATGGGAAAGTCCTGATCTATTCCAATGAGAGCGCCCTCAAATCCCCCATTCGATGCCTCCATATCGATCGCGACGGCATCCTCTGGTTCGGGACCTACGGATTTGGTTTCGGTTGCTATCAGGCCGGGAAATTTACCTTCTACGACACCAAAGACGGTCTATCCAATAATGAAATCAAATCCATTTACAAAGACCGGAACGGCACTCTATGGATCGCCACCCTCCAGGGCTTGAACTGCTTTAAAAACGGTAAATTCAAAATCTATACCACCCGCGACGGTTTATCCGAAAATTATATTATTTCAATTCATGAAGA
Source organism: Candidatus Omnitrophota bacterium (assembly GCA_050258455.1). Classification (GTDB taxonomy): domain Bacteria; phylum Acidobacteriota; class Aminicenantia; order UBA2199; family UBA2199; genus JAKAGC01. The sequence continues at coordinate 18,830 of JBLMYT010000111.1, read as the reverse complement.
CAAAGACGGAACCCTCTGGTTCGGAACCTTCGATAATGGTTTAATCCGCTTCAAAAATGGGAAATTTACGTGCTATACGACCAAAAACGGATTCTACAGCGGCGGCGTCCTTCAATTCCTGGACGATGACGCGGGAAACTTCTGGCTGGGTTACCAAAAAGGGATTGTGTGTTTAAATAAAGGGGTACTCGACGATTTTGCCGACGGCAATCGAACCCGGATCACCTATCAAGCGTATGACGAATCCGACGGGATGCAAAATAATCGATGCACGGGCGATGAAACCCAACCGGGCGCATGCAAAAGCTGGGATGGACGGTTTTGGTTTCCAACGGTCAACGGCGTGGTGGGTCTGGATCCGTCCAAGATCATTGTCAACCGGCCGCCGCCCCGAGTGCACATCGAAAAATTAATCGTCGACAATAAAATCAAAATGGATGCCTTTCACCACCCCCCCTTATCGCCGGGAGCTAAAAATTTCGCCTTTTACTATACGGCTTTCTGTTATTCCTCCCCGGAAAAAATCCAATTCAAATACAAACTGGATGGGTTTGACAAAGACTGGACCGAGGCGGGTGCGCGCCGAGTGGCCTATTATACCAATATCCCCTCCGGGAATTACCGGTTTCGCCTCATGGCGTATATCGATAATGAAAAGTGGAATTTCTCTCACGATGCCTTTAATTTTGAACTCATCCCCCATTTCTATGAAACCTGGTGGTTCTTCCTCCTGGGTAGCCTGGCTGCCATCTGCTCCACAGTAGCGATTTATCATTCCTGGATGAAGCGCTACAATGATCGAAAACTGGCGCTGGAACGCCTCGTGGTCGAACGCACCCACCAATTGGAAAACTCCAACCGCCAACTCGAAGACTCCAACTACCAATTGGCGAAGATGAATAAAGAACTGGAAAAGCTCTCCATCGTCGCCCGAGAAACCGATAATGCCATCGTCATTCTCAGTCCGGACGGTGGCATCGAATGGGTCAACGAAGGGTTTACCCGCCTGTACGGTTACACCTGGAAACAACTGGTGGCCGAAAAAGGTAACCATATTTCCCATATCAGCGCCAACCCCGATATTCGGGACGTGATCGCCAAAATTCCCCTGGAACGCAAACCGGTGATTTATGAGGCGATCATTCAAAATCGCGTCGGAAAAAAAATATGGACCCAAACCACCCTGACCCCCATCTTTGATCGCACCGGCAACCTCACCAGCATGGTCATTATCGATACCGATATTACCCGGATTAAAGAATCCGAAATCCAGATAAAGCGGCAAAACGAAGAAATCCTCAGTCAATCGCTGGAACTTCAAAAAGCCATCGCCATCGCCGAACGGGAACGCGAAACCGCCAATGCCGCCAACCAGGCCAAAAGCGAATTCCTCGCCCGAATGAGCCACGAAATCCGTACACCCATGAACGGAATCATCGGCTTTACCGATATGCTCATGGACACCCCATTGACCGAAGAACAACTGGATTATGCCCAAACCATCAACCGCAGCGGCGAAGCCCTGACGGGATTACTCAACGATATTCTCGATTTCTCCCGTATCGAAGCCGGCGAATTAACGATCCAACCCATTGATTTCGATCCTGAAATCACGGTCTATGATGTGGCGGAAATCGTCCTTCCCCGGATCGGCGGAAAGTCCGTGGAACTGATCTGCCGGATCGGTGACAATGTGCCGGCCTTTGTGAAAGGGGACGCCGGAAGATTTCGACAGGTGCTGACCAATTTGGCTGGAAACGCGGCCAAATTTACCCGCGACGGCGAAATCGAACTGTCCCTGAACGTGGAAGACGAAAACGGTCAACGCTTGAAACTCCATGCCGCGGTTCGCGATACCGGAATCGGGATATCCGAAGATAAATTCGAAGCGATATTTGACGCTTTTCAACAGGTGGATGGTTCCACCACCCGCGAATTCGGAGGCAGCGGCCTGGGGTTATCGATCGCCCGCCAAATTGCCGCCCTCATGAGCGGCAAGGTCTGGGTCGAAAGCGCCCTGGGGCAAGGCAGCACATTTCACTTTACCGCATGGATGGATAAATCCGATCAACCCCCCACCCGCGAATTGCCAACTGAAAACCTGGCCGGAAAAAAAGTCGTGATCGTCGATGATAATAAAAATAACCGCGAAATATTGTCCCATTTATTGAAACGCGCCAACATGGAGGTCATCACCCTGAGCCATCCGGAAGAACTCGAACCCCTGATCCTCCACCATTTCACCCACGTTTCCCCCATCGATATCTGTATTATCGATATCCACATGCCCGTTATCGATGGTCATGAACTGGCCGGACGCATCCGAAAACTCGAGGCGCCGATGTCCCGGATTCCCCTTCTGGCGTTTTCCTCCTCCTTCATGCTCCGCTCCGGCAAATACAAAGAAGCCGGATTCGACGGATACCTCCCCAAACCGGTGCGACGAAAAAAACTCCTCAAAATCATTCAGCGTTTATTGATTAAAACCGAACCGCCGGCCCCGGGCAATACAAAAGATAAACCGGACGTGATCGTGACCCAACACTCCGTGGTCGAAGACGCGAAGCATTCGCTTCATATCTTACTGGCCGAAGATAACCCGATCAACCAGAAATTGGCATGCTTTATCCTCACCCGAGCCGGCTATCGCTTCAGCGTAACCGGAAACGGGCAAGAAACCGTCGATACTTTCCTGGCCAATCCGGACAGCTTCGATTTGATTTTAATGGATATTCAAATGCCCTATATGAACGGACTGGATGCCACCCGGCTCATCCGCGAAAAGGGATTTAACGATATACCGATCATAGCCATGACCGCCCAAACCATGAAAGGCGACCGCGAAAAATGCCTCGACGCCGGGATGGATGACTATATCGCCAAACCCATCAAAAGAGAAATGATTTTCGAAATGGTAAGAAAATGGTGCCTGGATAAGTAAGCCCCCGAGCTTCCCAAAACTTTTCATTTCAAAGGAGAAAGACATGAAACGATGTATTTTGAGTGTGTTGTTGATAGGAACGATTTTGATTTCATTTGCCTTTGCCAAGGACGCGAAACCAAATACACAGAAAGAAACCCGTTTGAAGCCGGAAACGTTTTCAGGTTTGATGTTTCGAAACATCGGCCCGGCCGTAACCTCCGGCCGCGTGAGCGATATTGCCATTCACCCTCAGAATTCGAGCGTGTGGGTTGTTGCCGCTGCGTCGGGCGGGGTATGGAAAACACTGAATGCCGGAACGACCTGGACCCCCATCTTTGATAAAGAAGGTTCCTTTTCGATCGGGTGCGTCACCATCGATGCACATAACCCGGACATCATCTGGGTGGGAACCGGCGAGAATGTCAGCGGCCGTCATGTCGGGTTTGGGAATGGGGTTTACAAAAGTTTGAATGGTGGAGACACCTGGCAACAAACCGGTTTAACGCTCTCCGAACATATCGCCAAAATCCTCATCGATCCGAGGGATTCCAATGTGGTGTTTGTGGCTGCCGAAGGCCCGCTGTGGTCATCGGGCGGCGAACGCGGCGTATACAAAAGCACGGACGGCGGTCAAACCTGGCATCCGATTCTAACCATCAGTAAAGATACCGGCGTTGCCGATATCGCCATGGAACCCGGAAACCCCGATGTGATGTATGCCGCAGCATACCAGCGACGGCGAAGCGTTGCCGCGTTTATGGGCGGCGGACCGGAATCGGGCATCTACAAATCCACCGATGCCGGGAAACACTGGCGGAAACTGACCCAGGGACTTCCCACGGGCGACATGGGGAAAATCGGACTCGCGGTTTCGCCCATGAAACCCAATGTGGTGTATGCCACCATTGAAGCCGGGGAAAAGGAAAAAGGGTTTTATCGGTCGGAAAATCGCGGAGAAAGCTGGAAAAAACAAAATGATTTCATCAGTGGCGCCACGGGCCCCCATTATTACCAGGAGATATATGCCGATCCGTTCCGTTTCGATCGCGTGTATCAAAATGATATCTGGATCAAGGTGACCGATGACGGCGGTCAAACGTTTCGTCGGTTGGAGGGGACGCACAAGCATTCCGACAATCACGCCATCGCCTTCGATCCCAAGGATCCGAATCACATGGTCGTGGGAAATGACGGCGGCGTCTACCAAACCTTTGACGGTGCCAAAACCTGGCGCTTTGCCGCCAATCTTCCGATCACTCAAATTTATAAACTCGCTCCGGATAATGCCTTACCATTTTATAACATCAATATCGGGACCCAGGACAATGGAAGCCTTATGGGACCGTCGCGCACACTGACGCTGAACGGTATCGTCAACAGCGACTGGTTCTCGACCCTGGGAGCCGATGGCTACAATTGTGTCATCGATCCTGAAAATCCCGACCTCATTTATGCGGAATTTCAAACCGGGAGTCTCTACCGGCATGATAAAAAAACCGGGGAAGCGGTATTCATTCAACCCCAGCCGGAAACCGGCGAGCCCGATCGCTGGAACTGGGATTCGCCGGTGATTCTAAGCCCGCATTGCAACACCCGCTTGTACTACGGTTCTCAATACCTTTACCGCAGTGAGGATCGGGGGAACAGTTGGACAAAAATCAGCCCCGATCTGTCGCGTGGCATATTTCGGTATCACCAACCGATCATGGGAACCACCCGGAGCGTGAACGCGCTGTGGGATCATGCGGCCATGTCCTACTATGGGAGTTTAACCGCTATTTCCGAATCGCCGTTGAAGGAAGGCTTAATCTACGTGGGAACCGATGACGGATTCATTCAGGTCAGCGAAGACAACGGGAAACACTGGCGGAAGATCGAAAACCTCCCCGGCGTGCCATCGTATTTCTTTGTCAATGGCATTTATGCCTCGCGCCATGATGCCAATACCGTATATGTCGTAGTGGATCATCATAAAACCGGTGATTACCAACCCTACATCCTGAAAAGCAGTGACCGGGGAAACACCTGGCACTCGATATCGGGAGATCTCCCCCCCCGCCACATCGTGTGGTCTCTGGCCCAGGACGCGATCAAACCGAATCTGCTGTTTGCCGGAACGGAGTTTGGTATCTTCTTTACGCTGGATGAGGGAAATCATTGGATCAAGCTCACCGGCGGCGTACCGACCATCTCCTTTCGAGACATTAAAATCCAACATCGTGAGAATGATCTGGTCGGAGGATCATTCGGGCGCGGCGTGTTTATCCTGGATGATTATTCGCCGTTACGAGACATAACCGAAGAGACTCTGGACCAAGAGGGGGTCTTATTTCCGGTGAAAAAAGCACTGGCCTATATTCCCCGGAGGCCTTACGATTTGCCGGGTCAGGCGTTTCAAGGGGATGCGTTTTTTGTGGCCCCCAATCCGCCGTTTGGCGCTGTATTCACATATTATTTAAAGGACACCTTAAAAACCCAAAAAGAGATCCGCCGGGAAGACGAACAAAAGCTGGAACAAAAGGGGCAGTCGGTTCCGTTTCCCGGATGGGAGAAGGTCCGCCTCGAAGAGCGGGAAGACGCGCCGGCCGTGCGGTTGACCATCCGGGATGAGGCCGGGCAGATTGTTCGAAAGATCGCCGGGCCCATTGAGCAGGGGTTTCATCGGGTATCCTGGGATTTGCGGTATCCGCCGGTCGACCCCACGGAAATTGAAAAGAAGAAAGAAGTCGAAATCTGGGACGTTGCGCCCCAAGGGCCTCTGGTGGTTCCCGGAACCTTTACCGTTACCCTTGAAAAATGGGTGAATGGGGTCTGCACCCCGTTGGGAAAACCGCAGCCCGTGGTCGTGGAATCCCTGGGGCTGGCGTCGCTTCCGGTAAAGGATCGAGCCGCGATTTTGGCGTTTCAGAAGAAAGTCGGGGCGCTGCAACGTGCGATGCAGGGAGCGGAAGCCGCGTTGGAAGAAACCCTGAATCACTTGAAATTTATGGAAAAAGCATTGATCGATACACCGGCTGCATCCTCGCCGTTAAACGAAGCGATTGCCGGAATCCGGAATCGATTGTTGGATATCCGGGTGAAACTTTCGGATGATCAAACGCTTGAAAGTCGGTCCGAACCCTTCTCGCTTTCCCTCCTCCGTCGCTTGAATGCGCAACTGGATTCGACCGCTGACATCACTGAAACCGCCAAGCGGAATTATGAGATCGCCGCATCGCAATTTCCCGGATTATTAGAGAAGTTGAAACAGATCATCGACGTTGATTTAAAGAAATTGGAACAGAAAATGGAATCGAGCGGTGCGCCCTGGACTCCCGGGCGGTCGTTACCCGATTGGAGAAAAGAGTAATGCCATTGAATCCGGAAAACCCCATTGCCGTTGTTGTTCTGCATTACAATAAACTGCGTTTAACCGAATCCTGTATGCGCTCGATTTTGGATGCGGGATATTCGCCTTCTCATGTTTATGGTTTCGATAATGGATCGCAACCCGAAGTCTACAGCCAATTGCGTGACGCGTTTCCAAGGTGTTGTCATCGGCGAATCGAAGTGAATCTCGGTTATTCCGGGGGATTTAATCGGGCGTTGGAATGGGTTTTTTCGGAAGGGTATGATTCCGCGTTTTTTTGTACCAATGACACGCGGGTAACGGCCGGGGCAGCCGAGACGTGCGCGCGTATGGCCGGGCAAACCGGGGCGGGCTTGGTCGCACCGTTGATCACTTATGCGTCGGATACAACCGTCATCGATTCGATCGGCGCATATTTTGAGGCATCGACGGGGTTGCTCCATCACTACCATGCCCATGGTTTACCGGCCCTATTGGATCCGGCCACCGATTACATTCCCGGAACCGCGTTGTGGATTAACCGCGACACGTTTTCCATGCTGGGTGGAACCGATGAAACGTTTCACATGTATTGGGAAGATGTGGATTTGTGTTTTCGGGCGCATCGACGTGGAATCGCGTTGGCGCGGTGTTACGATGCCGTTGTTCGGCATGGTGGGGGGCAGACCTGTCGGAAGAAACCGCTTTACACCACGTATTATTTTCAGCGAAACCGCATTCGGTTTTGCCGGCGGTATTTGGAGGGTGACTGTCGGGACCACACGCTCGAAGTCATTCGTCGCGAGCTTCAAGCGGTTCAGGCCGACAAAGAAGCCAAAGGAGATACGCCGCGCACCCAATATCTCACAAGTCTCTTAAACGAAGAATTCTAAATAAAAAGTTAAAAGCTAAATACTAAAAAAAATAAAAAAATAAAAACTAAAAGTTTTTGAAAGTCCAGAAAACTTTTTTCAAAAAGTTTTCTGGTCGCCGAAGGCCAACGCTTTAAATCGTTGGATATTGTCCCAGGTTCCCAGATCATAATAGCAGGAGATAGGAATGGCGGCCGGGGGAAAGAAAGGTTGGCGTGTCAATTCCTGGGGCTGGTGATGGACCGAATCGATCAGAAAATTATAGAGAATCTGTCCGTATTCCTTTTGAAAGCCATAGCATCCCCAGAAGCCGTTAAATTGGTCGAGCGAGTGACGGGGTTTATCCTGAAAGACCGTTACCTGACCGTTTTCGACCCGCATGGCGCCCAGGGATCGCAGTTTATCTTCGTCCGTGCAATCCTGGCAGCCGAACACCACCCGGTGGTGTTTTAGGGCAGTGATCATGGAGGTCAAAAGGATTTCATCTCCGGTTACCTCCAGAAACGAGTCCGGCAGCAGAACGATATTGTAGGTTGAGAACAGCGGATGGGCAGAGAAAACCGAGCCCGGCCATTCCGTGTACCGGTCGTCGAACATCACCGGTTTGACGGAAATGCCCGGCAGTTGGGAGATCACGTATTCGGTCACATCGGTTTTCCAGGGGCGAATCACGACAGCCACGCTCAAGTGGTTGGGCGTTTGAATGTGATCGGCATAGTCTCGGATATGGCGGAGGGAGAAATCGATCAATCGGGTATCGGGGAAAATCTCGAATAATTCTTTGGGGGAATTTAAGCCCAATCGGCGGCCTTCGCCGGCGCACGGTAGAATAACGGTAATGGAATCATTCGTCAAATCAGTCATCAATTCATTCATCATTTAAATCCGATCCGATATTTATAACATGATTAAATGTTATAAAATCCCGACAGGTACCACAATGACCTTGATTCCGCCTTTTTCCACCGCTTGTTCGAGTTGTTTGGCGTCTTCCTCGCTTAATTCCACGAATACCAGGTATACAATCTCTGTTAATCCCAACTGACGGCCATAGGAAGCGGCCTGATCGATTCCTTTTTCAAAGGTATACATATCGCGGAAACCCTTTAATTCCAGGGCTTGAACTTTTCCGCGGTATTTGAGAATCAAATCGATTTTGCCGTTTCCTGTGGGAAACTGCGGGACCACGTCTACGCCCCGGGGTTTGAGTAAATCATACAAATAGCGGTATAAATTAAAATGATAAACGGCTTCATAGATTTTCAAATCGGTTTTACGCCGCGGCACGTCTTTAAAGAATGTCGGACCGTTCTTCTTCAGATACGTCCGGTAGCGTTGAATGATATTGGGAACATGAAGGGTTTGATCATCGATCGCATCGTTCATGGTATCCAGGGGTTGGATTAACTGCCCCATGTAGTTAAAGATTTGATTGGAAAAATAATCGAACAGACTTTTCTGTACAAAGGGACAGGAAAATTTGACATAATATTCGCCAATGTCCGTTTCTTCTGCAGCGATAACCCCGTTCATGTATAAGTAATTGATATCTTTGTTGTTGAATTTGAACTCGATTTTAGCCCCGGTTTTAAACAATTCCATGACCATTTCTTCATAGGGAGGTTTATTGACTTTGCTGATCAGGTTGAGAATCGTGTTATTGGGAAGGGTATGAGTGGCAGCCCCGTAGACTTTGTTAAAATGGTTCATGTCAATGGGTTGATTCTTGTCCGGGTTATACGTTTCGGTAAGCAGTTCGCCGAACCAGCAGGTGAGGCCGGGGTGACCGAGAGTTTCATTAAAAAGCGCACGAATCACGCTTTCTTCCACTTTTTGACCGCTTTCCCGTTCATACCATTGAAACATTCCGGCGACTTCCTCATCGGTTAGATTGGGAACGCGAAAACTGCGTTGCACATTAAATGGAGAGCCTTTTGGGTTTTCGATGCCCAGAACGCTGCGCACCCCGATCAATGCCAATCCATGAAGAAGATAGTGTTTTTCATTGCTTGTTTTGCCCCATTCATTTACCCGGGAGATAAACATATCGCGAAATATTGCGACAAAACCATTAATCCATTCTTCTTCCAAGCCATCAAATTCATCGAGTATCAGTATGACGGGTTTTTGAAAATAGGAAGCGGTAAAAAGCAAAGGGATTTCATTGATTTTTTGAATGCGGGGGAATTGCCTGGAAAAGGCGATTTGCATTTTTTCAATTAAAATAGAGACAACCTTTTTTTCTTCTTTTTCTGCTTTCGCCTGATCCATGCTAATAATAGCCTGATGGTATTGTCCCGTTTGATCGATTCGTTTTATGGTTTCTCTCATCAACCAGGTTTTCCCGGTTTGGCGGGATGCCCACACGGTAAAGTAATGGCCGCCTTCATCCGGAACCTCGCCCACCAGATTGGTATATGCGTTTTCAATGAGTTCCTGGCGTGGGGCGTAATAATGCAACTTATTATTGATTGGGCCATAAGAATTAAAACGTCTCATGCGCTGCTCCTTTGGGTTATGCTATTATTGATTTATTTTATCAAAGATCGAAATAGAAGGCAAACTTGACCGGAAGGGTAAAATTAAAATCGGAAGCCACGTATTCGGCCACATCGGTTTTCCAGGGGCGAATCACGACAGCCACGCTCAACTGGTTCATTGCTTTTCATGTGATCGGCATAATCTCAGATATGGCGGAGGGAGAAATCGATCAATCGGGTGTCGGGGAAATCTCGAATAACTCTTTGGCGGAATTCAATCTCAATCGGCGGCCTTCGCCGGCGCACGGTAAAATAACGGTAGTGGAATTATTGGTCAAATCATTCATCATTTAAATTCGATCCAATATTATAACATGATTATAACATGAGCCGCGCTTCCCATTTTAGAATTACGCCCTGACAGGGCAGGGCATGTTCATGCCCTGCCCCTTTTTTCAGGCTTTGATTACTCGCCGGATTCGGTCATTTCGATATCTTTCTCCGGTTCCTTTGTCTTGGGAGCCGGAGCCGTTACGGACGAGTCCTTTACCATCTTCAATACGGTAGTGTCATTTTGAGTTTCCTGATCTTCGGCGTTCTTCGGTTCCTTTTTTTGGGGAACGTTACTCGTAACCGACGAGTCCTTTACCATCTTCAATACGGTAGTGTCAATTTGAGTGTCTTGATCTTCGGCGTTCTTCGGTTCCTTTTTTTGGGGAACGTTACTCGTAACCGACGAGTCCTTTACCATCTTCAATACGGTAGAGTTATTTTGAGTTTCCTGATCTTCAGCGGTTCGTTTTCGGATCGGCGTATTGCGGTCCGTAATACCCAGCATCTCCTGGAGCTGAGGAACATCACGCAGTCCTACTTTACTGGTTTTTATGAAATTAGCAAAAGCTCTATTAAGCTTTTGGCACGCATTATTTCGTTCAGCCGTTGCTAACTGCATTTCACCACTTACGGCAACCTTTTCTGCCTTTATTCGCTCCAGTTCCTCGATTCCGGTAAGGCCTTCTTGCAGCTTTTCCGGTGTAATGAGGAAATACGCCAGTTTATCCAAAATTTTTTGCTGCCCAAGGGCATTTTGGTAAAAGTGTTTGGCCTGGGTGGCAAATCCCAACCGTTGCTTTGTTTTTCCACCGACAAAACCTAATAGCTCATAATAAGATCTGTCCGATGCATCAGAGAATGCCATTTTTGCAAACTTTTTGCAATCCAGGTAGCGCGTCCGTTCCTCTTTCAATTTCTCCGCATAAAGTGAAGACGTTTGCAATCGCAAGGAGCTTTTCTGCTTTTGAACCAAATATTTACCGTCCGCTTCGCTACGAAGTTCGAGAAGGCCTTGAAGACGGCTCTCCCCATAGCCAAATTGGCTGATCAACATTTTAATGCCCGCAATGTTTTGGGCATTTTCAATACTCGATTTTGCATTTTCCAATAACTCGTCAACTCTTTTGTTTGTAGAATTCATGTTTTTCTCCTTCTTTAAAATCTTTTATTTTGTCTCTTTTTTTATTCCTTCTTTAAAAAAAGCGAATCTGCTTTTTTTTCCAATTTCCAACGTTCACATACCGCGTCTTTTTTTTCCCCTCACGGTCCGGGGGGCGATTTGTTCCATTCACGCATTTAAATTTCCTCCATATTTTTATCTTAACGTCAACAAAACACTTATTATTCAATTCAGGATCTAGAGTCGCGGATCGTCGCGCCATCACAAAAACCAAAATACTAAAAATCTTACATTTTTTCATTTTAAACACGAATAGGTTCGTCTCAATCATCCTATAAAATGAATTTTACCTGGAGATTACCAGTAAATCGGTTTCGATCTCCGGATAGAGATCATCGATTAAGCGTTGATACTTCATGGTTAAACGAATCGCCGATATCATGCATTGAAGATGAGAAATATTATCAGCCGTCAGATCAAGTCCACTTCTGCTTCTTAAATATTTGTCGATTACCTTATAACCCATGAGCTTATAATCCCATTCCTTTTTTTCTATTCCGGTGAAGTAGCTCTGACGCCTTTCATCCAAGTATATTTTTCCCTCATGATTTTTCGATCCAATAAATTGGAATTGGCCAATTTTAATTGGAGTACCTGAAAACTGCACCTCTTCGCCATTTATTTCCGGGGATCGGAGCAGGTGAATGAGTTTTAATTTTTCGCCCAATTCTCCGATGCGGATGAACAGATCATAATTTCTTGGGAAAGGAATGGAGGGGAAATTATACATGAGTTCTTCTTTATAGCGATTTCTATAAGTTTGGGAGAAAAGAATGGCGTATACATAATGCAAGAGTTGTTCCGGTGTGGGGATTTCCGGATACCCGAATTCCTGTTTCATCAAGGATAAAAAAAGAATTCCAAGATTGGGGGTTGGGAATTGATTCTTTTTTAATGTACCTTTTTCATACAAATAAAGCGGAAAAATATAACAAATCCCTTTGCTGGCTGTTCCCAGTTTGGCGTCCACCATGCATTCCGATATCAACGCGTGATTAAAATCGCCGTTGGGGACCTGTGCCATTGTAACGAGGGCCATGTTCTCAAACATCATGTGCTTCGAAATAGCAGGGCGGGGCATGCAAAGAAATCGTCGGCTTTTGGGGTAGTAATACGTATATCGAACATCAAATGGTCGGTATAAAATGGGGGTAATCAGCCTCGGATCCGTATGGGTTTCAAGCACTCCCTGCCTGGCCTTGGACACGGCCCAATCATGGGTGTCTCCATACAGCTCAAATTTTATTCGTGCGTCTTCAGGGTCCATGGATGCAAAGTCTTTTATTCTCTTATACATTTCACCGGGGCTAAAGCTATAACAAAAGGAATCTCTGCCCGCTACGATTCCGGTTCCATGATCCGGAAATATCTTCGGCATTGCAATAAAATCTTTGTATTTAGCATTTGCCATTGTCATGCCTTTTCATCCCCGAACGTTGTTTCCCAGGTTTTGCGAATTCAAAAGTTTGGCTGTTTCTGCTTCCATTTCCTGATTCAGGGTATTCCTTTTCCCGGAAAGCAGGATATCATCTTTTATCATGGATTTATTTTGAAAAAGATAATCCAGGGTATAATGTCTGACCTGGTTCCTGAAAATTGGGGAGTTTTCCATGAACCACAGGATCGGTCCGATGCCGTCCATGACATCGTCAAGTTCTCTTTCAACATCTGATTGAATCGTGGGTTTCTGCTTAAATATCTCACCTTTTCCGTGAAACACATAATCCAGATTAATATTATATAATGTATCCAGGTTGTACAGCAGGTCGAAGCAGACCTGAATCTTTCCGCATTCGATGGCCGAAAGGGTCACGGTTGGTATCCTCACTTTGTTGGCAAGATCTGCCTGAAGTAGTCCGAGTTTTTTTCTTACTTGTCGGATTCGTAATCCCATTTCCCTTGATTCGGTTGTAGCGTCATTCATCTTCGTCCTCCTCGGGTTCCTCGTCGTCCTCCCATTCGGGCTCGAATTCTTCGTCCTGTATGCCTTGTCTAAATTTCAAGTCGTCGGCTTCAAGTGCTTCCAACGCGATTTGGGGTATATGGTGGTAAGCATAAACCGGAACCAGGTCAGTCAATAATAGACAAACCATCGGGTCGTAGTTTCGTTTTTTGATTATTTCCAATACGGTCCCGCTGCCTTTGAGGGAAAACAGGTCGCATAAGGAGCAGGCCAGATAGGTTTTATGAAAGACGTTTGTCTCGTTTCCGAGCAATTTCATACAGAGTTCTTCCGAATAATAGTGGGGGATGTATCCCAATATTTGAGCCAGTTCGGCTCTTGAGTCTTCGTCCATGATGTAGCGTCTTTCGATATGTTGTACCAATTTAGGGGTTCCCAGCATGCCGAGATACCGGATGCACTCCTGATGGATGATATCCATGGGATCGCTATTTCTGAGGATGTCGAAGAGGAACGGTGCAAGCTCGGTGAGTTTGAGTTTTCCGACCACTTCGATCAGGTATTCTTCCATGGTATCGTCGTCTATTTTATTTTTTTTAAATATGGCAGTTACATAAGGTTTAATTGCGTCTCCTTTTTGAACCATAAAATTGACCAGTGAGTGGGCGATTTCATGACGTTTTGCTTCTCCTTTCTGAAAAGAATGAAAGAATTGGCCCTTAAATATCTGCCACAATCGGTCCGGGGCCATTAATCGGAAACGGTCCCGTTGGCGGGTTTCTTCGTAGATATCCATTAGGGTAATATGGGAAGAGAAAAGGTGACGTTTGGCTTGTATTAACGGAAATGGGGTATACAGTAATACCTGCTTGATATTCCAGGCGAGTTCTTCCGATTCGTCGTCTTTTTTTCCATCCAGCGCGGTGAGTAAGCGGGTCAGGGTTGGCAGGTCTTTTTCGGTGGCAGGAAATGAAGGCAGGCGATGCGAGAGCGATAAATCGCGTTTGGTTTCCCTTTTGTGTTCGCCTTCCAGAACATTTAAAAGGGCTCCCAGGATCTCCGCCCGGTCCCAGAAGAATCGCTCCAGTGCATCGCCTGCTGCATTCACCACCCGCCCATCCGGGTGGTTTAATAATTCGATTAACCGGAATTTATTGACCAGCATGTGCTCCTCCGCTTAACTTTCAAAAAGTTGAGACCGGGAAAGTTTTTTAAAATTAAATTTGGGATGGTGATACTGAAAAAGTTTTTTTCCCGGGCTCAACTCTTTATATGATCTGATTTTGCCTGCTAAATTAATAATGAAAAAAAAGAAGGCACCGGCCATTCCTGCCGGTGCCTTTGATTGCTTACAAACCAAAATCCCAGAAAAGTTTTCGTCATGCGATTTGAGTCGTAGGGATGACCGAGTCGATGTGAAATTTCTTAAAAAATTTAAAACGGAAAAACCAAATTTTCTTACATTGGAAAGGAGATTCGATATATGGTATATCATATGTTTGAGGCGAAATGAAATGGAAATTAAGGTATTGTGAAATATATACGTGCATATTGACATACCATTGTGCATGATATACAATTTCTTTTCAACAAATGAAAGAAAGAAAATGAAGGCATTAAACAAAGCATATATTAACATTGTGTTTTTTCCTCGGCCACAAGGCATAACGTCGGATAATTGTCTTTTTAATATTCATAAACCAATTATATTACGGTTTGCTTTAATTTGTCAAGTGGCAATTTCAGTTTTATTTGAAAAATCAACAACAATAATTAAATTTGAAATGTTCAAATGCCTCTTGAGTGAGATTGGAAAGGGATTTTTTAGTTCAGTACATGTCAAAACATCAAGTATTAAAAAAATATACCAAGTTTACTTGAACATTTATTTTCAAGTAAAAGGAAATATTCAAATAAAATACCAATTACGGAGGAAATGACGATGAAAAAAATCATCTTAATTTTACTTTTATTTGTTCCCTTAATGGTTTTCGGATGTGTATGGGCAAACGATGTGAATTTGGCGTTTATCCCAAGCACGACTGTATTAAAAGCGAGTTCAAACCAGCTTGACTTCCTTATTCCTCAAGCCGCCGTTCAATTTTTAAAGTCAAATTCGGATTATATGTTATTTTTACAGCAGTATGAACAAGATAATTCGAATATTCCCGCTCTTCAAGAAGCCTTAAATAATGCGATCGATAATTTGAAAAAAGCAAGCGAAACATATATTGAGATAAAAACTATTTCAACACAAACGCCCTACAATCTAGAGGTTCTGAATCTCTTGTCATCATTCAATTACTCCCGATTTCAGAATGTCAGGGGGCTTATCCCGGATATTTTCCAAACCGTACGCTTTTTCCTGATAAGGGGCAACATCACCGGTGTTTTTAATTATATGCACAAAAATCTCCTGGAAATCTCAAATCGATTGGATAAAGAGAAAAAGCTCCTGGATAACGGTATGATCCCCAATATCAAAAACTTGTGGGATATCAATCAACGCTATACGAATTTGATGTTGTTTGGCCAATACGCATCGCAGGTATTTAAAGAAATTATTAAATAATAGGCCTTATTTAGGGTGTATCAAAAAAGGAGAATGATATGCGAAGAATACTGCTTCTTGAAATGGAGCAAAATATAAAAAAAGTCGGAATTATTGTTTCGTTATTTGTTTTATTGCTGGCGGTTTTAATTAATCAGGTTGGAATAAAAAATTACCATATGGCCAAAAAACAGCAGCAAGAATTCGTCGAGTCTGAAAGGAAAGCATTTGAGAGCTTTTTCAGTTATAGACAATATGGTGCATTCGGGTTTCAGGTTATGATGATGCCATCCCCATTAAGTATAATTGCATTCAACAGCAAAGCCTTTAACGATTTAATCGGAATGATTGATACAGGTGCAAGATTGAGGTTGGAAGAATCCAAAATCGGCCCAAACGCATTTAGCCGTTCAACGGGTACCAATATTGACCTTTCATGGTTTCTTTTGGTATTTGGCAGTTTACTGGTCATGCTGTGGTTTTTCTTTTCTTTCAGAGATAAGAAATATTTAAAGTATATTCTGAATTTTACGTCCCGTAAAACGGCTTTCCTTTCAATTATCTTCGCCCGCCTTTTCATACTTGCCGCATATCTGCTTTTGGTTTTTATCGTAACGATTCTTCAATTCCGAATGAATCATATCATCTTAAGCTTGAATGAATATCAACATTTGTTGGTTTTCTTTGGCCTTTTATTTCTTGTATTGTCTTTTTTTGCTTTGATCAGTGCGTCTCTTGGCACATTATCAACCGTAAAAGGTGCATTAAGTATCGCCTTCATCTGGTTGATCGTTGTTCTACTTTGGCCGGAAGTGATTAACCTCAGTTTCTCGATCCAGTCCCAGGAGAACCTCAAGGGCATGAGCAAGATTGAAGCGGAAAAATTGAACATAATAAGTGAGAAAATTGAGAAGGTCGTTTTAAAAAACACTCAAAGATACCAAAAGCCCGAAGATAAGGTTGAAGAAGACAGAAAAGGCGCTGAAAGGTATTGGAATTATGTTTTTAAGGATGTCGAGGACATAGACGCCAGAATGATCGATCGAACGGAAACAATTGTCAGGGATTTTCAGTTTATCTGTATAATAAACCCTGTAACTTTTATTAAATCGGCCGGGAATGAAATCAGCAGCCAGGGATATAATTCTTACATCCAAATGTACAGAGATAACAAAGCCATGCGAAAGGGCTTTTTAAGATTTATTACCAACAATCGATATTATAAGAATTATAGCAAAGTTTATCCGTTCGTCTCCGCGGAAAAGGCCTTAATGCCGGTGAAGCCTCAGTTACCCTATTATTTCTTATATGGACTCCTATTCATTTTTATATACATCACTCTTGTCGGGATGTTAGCCTATCGCCAATTTAAACGTCAATTGTTTCCAAGAATAAATCAAAACGTTGAATTCTACCGAGAATTCTCCCGAGGTAATGTGTCCAATCATGAGCATAAGCCCTACATCCTGAATTTGCAAACGACGAAGCTTTTACGCCTTTCTTACGACCGCAATAATCAAATCAAAGCTGTAATCACCAATTTTCTTTCCGGGACGATGGCTAATACGCTGGTTACGCATGATGAAAAAGATATCAATGGCATGAAAATGAATGTCCATTATATTCCAGACCCGGAAGAATTATCCCTTCAAGGCTCCATCGATCGTTTATATAAGATTGCAAAACTTGATCCGCCTCAAGATCAAAAAGGAAAAAATATTTCCCAGCTTAACCGGTTGGAAAAAATCAATATGCTTCTTGATATTGCCATGCGGAAAAAAGTATCCCTATATATATTGGATAACTTCAGCAATCAGACAATTTGTCAGGACCTGAATCAGATAACCACGAAAATCGAGATACTGAAAAAATCTTCAGCCGTTATTGAATTTTCCGAAAAAGAGAATAAAATATATCCTGACTATTGGTTTGAGGTATTTCAAGATGAAAATAAGTTTATTTTTCTGCGTGTGATTAGTAATGATTAAAGATAAAAAAGAAAACCTGCAAGAGTTTGGCAATCGTTTAAAACAGATACGGCAAAAACTGAATTTGAATCAGAGCCAATTTGCAAAAACACTTCATCTATCGACCACGGCGATATCTGAATTTGAAAATGGAAAGTTTGGGCCAGGTTATGATTTCTTTTATAACATTATGACAGAGTTCCATGTCAATTTAAAATTCTTACTGTTTGGTGAAGGCCCAATGTTTGAAGATGATAGGCAACCTGAAACAGAAGCCACCGGATGGATACCGGAAACCGAAGATGAGAAAACCTTCCTTTTTTATATAAAGAAATCACGGTATGTAAAATATCACGTTTTGTCGGAGTTTCTTCGGTTTAAAAAGCAAGATGAAATCTTCATTGAGCAAGATATCCAGGATGTTAAAAAAGAGTAATTAATATT
Source organism: Candidatus Omnitrophota bacterium (assembly GCA_050258455.1). Lineage (GTDB taxonomy): Bacteria > Acidobacteriota > Aminicenantia > UBA2199 > UBA2199 > JAKAGC01. The sequence continues at coordinate 849 of JBLMYT010000111.1, read as the reverse complement.
CGGAAGGAATGATGACTGAACAAAGGGAAGAAAGGAAAATATCTAATAGATATGAACCAATGAAGAACGCCTTCAAGAGGAGAATTAATAATGACAGAAGATAAAAAAGAAAACCTGAAAGATTTTGGCAACCGCTTAAACGAGGTACGGCAAAAATTGAATTTGAGTGAAAGCCAATTTGCAAAAACACTTAATTTATCGACAACGCAGATATCCGAAATTGAAAATGGAGAATTTGAGCCGGAATATGATTTTTTTTATGGCATTTTGACAGAGTTCCATGTGAATTTGGATTTCTTACTTTTTGGTGAAGCGCCAATGTTTAAAGATGATAGGCAACCTGAAACAGATGCCACGGAATGGATACCGGAAACCGAAGATGAGAAAAATTTCGCTTTCCATTTAAAGAATTCACGATATGTAAAATATCACATTTTGTCGGAGTTTCTTCGATTTAAAATGGAAAATGAAAGCTTTATTGAGCAAGAAATGAGTGGCGTTAAGGAAGAATAGAAACAGAGATTTGGATGGAAAAAGAACAGAACCTCGTTGAATTCGGAGAACGGTTAAAACAGATACGTCTTGCACTGAAATTAAATCAAGCCCAAATGGCAAAATCGATTAATGTATCCAATACTGCCATTTCAGAAATTGAAAATGGGAAATATAAACCCGGTTATGACTTTTTTATGAGCCTCGTTAAAATTCATCGGGTGAATTTTAACCACTTGATGTTTGGGGAAGGAAAGATGTTCCTGGAACCGGAAACGGTACCGGATACCGGCCCGATGAAAATGCCACCCGAAAGCAACGAAGAAGAGTTTTTTCTTTACCATTTTAAACGTTCCG
>JBLMYT010000110.1:0-31590 GCA_050258455.1 Candidatus Omnitrophota bacterium | reverse complement strand
GATTTTAACATCTTCGGGTCATCAATCCTATCACGATGTGACTCATGGCGAAGGATTTCTGCGGTCATTTTTTAATGTGGTCAAAGGAGGAACAACCGGAAGCGGCGCTCCCATTTCCCGTTTGTTTATGACCGGCGTTTCACCCATTACGCTGGACGAGGTGGCTTCCGGCTTTAATATTGCCGCCAATATTTCCCTGGATTCGGATATCAACGACATCCTGGGCCTCACGTTTGAGGAAGTCCAAACCATGGTCGACTACTACCGGCAGACAGGAAAAATCCAACATTCGACACCCGAACTCATGGTACTCATGAGTCAATGGTATAATCATTACCGGTTCTCGATTCGTTCCACCCGCGATGTGTTCAATACCACGATGGTATTGTACTTCCTTCAGGAATACATGAAGGAAGCCCGAATTCCGGATGAATTGATCGATGATAATGTTAAATTGGACTATAATAAATTACGCCATCTGATTATTATCGATAAAGAAGGCGCTAAAGAAACCAATGGTAATTTTTCCAAGCTGCTTTATATCGTACAAAACGGCGGCATTCATTCCACGATTGAAAAAAGTTTCCCCATTGAAGAACTGACCGACACCAATAATTTTGTTTCTCTCTTATACTACTTTGGACTTTTAACGATTGGGGGAATCGATGATGAAAATACCCCGATTCTGACCATACCCAATGAAGCAATCAAGCACTTGTATTATGATTACATTCATGATACCTTATAGAGTTCGTTAACGGTTGAACCGAAAGATAAGGAAGTGAGGTTAGAATGATTAAAGCAGCGACAATCCGGGTTCAAGTGGAACCGGATTTAAAAAAAGAGGTAGAAAAGATCTTTGAAAATTTGGGATTAACTGCTGCGGAAGCGATTACTCTTTTCCTTGATACCGTCAGAACCAAAAAAGAAATTATTGAATTGTCATTCGAAGGAAAGTGATTGCAAAGCGAACCGGACGTTCGCTTGCGGAAATTCAACGTCATGACCAAGATATTAGTCGTCTTGACTAATATTTTCCTGTTTTTGTCTAAAATCAATCGGTACGAATGCCACTGCGAAAGGATTTTGTCTAATAATGATACGTACTTGTCTAATATCGGTACGTTCATCGGCTTGAAAAGTAGGTTTTTGACTAAAATCATGACGTTCGACACCCGGAGAAAGAAGAGTTTGACTAATATTTGAACTTATTTGTCCGGTGAAAGAAAATTTTGACTAACTTTACTTGGGTATTGACTAAGATTTATACGAAATGACAGCCCGTCTAAAGGAAATTGTTTAAGATTAGTAAAAACTTGCCTAAGATTACTCGTGTAAGATCCTCCGGGAAGAGGAAATTGACTAACTTTACTAAAAAATAATCGGCCGGGAAGGAAAAATTGACTAACTTTACTGATAAAAGATTACAAAAAGGAAAACGCGGGGCTGCTCCCATCCCATCATCTGGATCGCATCACAATTTTGAACCCCAAATTGAACGTGAAATATGCATTCCCGATCAAATAAAAACATCACTCCAAAATTTTTTGGCGACGTACCTGTTGACATTCACTGCGAAATATAGTATTTTTATACATGTAAAACAAAAGCCGAACGGGTGGTTAGCTCAGTTGGTAGAGCATCGGTTTTACACGCCGAGTGTCAGAGGTTCGAGTCCTCTACCGCCCAGTTGATAAGGCAGCACGTCGCTGACGGAGTTCGTATTCAACGAGGCAGAGTTGACACACCGCAAAAACGGTGCGATATTTGAAGATGACAAGAATCCTGGATGGGGTCGTAGTTCAGTTGGTTAGAACGCATGCCTGTCACGCATGAGGTCGCGAGTTCGAGTCTCGTCGGCCCCGCCATTACCCGGTTATATCTCCTCTTGTTGTCTGACGAAAGATGGTTTCCCTATCTCTTGATGGATCAACACTTCCGATTGAATATGAAATTCCCCCCCGTATTACCGTAATGGGCATGCGGCGCATGTTTTTGTTTACGGGGGCGAAATGGGTTCGACAGTATCGATGGGATTAAAGCTGCAGTTTGAGTTGAGCTTCTCATTAAACGGCTCAAAAAAAGAAAAGCAAACGAGTTACCTTTAGCTGCCTAAAATAAGACAGCCGTTCTTACTTCTCATGCCTGCGGGGAATTAAGAACGTCAACAGCAGGATAGGCTCGGGAGGAAGCGCCTTCTGGACTTCCGGGATGAAAACCTAAAGGGGGCCGGTTGAAGTTATTTTTGTTTGTTTTCGAGACTGATACCGTATCCAAAACAAACTAAACCTGTAGACGCTTTAATTTAATCTTTATTGGACGCGGGTTCGATTCCCGCCGCCTCCACGTGATGCGCGATTGCGACCAACGATCGCAACGACGCTGCTCGCAGCAACTGGGCCGGGCACTCCCCGAAAAATGAATGAATGCGCACAATACCGATTATAACGATTATAACGATTATAACAATTACCAAGAGAATCAACGATAAATCGTATTTGAGTAGAACTTGCAAATAAACAATTTATGAAACAACTGGCCATTTTTGCTTTCTTGTTTGTCTGGATCCCCCTTTCCCTTTTCCCTCTTTCCGTGAATATTCGTGTCTACGACCACCCGGGCTATACCCGCGTTGTCCTGCAAGGCGAGAAAGCCTTCGAATATTCCTATACCCCCAATCGAACCGGGATGGAAATCCGCTTGAACCGAAAAGTCGATGTCAAAACGACCATCGAGACGTTTAAACATTCGATGCTGATCGACCATGTGGCTCACTCGGTCGAAAAATCAGGGAAAAAAGGAGCGATCAGTGTCTTTAACGTATACACCCGAAAGGGGATAACCGTTAAAAATGCCTTTGTACTCGAGCAGCCGTTTCGGGTGGTTTTTGATGTGGAAAAGAATCGGGAAAAAAATGCCGATGCCGCGACAGCAACCCCTGCCCCGCCGGCCACTCAACACCCGGTCACTCCACCTCAACCGTCCGGCGATAAGGAAAAACAGGACAAAGAGCGAGATAAAAAACGCTCGATGATCACCACGATTTGCCTGGACCCGGGGCATGGGGGCAACGACCAGGGCGCGGTGGGTCGATCCAAAATCCAGGAAAAAGACATCACCCTCAAAGTCGTGGGGAAACTGAAAAAAATCATCGAAACCAAACTGGGCCTGTACGTGGTCACCACTCGGGATAAAGACGAGGACGTGTCGTTGAATTCGCGCGTGGCCCGAGCCAATAATCAAAAAGCCCAACTCTTTGTCTCCATTCACGTCAATTCCTCGTTTCGAAAAGCGGCCAGCGGGTCGGAAACCTTCTATGTGAGTTTAAAAGCCACGGACCAGGAATCCCTCCAACTCTCCCGCAAGGAAAACGACGAATCGGCACCCGTAGCGGAAGCCATCGAGGCAAAAGAGAAAGAGAAACTGCCGGTCGAAACCAGCAACGAACTCAAGATGATTTTATGGAATATGGCGCAGACCGAATATATCAAAGAGTCGAGCGTCCTGGCGGATTATATTCAGGCCGAACTCAATATTTTATTGGATACGGCCAATCGCGGCGTCAAACAGGCCCCGTTTCGCGTGCTGATGCGCGCAGCCATGCCCGCGGTCCTGGTCGAAATTGTGTTCATCTCCAACCCCGCCGAAGAGAAAAAATTGCAAACCGACGAATTTTTAAATAATGTGGCCAATGCGATTTACACCGGTATTAACAAATTCATTACGGCAACCAATAACAAGTAATCGATAGAACTATGAAAAAGAAGCTCATTTACTCATTGGTGATTCTGGCCTCCATCTTCTTTGCGATCTCATTGGTCATCTTTTTCAAATCCTCCAGCCATCTGCGGAAAGATAATCTCCACTCGGTTAGGGCCCGGTCAGGTTCTGAAATCAAAGAGACCGTGATTATTAACGTCAAAGCTTTTTTTTTTACGGACGGCCCCAGTCTGACCCGTCCGGTCAGTGCCAAACTGGAAGTTACCCCGATCAAGGAAGTCGCTTACACCAAATTCCTCGACTTTCTGTTTCAAGGCCAGGAGGGATGCATTACCCCGATTCCCCCGGAGGTGAAACTCCGCAGCCTCTATTACCTTGAAAAACAACACATGCTGATCCTGGATTTCTCCGAAGAACTGATCGCTCAATTCCCGGGCGGCTCCGATTCCGAATTGGAGTTCATTTACTTCATCGTCGACAACATGTGCTACAATTTTAAAGAGATCCAAAAGGTCAAATTCCTTGTTTCCGGAAACGAATATCCCACGCTTTCCGGTCACATCGATCTGGAAAACCCGTTTTACCCGAATTACGCCTTTTTGGATATCGACGAGTAGATGATGATAGATGATGATTAATATAAGGACATGAAAAATAAAGCGATTGGCATCTTCGATTCCGGTATCGGGGGATTAACCGTTTATCGGGCCATTAAGGAAAAGCTTCCCCATGAAAAGGTGATCTATCTGGGAGACACGGCCCGACTGCCCTATGGGACCAAATCCGCAGAAACCATCATCAAATTCTCCGATGAAAACGCCCATTTCCTCCTGGAACGGGCAGTAAAGATCATTGTCGTGGCCTGTAACTCGGCCTCCTCGTATGCGCTGCCCTCACTGCAGGACAAGCTGGATATTCCGGTTCTGGGTGTGATCGAACCGGGAGCCGACGCGGCTGTCAAAAGCGGTAAAACATGCATCGGCGTCATTGGAACCTCGGCCACGATCTCCTCCAACGCCTATGAACACGCGATCCTGGAACGCTGCCCCGATGCTCGGGTGATATCCAAAGATTGCCCCCTGTTTGTCCCGCTGGTCGAAGAAGGCTGGATCGATCATCCGGTGACCCGCCTGGTCATCGAAGAGTACCTCCTTCCGCTAAAGGCACAGCGCATCGATAGCCTGGTGTTGGGATGCACGCATTACCCCGTATTAAAGGTTCCCATTTCCAGGGTCATGGGCGAAGAGATCCGACTGATCGATTCGGCGGAAACCATTGCCCAGGAAACCCACGCCATCTTAAAGAGCCTGGGCTGGCTCAATCATGGCGAACCTTCCGGTTCCGACGAGGATGAATTCTTTGTCACGGATTTTCCGGAGCGCTTCAAAAAAGTCGGGGAAATCTTTCTGGGTCGCCACATCGATGCGGTAAATACGGCGACATTTTAAATCCGGCGCGGCAAACCGGCCGTTTTGATTCAACAGGAGGGAATACACCAACAAGAGGGATTCATGACCATACAACGCGTTGACTATAAACCTCAATTTGTCCGTTTTTATGATCTGATGAAATTCAGGGTACGGGAGATCCTCCTGGTGTCCAGTACCTACGATGCGTTCGTGCTCGAAGAGGATGGCGCACTGTCGGACCGGATCTTCAGCGAATACATGGGAATCGGTCTCAGTCTCCAGTTCCTGCCGCGCATTACCCGGGTGTCCACCGCAGACGAAGCCCTGGAATTACTGAAAAACGCCTCCTTTGACCTGGTCATTACCATGACCCGACTGTCCGGCATGAACCTCATGGAATTCGGACGCAAGGTCAAAGAAATCAAACCCATCCCGGTGATTCTGTTAACGTTCGAATGGGTGGCCGTGGAGTTTCTCATCCGCATCCGAGAAATCAAAAACATCGACAAAGTCTTTTACTGGACCGGAGACCCGCGCATCTTACTGGCCATTATCAAATACGTCGAAGATTTGCGAAACGTGGACAACGATATTCGACTGGGGGTTCAGGTCATCCTGTTGATCGAAGATTCGCCCAAGTACCATTCCATGTTTTTGCCCATGCTCTACGTGGAATTGATGCAGCAAACCCGGTTACTAATATCCGAAGGAGTCAACGACCTGCACCGACTGTTGCGCATGCGCGCGCGCCCGAAGATCCTGATGGCTGAAACCTACGAGGAGGGAAAGGAACTGTACCGAAAATACAAGGAAAACCTCCTGGGCGTGATCTCGGACGTGGGGTTTCCGCGAAACAAAGAGATCGATGAGTTTGCCGGGATTCGCTTTGCCAAGGTCGTGAAACGGGAAATCCCGGATCTTCCCTTCCTGCTGCAATCGTCCGAAATCCGGGTCGAAGAGATTGCCCGATCCCATGGGCTGGATTTCTTACATAAAAAATCGCCCAACCTCTTGCACGACCTCCATGCCTATATCCTCTCCCATTTCGGGTTCGGGGATTTCGTGTTTCGAAATGCCGCCGGCGGCGAGGTGATGGGCCGGGCCGGTAACCTTCACGAATTTGAAGAAAAAATTCAACATATTGATAGAGATAGCCTTATTTATCATGCCGCGCGAAACCACATCTCCCTCTGGTTGAAGGCCCGGACCGAATTTGAAGCCGCCGAGAAGTTACGGCCCAAGAAAATCTCCGATTATAACGATGTCGAAGAGGTTCGGCGCGTCATTCTTCAGGAGATCCAAAAGATCAAAACTCGCAATCAAACCGGGGTGATCACGGATTTCGGCCAAACCGAGCTCGATTACCGCAATGCCTTTATTCGACTGAGCAGCGGGTCACTCGGCGGAAAAGGACGGGGAATTGCGTTTCTCAACGCCCTTTTGGCCCGGACCCGATTGGCGGAACGGTTCGATAACATCGAGATCAAAACACCGAATACATTCGTCATTTGCAGCGAAATTTATGAGCGATTCATCCGCGATAACGACCTTCATTCCTTTGCCATGAACGAGATGAACAACGACACCATTGCGCGTCGGTTTTTAAAAGCCCCCCTTCCCGAGGAAATTGTCCGAGACCTCCAGGTTCTCTTAGAGAAGATTCACTACCCGATTGCCGTGCGTTCCTCGAGTATTCTCGAGGATTCCCAGACCCTGCCGTTTGCGGGTCTTTATTCGACGTACATGCTGCCGAACAATCACCCGGAACTGAAAAACCGCGCCAAACAGGTGTGCGATGCCGTGCGCCTCGTCTTTGCTTCCGTTTTCTTTAAGTCGCCCAAGGAGTATGTGAAAAATACCAATTTTCGGATCGAAGAAGAGAAGATGTCCGTAATTATTCAGGAGCTGGTCGGTCAGGTGTACAACAACAAATTTTACCCGGTGATTTCAGGAACTGCGCAATCGTACAATTACTATCCCATCTCGCACATGGAACCCGGAGACGGGGTCGTGCAACTGGCGCTGGGACTGGGAACGCTGGTGGCCGAAGGCGGGTCCGTTTATCGGGTTTCCCCCAAATACCCGGAGATGAATCCCCCGTATTCATCGGCCGCCGAATTTTTGAAAAATTCCCAGAGTTACTTTTACGCCCTGGACTTATCCGATCCGAACCGCCGGGTGGTCAATGACGAGAAGTTCAATTTGATCCGATGCGATTTAACCGAAGCGGAACGCGACGGTTCGCTCTTTTTTGTGGGGAGTACGTTTAGCAATGAAGACAATGCGATTCGCGACACGCTCCTGCTCGACGGTCCCCGCGTGGTTTCGTTTGCCAATGTGTTAAAATACAATGTGTTTCCGCTGGCCGAAATTTTAACCGAGCTGTTGGAAATCGGGAAGAAATCCTTCGGTTCCCACATCGAGATGGAGTTTGCCGTGAACCTCTTCAAGGAAAAGGAGCGGAAGCCGGAATTTTATCTCTTGCAGATTCGCCCGATGGTGACCGGTCAGGAAAACGTCGAAGTGGCCGTGGATGATGCGGCCTCCCCGGATTTACTCTGCAATTGTTTGCACGCCATGGGCAATGGGGTCTTCTCGGATCTCTATGATGTGGTGTTTGTGGACCCGGACCGTTTCGATGCGGCCCAAACCCGATTGATTGCCCACGAAATCGGCGAGATCAACCGAAAACTGACGGAGGAGAACCGGCATTATATCCTGATCGGGTTCGGACGGTGGGGAACCGCCGATCCGTGGCTGGGCATTCCGGTCGAATGGCACCAGATTTCCAATGCCCGAATCGTTGTTGAATCCAATCTGGGGCATTTTAAAATCGACCCGTCGCTGGGGAGTCATTTCTTCCACAACCTGACCTCGTTGGGTATGGGATACTTTCATATCAAAAACCCGGGGAGCCGCGAATTTGTGGACTGGGACTGGCTGAAACAGCAAGCGGTTCAAGCGGAGACGCCCCATGTCAAGCATGTCCGGTTCAAACTCCCCCTGCTTGCCCGGATCAATGCGCGCGTGTCGCGGGGGGCCATCTTCAAACCGGAAAAAAAGGAAACTCATAAACCGATACATCCAAATCCATGAACTCACTTCCCATTGATTCCTATCAACAACAGATCGAAGAAACGATTGCGACGCATCCCGTCACCATTTTAACCGCTGAAACCGGCGCCGGGAAATCCACCCGGGTGCCGCTGTGGATGTGGAAGAAGGGAAAGGTGGTCCATGTGACCCAACCCCGCCGCATTGCGGCGCGGTCGCTGTCCCTGTACCTGGCCCACGTAACCGGAAAAACCCTGGGGCAGGAGGTCGGGTATCAGACCGGGTTTGAGAGTCAGCAATCCAAGCAAACCACGCTCCTCTACCTGACGGATGGCGTTCAGATGATTCGCGAAATCAAACGCCGCCGGGATTACGATGTCTTGATCCTCGATGAAATCCACGAGTGGAACCTGAACCAGGAAGTGCTCGTGGGTCTGGTCAAGCAGAACCTCGACCGGGGGTATTTCAAACGCACCGGAAAGCGGGTCGTGATCATGAGTGCCACGCTTCAAGCGGACCGGCTGTCGATGTTTCTCGGAAGAGCGCCGATTATCTCGGTTCCGGGCCGCGGGTTTCCGGTAGCCATTCATCACAACGATCCCCGGTTCCTGTTGCCGGATACGGCGCAGATGGTGGAATTGGAAAAAAACGTCCTGGTCTTTCAACCGGGAAAGCAGGAGATCGAAACCTTTACCGATGATTTGCGGCGGATGCTGGAGGCCGAGAAACACAAGGCCGTGATCCTTCCGCTTCATTCCGAGCTGTCGCTCAAAGATCAGGCCCTGGTTTTCGAGCATTACGCGTTACCCAAGGTTATTGTGGCCACCGACATTGCGCAGACCAGTTTAACGATCGACGACATCGATGCCGTGGTCGATTGCGGGATCAAGAAGGAAATGCGGCTGGTTCGAGGAATCGAAGGGCTTTACCCGGTCGATATTTCCGGCTCCGAATGCATGCAGCGGGCCGGACGCGCGGGCCGGGTCAAGAGCGGCGATTATTTTTTGTGCGCCGATGCGGGCATCAACGACCGTATGGCGTTTCCCGAACCGGAAATTCAGCGCCTCAACCTCGAATCGATCATCCTTCGGCTGATTCGCATGGGGATTTCCCCGCTCGACTTTGTGTTCTTTCATGCGCCGGCCAAAGCGCTACTCTTTAAAGCCATCAAGCAACTGAAACTCCTGGGCGCCATTTCCGAAGACGGCATCACGGTCACCGAAGACGGAAAACAGATGGCGGAACTTCCGGTGTCACTTCGCAGTGCGCGGATGCTCCTCGAGGCGCAGAAGGGGCATGCGCAGGTCGTGGACAGTGCCCTCAAGTGCATCGCAATCCTTGAGACCCGGGGCATTGTCACCAAGGAATACGCCGGGGAGAAGTTATCCAACAGTCCCTACAACTCGGATCTGTTGAACCAATTGGCGCTGTGGCAAATGGCGCGGATGTATCGCCGGACCGTGAGCGGGAAAAAGTTTGCCATGGCCAATGAGATTTACCGGGAACTGAAAAAACGGATCCAGTTGCAGCCCGCCAAATCCCAGCAACCGCTCAAGGATATGGACATGTTGTTTCGGGCGATTCTTTCTTCCTTTGCCGATGAGGTTCACTTTAAGGGCGGCGAGGAGTACCAGCGGGACAACGAAGTGCGCCAGCTCGAACGCACGTCGGTGCTCTTTCCGCTTAAACCCGAGATGCTCGTGGGGTTGCCGTTCGACCTGATCGTTAACCGGGAAAACCGCCATACCGGCGATGCCGAACAGGTGCTTTTTCCCCTGATTACCTTTGCCTCCGAGCTCAAATTGGAGTATCTGGAGGCGCTTCGCCCGTTCAGTTACACCAAGGTGGAAACCATCACGATTAAGAATGCGAAAATCTCGGTTTTTCGCGAATACATCTTTGGCGGCAAGCGGATCCAGGCGTTTACCACGCCGCCCAATTTTCAGGACCCGGCCGAAAAGGCTCGCGTCGTCAAGGAGGTTCTGACATGGGTAGCGGAAAACAAGGAATCGCTGGAGATCTTTAAAAAATTCCAGGCCTTTGAAGCCACGTTTAATGAAATCAAACCCCTGATCCCTCACCCCCTGATGCCCTACGCGGTATACTGTCAGGGATTTTTGGTCCGCGAGCTCACGGAAAACCTCAATATCGATGAGTTGCATCTCTTTTTTAGTTTGAATAAAGGGTTTCAGAACATTCATCTGAAAAAATTACTGCCCAAACGCTGGTTAAACGAATTGAAAGCCACGGGTTGGCCCGGTGCCCATCGACTGGAGTCGGTCAACGAGTGGGTCGATATCGATTATCTCCAGGGAAGACCGCACATCCGGGTGGATTATCCGTTGTTTGAGAAATTGAAAGAAGAGGATTTTCTCTTACCCACCGGCGATTGGGCCGGGGTGATCCTGGGAGAGACCCGAACCGACACCTGGGAATTGGCGGTTCTTGAGTTTAATCGGTGGAAGAAAAGCGATCTCTTTGAAAAGAAGTACAAAGAGTTGAGAAAGCCGGGAAACATGGACGATCTGCTCGACCTTTCGTTTCCGCAGCCGTTTGAAGGGGGAAAGGGGAAGGACAACACGCCGTTTGAGTTTTATCTGGCACCCGCGATCGATGGGGACCAGGTGGTATTGATTCATTTTTTCGAGCGTCGGGAAGCCGACGCGTACATGGACGCGTTTCTGTCCCAATGGGAAGCGTTTGTGCGTCAGTACAAAAAGAAGAAAATCGAAGACATCTTCAAGCAAAAGGGTTGGAAGGTCAAGTAAGGGTCCGAGCACACGGGCAGATACGCAGATCTGCCCCTACAAAAATGTATTTCTTATATTGATTTTGTCCGTTTGCCGGGAATGGATTTCATCATGCCGAGAAGGCCGATTCCGGCCCAAAGCAGCGCAATGATGCGTCGCATCAACACCAGGCTGAACGCCACTCCGGTTTTCTTTCCCAGCATGGCAAACACCAGAATGTAGGTGGCTTCGTAAACTCCCAGCATCCCGGGAACAAAGGGAAACATGAACGCGAGGTTTCCCAACACCGTAATGAGGAAGCTATCCATGAAGGACACATCTTTTCCCCCGAGGTAAACGATGGTTAGGTAGACTTCCGCGACCCACAGCATGATTAACAGCGAATACAAAAAGAGCACCTGGACAAAGGTTTTCCGGTGATTCAAATAGAAATCGGCGATATGATCGTCGGTTTCCTTTATTTTATCGCGATGTTTTTCCAAAAACTTCGGGCGAATGCGAATTCGGGCAAAGAGATCCACCACCCAGGTGATCAGCCCGTGCTTCTGCTTGATGAGCATAAAGGCCACCAGCAGTAAGAAGCTGACTTCAAAGACAATAAACAACGTTCGCAACCCCGGGCTCATATTCACTTTGAGAAAGATAAACCCCACGGCAAAGATCGTAAAGATCAGCACACTTAAAAATTCGATGGTTTTATCCACAATCACGGACGCGATGCTGATGCGCTTGTTGGAGGTATGAACCATAAAGATCCGGGCCGCTTCGCCGCCGACCTGAGCCGACGGGAAGAGTTGACTCACCGTGTGACTGGTCATTCGAGCCACAAACAGTTCCCAAAGCGATACCTTTTTCTCGTACTGCTCCAGAATCACTTTCCAATTGATGGTTCGGAGGATCCAATACAGGAGACGCAGAAGCATCAAAATCGTGAAGTTCAGGACGGTGAGTTTCTTGATGTTTCCCCAAATCTGGGCCGGCCCGATTTTATAAACGATAAACCCAAAAAGAACGACTCCAATAACGGCGGATAACCGAACGATTTTTTGTTTCATTTCATTATTATCAATTATTATTCATGATTCATATTAATATATTAATTTAAAATCCGATGGGAAAGTTCTGCATCAGAGAATTATTACGGAATTGAGCCCCTTTTGGTTTTTTGTTTTTGTTTCAACGCGTCAAACATCGACAGATATTTGTGTTCGATCACCGGCCAGGCGTAGTTTGCCTCAAAAAACGCTTTTCCGTTCTCGCCCATGGCGGTTTTTAACGCGTCATGGTGATACAACCAACCGATGATTTCTTTAAATTCATCGTAATTCGTATACCATAAACCGGCATGGCTTCGCCGACACTGTCCCTGAAGCACTTCGGTTCGCCCGTTGGCCACGACCGGTTTCCCGATGGCCCAGGCTTCGAGGGTCACCATGGAGAGGGACTCGTACTGGGACGGAATCACCAAAAACTCCGCCCCGGACAGGGCATCGAATTTGGCTTCATCCTTCATGAATCCGAGAAACCGGATCCGCGGATGTTGCGGAATATCGATCACGGATTTTCCCATCAAAACCAGGGTCAGATCCATGGGGTCTTCGGCCAGGAGTCGCAGGTAAAACGCGAGAAGTTCGGGAACGCCTTTGTTTTGGTCCAATCTTCCGATGTAGATGAAATATTTCCCGCGAATGTCAAACGTATCCCGAAACGTTTGCGGCGAATAGTGCGCCGGAATTTCCGAACCCACGCCCACGATGTCATTGAGAACGTCCCGGTTTCCGGACACCCGGGCGATCATTTCCTTTTCTTCGACCGAATTGTAGATGATGGCCCCGGGCCACCGAAAAAACTCTTTAAAGAGTCGTAAATAAACGACCGGATCGTGTTCGGCCGTGGGAACGAGGATCGATTTGTCTCTGAATTTTTGAACGCCATAATACGAATGAAAGTAGCGGTAAGAGAAAAAGATAAAGTAATCAAACTCCGGTTCCCTTTTTTCCAGAGTCTCGAGTAAATCGGGAACATACGGGCCCTGTTCTTCCAGCCATGCCCATTCATCGTCGAGGGCATGTTCTTGATCAAAGATCACCGCTTGAATGGCACCGAAGGTCTGAGGGTCCCGGGTTTTTCGAACCCGGAAACGGTGAACCGGGATCCCGTTCATTTCCTCATCGGTTCGAGCGTAGGCCTCGCAGTGTTCCCAGGTGATGTAATCGCGGGCCGTTGAAGTAAAGACTTCCACGGTGCAGTAACGGGAGAGTTTTTCAGCAATGAGTCGGGCATGGTATTCGGCGCCGCCATTGATATCGATGCCATAGCGCTGAACCACGATTCCCAGTTTCAAATTTTTCCGATTCATGGTTTATTATATTATTATAACAATTATTATAACACACTTTTTATGGTATCATTTCTCAATCATTTGACTTTTTCTGAAATTTAAGCTATAAACTACTCTTAATTCAAGAAAATTTTCAAAGACGAAAAGGAGGTCGACGTGAACATTTACGTTTGCATCAAACAGGTCCCGGACACCGAAGCGATCCTTCAGGTGAAAGACGGGAATAAAATAAATGAAGACAACATCAAATGGATTATTAGCCCATATGATGAGTATGCCATCGAAGAAGCATTAAAATTGAAAGAAAAAGTCGCGGGTTCTACCGTAACCGTGATCGCCCTGGGCCCCGCCCGGGTCGAAAGCGCCCTGCGAAGCGGATTGGCCATGGGTGCCGATCAGGCCATTCAGATTGAAACCGCCGACGCCCCGGACCACAAAACCACGGCGCGCGCCCTGGCGCATGCCATCAAACAGGACCCGAATTTCGGCGTGGTATTTACCGGAAAACAGGCCATCGACGATGATTCCTGTCTCGTTCCCCTTTATCTGGCCGAATACCTCGGCGTTGCCGGAGTCACCAATGTCGTGACGTTCACCCACGAGAATGGAACGGTCATCGTGGAACGCGAAATCGATGAAGGCGCCCGCGAAAAAATCGAAATGGCACCCCGCTGTGTCATCGCGGCATCCAAGGGACTCAATACCCCCCGTTACGCTTCCCTCATGGGCATCATGAAATCCAAGAAGATCGCCATTAAAAAACTCACCCTCGCCGATGCCGGCATCCCTGAAATCAAGACCAAAGTCCGCATCGAAAAACTCTATGCCCCGGCCGAAAAACCTCAGGGCAAAATCATCAACGGCGAACCGGAAGTCGCAGTCCAGGAACTGGTCCGACTCCTCAAAGAAGAAGCCAAAGTCATCTAGGAGGTACACATGGCTAACATTGGTGTTTACATCGAATTAAAAGACAATCAATTCAAGAAATCCAATAAAGAAACACTCGGTTTTGCCCGAACCACGGGCCACGATGTTTATGCAGTTCTTTTTTCCAATACCCCGGACGCTTACGCCGAAGAACTCAAAGGCATTCACCAGGTGATCGTGGTCAACGACGACGCCCCGTACGATCCGGAAATGGTGGCCGAAACCCTGGCCAAGATTATTCCCGAATACCATCTCACCGATTTTCTCGGTATCTGTTCGGTTCGCGGTAAAGACTTATTTGCCCGGGTTGCCGCCAAGATTGAAAACGCGTCCCTGATCAACGACTGCGTGAGCATGGACCTGGACCAGCACCGGTTTACCAAACCCGTGTATGCCGGAAAACTCCTGGCCAATCTCCTCATCGAAGACGAATTCCGTCTCATCACCCTGCGCCCCAACACCTTCACGCCCCCGGCCGAGACGCCATCCGGTTCGGCCGAAGTCGTGGCATTCACGGCCGTGAAAACCGAAAGCAAAAGCAAGATTGTGGAAATCATCAAGAGCGCGTCCAAGAAAGTTGACCTGATCGAAGCCGAGATTATCGTCTCCGGCGGACGGGGAATGAAAGCCAAAGAGAATTTTACCGTTCTGGAAGACCTGGCCAAAGTGCTGAACGCCGGCCTCGGCGCTTCCCGTGCAGCCGTGGATGCCGAGTTTGCCAGTCAGGACATGCAGGTCGGTCAAACCGGTAAAGTCGTCAATCCCAAGCTCTATATCGCCTGCGGCATCTCCGGCGCCATTCAGCATTTCGTGGGAATGAAAACCTCCAAAATCATTGTCTGCATCAACAAGGACCCCGAAGCACCGATTTTCAAAAAAGCCGATTACGGCATCGTCGGCGACCTCTTCAAAGTCGTTCCGCTCCTCACCGAAGAGTTCAAAAAACGGCTTTAATGCGGTTCAAAAAAATTGGGTAAATGTATTGACATTTCATTTGTAATAATTTAAGCTATACCAGTAAAATTTATTTAAAGGAGATGAACACATGAAATTCTTAATAGTCGATGATTCGTCAACAATGAGAAGAATAATAAAGAATTCACTCAAACGCATCGGATTCGAAGATATAATTGAAGCCTCGAACGGAAGAGAAGCACTCGAAATCTTTCAGGACGCCAACATCATCCTCACCGACTGGAACATGCCGGAAATGGACGGTCTGGAATTTGTCAAGAATGTCAGAAGCAAAAATAAATCCATTCCCATCCTCATGGTCACCACCAACGCCGCCAAAGACGACATCGTCGAAGCATTGAAAAATGGGGTTAACAACTACATCGTCAAACCCTTCACTCCCGAAACCTTAAAAGAAAAAGTCGAAGCCGTTTTAAAATAAAAAAGGCCTGAAACATGGATCAGAAAGAAATCGACTCATTGTTCAGCCAGGGTAGTATTACGGAATATAATAAAAAGCAAGAAGAATTGATGCGGAGTTTATCCGAAAAGGAAGGAGCCGGCTTCAAAAAAGGGAAGGTCATCGGTCAACTGACCCGCGTAAACGAAGAATCCGAAGCCGGAACCAACATGGTCATGGGATTTCTCGAAAACGTTCTCTCCGTTATCTCCAAACAACAGGGATTTATCAGAGACATCTTAGGCGAATACAAAAAAAATCCGAATGCCATTTACATCGACGAAGTCTTAACCTACCTCAACGACAACAATGCAGCCATCGAAGAACTCATCTTTTCGGCGATGGATGCCTTCCAGTTCCAGGATATCGGCAGACAAAAATTGATGAAGGTGATGTATACCCTGGCCAGGTTAAACGAATACTTAAATGAGTTACTCGGCGGAGAGGATAGCAAGGAAAAACAATTCGGGCATCAAATCGAAAAACGTACTCTGGAAAAAGATAAAGACAAAGATATCGTTGATAATATTGTCGAAAACTTCCATGAAAATGAAAATGAGATCGATGGGGAAGGAGATATTCCCGAGATATCCATGACGCCGGATTTCCTTGCATCGGAACCTCAACCGGATTTTAATCCCCTCCCGTCATCGCCAATGGATGACATCCCGGAAAGCGCACCGTCGTCCGGTATCCAGAATAATTCGGATATCGACGCCATTATCGCGGAATTCAATGAAAAGCAGAAAAAGACGGAAACTCAAAAACAGACGGTTTCGAATGATGACATTGATAGTTTGATTGCGGAATTTCAGAAAAAAAACAAATAGCGACATACCAAAATCTTGCATCCGGCCTTGAAAAAAAAATAAAAATTATATATGGTTATAGATGAAGAAAAAATATGTTTTTTTTCTTGGCGGCCATGATGCAGAAATGATTGCAATCCGAGATATCCTCATCCGGCATTGCATTCCTTATTTCGATAAAAACCTGATCTGGGGGGCCGCTCTTTCAGTTTACAGGGATGAACTTCGGCAATGCGCGGAGGATGAAATCCCCGTTCTGGTCGAATTAAGACTGGATGCCGAATACCCGGAGCGAGCCCTCATCATCGATCATCACAACGACCGTGCCGGAAAAGATCGAAAAACCTCCCTGGAACAAACCGCGGCTCTCCTGGGTATTGAACTCGATCGCCACCAACGCCTGATCAGTGCCAATGACCGGGGACACATTCCCGCCATGCAAGCACTCGGCGCCTCCCCCTCCGAAATCGCACACATCCGAATTTACGACCGCCAATGTCAGGGCGTGACCGCAGACGACGAAATCAAAGCCGAAGAGTCGATCCGACACCATTCGGAGATTCTCCATCCGCAAACCATCTTTGTGAACAGCCTGACGGAAAAAACCAGCCCGGTCATGGACCGACTCTTTAATCAATATACCTACATCTTTATCGTGACCCCGTCCAATGACCTGAGCTACTTTGGCCCGGGTCATGTCATCGAAAAACTGGAACACATCTACCGAAAGTTAAAGGAAGAAAAACCGGATATCCTGTATTGGAAAGGCGGAAATCTGCCGGATTACGGCTTTTTCGGATCCACGCGCGCGATCGCGAAACCGCAGGTTATCGAACTCCTCGAAACGGTTTGATTAATTAATTAATATACTTTTCGATCGTTTTGAACAGACACACTTTTTCAATGGGCTTGGAAATATAATCGTCCATGCCTTCGGAGAGAAACTTGACCTTATCCCCCTTCATGGCATGAGCCGTGAGTGCAATGATGGGGATTTTTTTGTCGATTTTCCGGATCTGCCGGGTCGCTTCCACCCCGTCCATTACCGGCATCGAAATGTCCATCAGAATCAAATGAAAACATTTATCCGGATTCTCCAGGTTTTGGGTAAACACCTCGACCGCTTCTTTTCCATCGTTGGCAATCCAAACGCTGTATCCCACTTTCTCCATCAGCTTCCGGATCAGCCGCTGATTAATCGAATTGTCTTCCGCCACCAGAATACGGATACCGGGGGGAATTGCCAACGCTTTATCGTCCTCTTTCCCCACCTTTTTCCGATCCATTTCTTCAATTTTATACCCCATCACATCCATAACGGTTGCCAATAATTCCTCGGAATTCACGGGTTTTAAGAGGTGCGACGACACACCCAATCGTTTAAATTCCGCAATATTTTCGGATGTGACCCCGGAGGTCAACAAGATGACGGGGAGATCCAGGTTTAGTTCCAGACGGATTTGTTTCAGAACCGAGCACCCATCCATTTCCGGCATTCGGAAATCGAGGATTACCAAATCATAGGGCGAACCCGCGTGGTTATTCCGAATCAACGCGAGGGCTTCTTTACCCGAACCCGCAATTTCCGGTTTCAACCCGTATTTGAAAAGGATTTCCTGAAGGAATCGCCGATTGGTCTCGTTGTCATCGACGATCAGCAGGTGAAGGTTCTTCAGCATCGCAACCTCCAACGGCGGATTGGTTTCGCACGAATCTTTGATCCGTTCAAATAACGCGGTAAAATGAAAGGTACTCCCGGGGCCGAACCGATTAAAATGGGGAAAGGTCGACGGACTCTCGACCCAGCAAATTCCCCCCATGATTTCAACCAGTTTGGAACTGATCGCCAATCCCAGACCGGTTCCGCCATATTTACGCGTGGTTGAGGAGTCGGCCTGGGAAAACTTCTCGAAGATATGAAGCATCTGATCCTCGGGGATCCCGATTCCGGTATCGGAGACCATAAAATGGAGCAAGATCTTGTCGTCCAGATCTTCTTCCAGGGTATCGATCTTTAACACGATCTCGCCCAGTTCGGTAAATTTTATCGCATTGCCGATCAGGTTGACGATGATTTGCCGAAGCCTGCCAAAGTCGCCGATCAAATGGTCCGGAACTTCCGAATCGATATAATAAACCATTTCCAGATTCTTTTTGTGTGCCTCGACCGCCAGGGTTTTGGTGGTCTCGGCAATCGCTTTTCGAAGGCCGAATGGCGCGGTATCCAAAATCAACTTCCCGGCTTCGACTTTCGAAAAATCCAGGATGTCGTTCAGGAGTTTGAGGAGCGATCGGGACGCTTGCTGAACGATTTCCAAATATTCCCGCTGCTCCTGGTTGAGCTCGGTTCCCATCGCCAATTCCGTCATCCCGATAATCGCGTTCATCGGCGTGCGGATCTCGTGCGACATGTTGGCGAGAAATTCCCCCTTGGAGCGATTCGCTTCTTCGGCAAATTCTTTGGCACTCATCAACTCGACTTCCATGTTTTTCCGCTCGGAGATGTCTTCTTTGATGGCCACGTAATGGGTAATGTTTCCCATCGGATCCTTGATGGGTGAAATCAAGGTGGAATCCCAGTACAATTCCCCATTCTTCTTTCGATTGTACAGCTCGCCGTGCCAGTCCCGGGCCGAGGTGATCGTGTCCCATAAGGTCTTGTAGTCTTCCTGCGGGTTAAAATTGGATTTGAGGAGGTTGGCGTTTTTACCGATGGCTTCCTCTTTGCTGTACCCGGTGATTTCGAAAAACCTCGGGTTTACATAAGTGATGATTCCGGAGGTATCGGTGATTTCAATGGCCACACTGCTTTGCTCCACGGCGCGGAGTAAAACGCGTTTTTCCGTCTCTTCTTCTTTGCGTTGGGTAATATCGCGCATCAGGACGATTAAATTGATTTTTCCTTGAATCTCCACTTTGGAAACGCTGATTTCTGCGGGAAAAACATCGCCATTTTTTCGTCGGCACTCCACTTCGATGATTTTGTTGTAATCCGGCGGTTCGGGGACCGATCCGTTCCCGGTCCCGACCATGTGCGTAAAGAAATCTCTTCCTTCGACTTCGGGGAAGGTATACCCGAATATGCGAGACGCGGCCGGGTTCCAGAAGGAGATGCCGTCCCGAGGATCCACCACGACAATGGCATCCTGAAGCGATGCGGTAATGATTCGGAGTTTTTCTTCATTGGCTTCGATTTCCTGGCTCTTGATTTCCAGTTCCCGGGTGCCTTCGGCGATCATCTCTTCGAGGTGGTTGCGGTGGGTCTTTAATTCTTCCTCCATGATTTCCCGTTCTTTGATCTCCGATTCCATTCTGGCGTTGGCGTCCTTTAGTTCTTTCTCCCGGATGGTCAGCTTGTCGAGCAGACGATCGAAGCTGTGAAATAGAATCAGAAACGCGGCAGCGAGAAAAAAAATGGTAACGGCAATAATTTTCAGCGTGGTTGTTCGGATTGCCTCTTTGGCGGCCGTTATGTTCTGGATGGCAAAAACTTTGGCGATCGGCACGTTGGCCGCATCCGTAAACTCGATCCGATGATCGTAGACCAGGTAATCGTCGTTTTGAAACCGGACCTCGGAAAATGGGGTGTCCTGTTTCACGCGCGTAAGGATGTCGGCCGCAGCCGGGAGTCCGGGGTTATCGTGAGGGTTATAGGTATAGGTGATCCCTTTGGCGACAACAGTCGTATTCACGGGAGAGAGGGCACCGGCATGTTGTTTTAATAAAATCACGGGGGTGAATCCGAGGATATCGCGGATACCGGAAATCAGGGTGTTGGGGTCCATGACCAGTTCCAGGGCACCGAGGGTGACACCGTTACGGATGACCGGAGAAATGAAACGATAGGTTAATCCGTTTTTATGAATAAAAAAAGCGTTGTATTTTCGGTGATGGCGAATCACCGTCGTTAACAGGGAGTCTGAAACCGGGGGCAGCGGGCTCACGTTGTCGTTATTCGATTGAAACGGGGAGGCGATCCGGATGCGCGTAAAACCTGTAGCCGCATGGTACCGGTACCAGTTTACTTCTTTTAATTCGCTCATGTGTACGGGGGTGTCTTGAAGAATGGAAACGGATGGGCCGGATAGATTTTCAGAGTCGGCGTTGACAAAGGCCTGAATGATCGTTTCGTTGCTCAGTAAATTGGTGATTCCCGCCTGGAAGGAACGGTCGGCCTGCTGCCGGGATGACTGATAAAATTGGTCCATGAGTCGGAGGTAAATATTGGCTGAATTTTCGATTTCCTTGTTCTTGTAGCGGATGATGTTGGTCACGAAGAGAATGGCGAGCGAAACAATCAGGAGGGTGGCGATTTCCAAAGCCTTGTATTTTAACCCAATCGTTGGCGTTTTGAATTTCTTTCTCATGGTCTTATATTTTATAACAATTTCCATAAATCGCAAAATTTTTCTTTCTGCGTTTTAATCGAAAGCGAATCGGAAAGATATCTCTTTTTTCCCTCGATCCTTTTCCATCCATGTCCACCCCGTTCCGGTTCGAATATATATCTTTGCGTTTTTTTTGTCAACTTTTTTTTTACTTTTATATTTTTTCTTCGGTTGGCCCGGTTTTGGTTGATCCCTTACATTTTTCTTATTGAATTTAATGCGGATTCATTGTATAATTGAGGTAATTAATAACAGATGCGCCCGTAGCTCAAAGGATAGAGCGGTAGACTTCGAATCTGCGCGTTGGGGGTTCGATCCCCTCCGGGCGCGCGTTAAAAAATCCCTTGAAAAAAGATTAATTATTGATTAAAATAAACGCATGGAAAATAAAGACATAAAAAATATCAGTGAGTTTTTCTCGGAGGAAAATCCGGATCTTTCGGCCGAACAAAAATGGGATCTCGTATTCAACGGATGGATTAATAAACTGGATGAAAAAAAATTGCTTTCCAACCTTTTCGAATTCAAACTCTGGTTTGAAGCGATCGAAGAATTTTTCTCTTCCACGTACCTGGAAGACATTGTGTTTAAAAACCAGGCGGTCAACAACCGTAACTATGTCTTTTATGTCGATGTCTTTGTTCAGATTATCGGGAAAATCATCAACCACCTCAAGGACCTTGATTTTGAAAAGGATCGTTACCTGTTAAATTTCGAAGAGTTTATCGTCGATAAAATCGTTGAAAATTTCACCAGCAAAGCCTTTCCCTATTTGAAAGACATTTATTCTCCGGAATCCTGGTTTTACAGTTTGCGAATCTTTCTGCAAAACCTGCGTCATATCGCCTTTGAATTGACGAAAACCGAGCTCATGTCCCCGCGGACGTACTCGGCGCTTCGCAAGCTTTACCGTAAGGAGTTGATGGGTAATTCCCTGATCATCTCGTTGATGAAGGGAACGTTTACGCCGAAAATGGATAAGATTTATCAGCAGGATATTTGCGATATCATCAATCACATCCATGATAAAAGGTTAAAGAAGCACATCGGCATCTTTTTTATTTTTGCCTTTCGCGTCATGAAGTTGAACAACTTCATCGAGTTCAACCTCAATAAGGGGCGGAATGCCGAAATTACCATTCCGCTGATCCTCCTGTTGAAAAAAAAGATCGACAACATCTTTACGTTTTACCACAGTGCCTTGAAGGGGAACCTGGAGTTGATGTTCAGGGAAGAGGAGGACAAGGAAAAGATCCGAAAAATCTTCGATGCGCTTGATTTTGAATACAAGAAGGTTTTCGATGGCGAACTGCCGTTTTATTTCGAAGAAAACGAGAAGGTCAATAACCGTAAAATTTTAAAAAATATCGTGATCATTTCCGATTTTGCGATCAAGGAGCTGATCGAAAACGTGGCCCGTTTGTTTAAGCCTGAAATTACGGGCAGTACGATTTTTAAAAATTATATCTCCCGGGCGCAGAAGGCATCGGAAGTGAAGGAAAAGTTAATCAAGCTTCAAGTCAAGATCGATGAATTTTTAACCCAGAAGGGGAAGGTCAGTCCGTCGGATATCTTTTTTGACATCAATCAGTTTATCGAGAGCGATTTGAATTACCTGCTCTTTAAAGATTGGAATGAGTTTCTCAATTACTACAACAACCTGGTTACCACGGATTTCACGCCGCAATTTAAGGTGAATTTAAAGGCGTTTCATGCCTTTCTCGCCAAAATCGTGAAAGAATCTGTGGATATAAAGAACAATTGAGTTTAAATACGGCCTCCGGGCTAATTAACAGTTAAGGAGCAAGCATGGCCGATCATTTACCATTGATCCATCAGATTGAAGAGGCGTTAACGGAGAATCAATCCGAGTCGTTGATATGTCGGTTTCATTTCGATGATTCGTCCCGGTCGGATCGACTGCCGGAGAATCAATTGCTGTTCTTCTTTAAACCCGAATGTTTTCAATTCCCGGATAAGAAACAGCAGCGGCAGTTGATGGAGATGGTATTTGAAACGTTCGGTCGCTTTAATATTCGGATCGACGGGGCCATCTTGCTGGATGGGAAACGCCTGGAAGAGTTTTCCATTATTGACCGGCATTATGGGTTTATCAATCGATTGTCGCGGAAAGCGAGTGAGATGGTTTCGCCGGAAGATTTGGCGCGGATCTACGATGCGTTAGGGATCGCGGATCCGGAGCATTATCAGGTTTTGGGCGGGCATGAGTTTTTAAAGCGGTACCCGGAGTTTGACGAGAAGGAAGAGAACGATTTTTGGTTGTCCAAGCATTCGGTGAAGTTGAGGAGTGGGTTTTATTTTCAGACGTACACGGTGAATGGTGACAAGTTTATCATCATCAATGGGTTTCATCCGCTTCAGGTGCGGCGGTACACGCATCCGTTGCAGCGGATTGTGGTGTTGTTACTGAATACGGATACGGATTGGAAGGTTTTGAAAGCCGATTTGAGTGGCGACACCTATCCGGAGCGTGCCCGGGCGACCTCGATTCGGGGGGAATTGTTTAAAAACCATGAAAAATATGGTTTGCCGCCCGTGGATATTTCCACCAATTGTGTTCATTTGTCGGCCGGGCCGTTTGAGGCGATTTTTGAAATCGATAATTTTTTAAAAAATGTCGATGATGCTCACTTTGATTTGTATAAAACCAATGTGGCGGTGCGCATGCAGGAGAGGGCGTTATCGCGCGATGAGGTGGACCGGAGTTTGACCAATCCCACGGCGGAGATTGAAGGAAAAGTGGTGGATTTGAATACCTTTACGGAAGAGAAGAATACCAATGACGCGATTGCGTTATATTGTGAGTATTTTAGAATTAAAAATTCTGAATAGAATATACCCTTTCCTTTCTAACGGATTCAAGTGCATATTCATTCAACCTCCCATTGAATTCAAACCTTTTATCGAGTACAATAGTCAAACAGGCGGCAATTCTGTCGAGTGCACTCGACATTTTTACCGTCTTTTTGTCGAGTGTACTCGATAAACGAGGTGCTTATGCTGGATGAATTTTTTCATGTCCATGAAAGAACGGTTGCAACTGTGACGCAGGAATTCAAGCGGTATCTTTATGACAAGATCAATTGGAACTACCGATTGATTATTATTACCGGGGCACGAGGAACCGGTAAAACGTTCCTTGTGGTTCAGCACTTCCTGGAGCGCTACAATGATCCCCGGAAGTGCCTTTATATTTCCGCAGATAACCCATTGGTACTGAAAGAGGGTATTTATAACATCGGCGCGGAGTATTTTAAACATTCCGGCGAATGCCTGATTATCGATGAAGTGCATAAACAAAAGGATTGGAGTATAGACGTTAAGGGGCTTTACGATGCCTACCCGGATAAGAAGCTCATTGTTCTGGGAAGTTCAACCTTGAATATTTTGTATGAAAAAGGGGATCTGTCCCGCAGAGCGGTGATTTACTCGTTGGAGGCCCTGTCCTTCCGCGAATTTCTGGAAATGAAGTACCACAAAGAACTTCCCAAATACTCGTTTGCGGAGATTCTTTCCGGTCATCTGGAAATCGCTCGCCGCTTGACCTCTGTTTTCAAAACCATATTGGGGGATTTCAACGAGTATTTGATGCGGGGAAACTTCCCGTTTTTTACTCAGTTTCCCGGGGAAGACTATTACGGCGTAGTGCACAATGTGTTGGATAAGATGATTTACGAGGACATTACCACGATTAAAACACTAAAGTCGTTTTCCAGTTTAAAGTTAAAAAAATTGATTGCGTTTCTGGCCACCAGTCGGATCCCGTTGTTTAACATGGAAACCCTTAAAAAAGAGATCGATGTCTCCAGAGACACCATTTACGAGTATTTCGATTTATTGGAGCGTGCCGAGGTTGTAAAGATTATCCGCACCGAGTCGAAAGATGCAATGACGTTTAAGAACTCGAAAATCCTGTTCAAAAGTCCCAATATCTATTATAGTATTTCGTTTGAAATGTGGAAAGGAGACGCGGAAAAGGGAAACATAAGGGAGTCGTTTTTCGCGTCGCAACTGGGGTCTATTTATCGCTTGTACACATCGATTGATGTCGATTTCCTTGTGTTGGACAGGGAACGGAGGATCGAAATCGAGGTCGGGGGGAAAAATAAGAAATGGAAGACAATTAAGAATATTACCGATGCGTATATCTTCAGGGACGGAATAGACATCGGGTTTACCGATTCGGTGCCATTGTATCTTGCCGGATTTCTATATTGATATGGTGATGGTCACTGAAAGGAAGCTAAAGCCTTAAGTTCGCCGCTCTCAAGAAGTGCACCGATATTTGATTTGATCCGCTCGAAAAGATTTTCCGGCTGGGTTTTATCGGTCGCAAACAGCCCAACCCATTCATTGACGCCCGAAGCTTTCGCCTTACTAAGCGCCGCTTTTGCGATTCCAATGACCTCATCCTTATTGAACTCGTTGTAATGGGTCGGCAAAAACGGGTAACTGGCGTATCCCATGGAGCAAGCCAATGGAATCATCTTCCCCGGTCCAATCTCAAACATATGCTCTTCAAAAACCTGATGTAACCGGTCCACGAGATTTACCACGTTATACCGCGGGGTCGAGCGCGTCACAATCAAGAACTCCGATCCCCCCCACCGCACCAGCATGTCCGCTGCACGGGAGTACCGCTTCAAAATTTCAGCGACCTGAATCAACATGCTATCCCCCACATCCCGGCCATAGGTATCATTCACCTTTTTAAGTCCATCGATATCCAATAGGATAAACGTCAAATCGCTTTCGAATGGAATCGAATCCCTTCGACCACGCACCCAGCCTTCGTAATCCCGGTCGACCTTTGCAATATGGGTACCGATCGACTCGTTTAAAAAACGGCGATTCCGAATCCCCGTGAGCGGATCACTGATCCCCATCTCCTCCAGCGCTTTTCTTAACGCCATGGCTTCATTTTTGTAATCCAAGGATTCAATGGCGCGTTTAACCCGGAGTTTCAGGTCTTCGGGGTCAAATGGTTTCGTCACAAATTGGTCCAACTTAACCTTATTTATGGCATCCAGCATCACCGGTTTTTCGTCATGTCCGGTTAAAATAAACCGAATGGTATCAGGGATGAGAGGAAGCAGTTTTTCAAAGAGCTGGATCCCGTTCATTCGGGGCATCTGGTAATCGCTGATCACCAGGCTGATACGCTGCGGATTCTCCATACCGATAATCATACCATATGCTTCCTGACCGTCTTCCGCCGTAATAATATGATAATCCGAAGAGAATAACGATACCATTGCCTGACGGTTCCGATCATCATCATCCACAATCATAAGAGTATGCACCTTATGGGGATCATTTTCGCTTTTTATATTGAGGAGTTTTTCTTTATTGAATACCATCGGTTGGCCTCTCCTTTGAAAATCAATTATATCGGATTAAAGGAATTATTTCAATAGATAATTTTTTTTTATTGGTTGCAATGCAAGTCAATTTCTTGTAGAATGAAAAACTAAAAAACATCACTTTTCATCATGCGATTGGGAGGCCCTGCGTGACAGATAGAAAGTGCGTATTTATCAGTCACTCGAAACACGATGAGCACGTCGCTGATACGCTGTGCAGCGAATTGGAAAAGAAGGGTTTCACCTGCTGGATTGCCAAACGGGATATTCAGGGCGGAGAAGATTTTGCCGAAGCGATCGTGGCCGGCATCAACCGAAGCGGCGTACTGCTTCTGGTCTTTTCCGAAAATGCCAACAAATCCAAACACGTCTTGCGCGAGGTGAAGCTTGCGGATGACCGTGATATTCCAATCATTCCGGTGAGAATCGAAAAGGTCACCCCCGTCGACACCCTCGATTATTATATCGGCATCAACCAATGGATCGATGCCTATGACAAATCGCCGGACGCGTATCTCCCGACTGTTGTTTCCGCGATTTCCGCGCATATCAACCCAGGCTGGCTATCGGTTGTTACCCATCCGCTCGAATACCATACCGAATATATTCTCATTCCCGGAGGAACCTATATTTATTCGCTTACCAAAAAACACGTGACGGTTCCAACGGCTTATTTTTCCAAATACCCCGTGACCAATAAGCGGTACAACCGGTTTATCTCATACCTGGAAGGTCGGGAAAACGATTTGTTAACGACTCTTCCTTTCGCCGCTTTTGCCGAAACACTGTTGGCGTTTTCTCATTCGATTCAGGGATTTGAGGAATATCTGGGCTCCAATCCGACGGGTTGGGCCGGTAAACTGCGTTCAAAGTACGACGATGAGGTGTTTAATCGGGAGGATCACCCGGTGATTGGTGTGACCTGGTTTGATGCGCGGGCGTACTGTTTCTGGCTGTCGTGCATGGAGGCGATGAATCCAGCGGGTGCAGCGGGAAAGGAAAATCGCGTTTTACCGGATGCCGTGACATTATCCGGCATTTATCGGTTACCTGATGAAAAGGAATGGGAATGGGCAGCCGGCGGAGAACCGGATGGATCGATTCGAGAGTATCCCTGGCCGAGGGAAAAGGGCGGACCGAGTCCTCAATTGGCCAATTACGGTGGAAATGTCGGGTCCACAACACCGGTGAACCGTTACCCGGACGGTGCCACGCCTTCGGGTTTGATGGATATGGGGGGAAATATCCTGGAATGGATGGAAAATCCCTACGATAACGAGAGAAAGTATCCGGCGGTTCGGGGCGGATCGTGGGATGGGGGTGGAATTTATCTTCGTTGTGCGGCTCGCGATAAATACGGACCGATGTTTTGGGATAACCTGTTTGGTTTTCGGACCATGCGTCCGGTAAATCGAAATTAACGGGATAAAGAATCTTATCCGGGAGTGGATGGGGTTCTTTGTTCGAAAGTTTCGATGGCCTGTCTGACCCGGGACATGAAGGAATCGGGCTCAAATGGTTTGGCAATCACTTCATGGATACCTGCTTTTTCCATATTATCCTTGATTTCTGAAATACTATTGAACCCTGTAATCAGAATCCGCCGGCAATGGGGCATGAGGGGAAGCAGTCGCTCGAATAATTCGACGCCCGTGATTCCGGGCATGCGTTGATCGCTGATCACGAGACTGATTTTCTCGCGATTTTCCATCTGTTCGATGAGTTTCAATGCTTCGAGGCCGTCTTTGGCGGTGATTAAATAGTAATCCGAGCACAATAGGGATTCAAGGGAGCTAAGTTGTTGCGGTTCGTCGTCCACGATCATGATGGTGTGCGTTTTTATGGTCGCGTTTTCCGTTTTGTTGGTGGCGTTCAGTTTGTTTTTATTGAAAGTAACCATAACAACAACTCCTCTCAGGGACTTAAAGGACGCGTAAAAGAATCATTATTATTCTATTTTATCATAAATTACCAATTAACGCAAGTTTTTAAACCGAAATCCGGGAGTTCTCATCTTATCCCTAATCAAAATCATTGAGGCTCCTTTTTTGTGTTTTCATCGTAATCACGTGTCACATATTTTGTGTAAATTGTAAAAGGCCACCTAAAATTTTTTGGTTTTTGATTTATTCGAATCGTCGAGACGTTGCGTGCAACGTCTCTGATTTGTTTTTGTCTATTGAAAACTTTTTTGTTTTGGTGCAAAATATAACTTGAAAATAGGAGGCATTATGAAAATATATTTTAAGCATTCGACCCGGTGTCCGGTCAGTCTGGCAGCCAAAAAAGAAATGGATCTGTTCCTGGAGCATCATCCGAACATGGCCGAATACGAATTAATCGATGTTCTGACCAATCGCGGACGATCCAATGAAATCGCCGAAAAATACGCCATCCGTCACGAGTCACCGCAAATTATCATCGTCGATGACACGGATCAGGTGATTTGGAACGCCTCCCACCGGGCCATTACCGAAGAAAGTATTAACCGATCCCTTCACCAATAAGTCGGCATTTACTTCTTTTCTTCCTTTACTTCTCATCCGGGAAGAAATGCTTGAGTATTTCTTTGGAAGGCTTTTCCGTGAAGAAAGAAAATGCGATGAGACTGAGAACGGAAACAGCCAGGGCGGGATAGATGATGGGAATACCAAAGGGGTCGCCATTGGGGTCGCCCAGGGGTTTCATGATGGAAGGCCAAACGCTTCCCGAAAGCTTGAAAAAAATGGTGATAATGGTCCCGGATATAATCGAGACCAGACCGGCGGTTCGGGTGACTTTCTTGGAAATCAACGCCGCCAATAACGCGGGCGTCACCGCCACACCATAAATGGTGTACGCAAAATAAGCGTTTTCCAATACCGATCGCATTTTCCATGCCAGTAAAAAGGCAATCATTCCCACAATCAGGATGAGGATCTTTTGCATGATGACCAATTTTCGGTCGGAAGCGGCACTCTCTGCTTTTTTATCAATGAAGCGCTGATAGATATCATGGATCATGGTCGTTGTCGGGGACAGGAGGTAATTCATGCCGGTTGAAAGAACCACGGCTGTGGCTGCGCCGAGAAGAAGCACGCCTACCGGAAGCCAGATCATGTGTTTGGCGGCCTGAACAATGACTGCGGCATGGTCCATTTGTCCGGATTGAATCTGATTCCAAAAATACGCGGTGGCAAACACGGCCATCACGATCACCACGGTTTCCACCACAATGGTACCCAACACCCATAAACCCGCGGCTTTCTTGGCTTCGGCGGGCGATTTGGCGCTGTAGAATTTCTGGTACATGCTTTGAACGCCCAGGAGCAGCAGCATGCCCGCAAGACCCACAGCCGGAATTTTTAACATCGGGTTCCCGCCGAATTGGGAGCTGAAGACTTCGAAATGGGATGGGGGTAAGACCTGCGTGAGTTTGTCCCAGTTACCGAAAGCGGCAATCACTAGGGGCGTGGAGATCACCGTTGAGGTGACGATGATGATACCGTTGGGAAGGTCGGTATTGGCGATGGCGACCATGCCGCCGATGGCGGTAAAGACCGTAACAAAAACAAAGGCGATGAGCATGCCTTGTTCGGTGGTAATTGCGCCGTCGGAGATGGCGTTGAGGATATAGCCGCCGGCTTTGAATTGGTAGCTGACAATGACAATGAAGCTGATCATAATGGCAATTGCGCCAAAGATTCGGGCCACGGGGCCGTAGCGGACTTCCAGGATATCGCCCACGGTGTATTGGCCGAAGGTTCGGATTTTGGCAGCCAGAAAGTAGATGATAATAATCCCGATCCATGCACCCAGGGGTTGCCACAGGGCGCTCCATCCGGCTTTGGCCGCGAATTCTGCGCCGGCGATAAAGGTTCCGGAGCCGATCCAGGTGCAGATCAGGGTAAAGACCATGCGAGTCATGGAGATTTGGCGGCCGGCCAGCATCATGTCGTCTTTACTTTTCACTTTACGGGATTTCAGGAAGTTCATGACCGTTAAACCGGCCAGGTAGATCAGGATAATCAAAATATAAATATTCATTGCGTCACTCCTAAATCAAGAATTTTTGGGAAACCAAAATCAAAACGTTTGGGAGGTGTCGGAACCTTTTTCAAAAGGTTCTGACCCGCCGGAGGCTTATGCTTATATTCATATTATTATATCTTATTCTCATGATTTTATTAATAGGGGAGGCATGTTTTTTTGGGAGCGAATCCATGGATTCGCCCCTACGGGAAATTTCTCCGGCGGACCCTCGCCTTAAAAACCTCAATAATTGGGGATTATTATTTGTAGGGGCAGATCTGTGTATTTGCCCGAGTGTTCAATATTGACGCGTCATAAATTATCCGATTCTTGCCCGGATAGTCCGGGGGCTTTCCGGAACTTTTGTCACATCTCCGAATAATGAATCAATCGATTAGCGCTAAAAATCAGGATCAATCGCTTTAACGTGGTTTGAGACACCGTTTGCATGAATTTTTCATCCAGACAATACCGGTTCAATTGCTCTTCAGCCTGGGAACGAAGGGTTTCCAGTTTCTCTGCTCCATCCTTTTTCTCATAATCGGAAGGCTTGATGTATTTTAACTCAATAATATATGAATATTTAATTTTGGGGTTTTGCTCCAATATGGGAACCATGACCAGATCGCAGTATCCCTGACCGATTTCTCTCTCCGAGTATATGTTATAAAGCGTGCTGAGTCCCAAATACGTATTCCAAAAAACCTGCTGGGCTTTTTCCCCGGTCATTAAATCCCGCAGACTCAACGAGGATTCCATCCGCTCGGCAATAAACCGAACCAGCTCTTCCCAATTTCCCTTGTAAGCCATTCCCCGAATCAAGGCTTTGTATACATCGGTTTTAAGATTTAAAACCCCGGTGTCCTTGTAAGTATCATGGATGTAATCATAATATAAGTGTTTGATGGTTTCATTGGGTATGGTCAAAATCGGGGTGTTTTCATCATCGATTCCCCCAATGGTTAAAAGCCCAAAATAGTACAAAAGAGAAACGAAATTATTGGTGTCGGTCAGCTCTTCAATGGGGAAACTTTTTTCAATCGTGGAATGAATACTGCCGTTTTGTACGATATAAAGCAGTTTGGAAAAATTACCATTGGTCTGTTTAGCGCCCTGTTCATCGATAACAATTAAATGGCGTAGTTTACTATAGTCGATTTGAACGTTATTATCGATCAATTCGTCCGGAATTCGGAAATCCTTCATGTATTCCTGAAGGAAGTACAATACCATGGTGGTATTAAATACATCACGGGTGGAATGAATCGAGAACCGGTAATGGTTATACCATTGACTCATCAGTGCCATGAGTTCGGGCGTCGAATGCCGGATTTTTCCTGTTTGTCGGTAGTAGTCGACCATGGTTTCGACTTCCTCGAACGT
>JBLMYT010000109.1:0-33781 GCA_050258455.1 Candidatus Omnitrophota bacterium | reverse complement strand
TGCCTTTACCTCAGGGCCATTTATTGGGGATTCGCTCATCTTAAAATATCTCCTGAATTTTTTTTCAAAATTATCTCATATTCCCCAAATCATTCAAGGTGTGCAAATCCGAGCGCTTACGGAGAAACTGGTGACCCGCAATCTTACCCGGCGGGAGACAAAGGGGATAAACAGGTAATGGTTTTCATTATCGGCATTGGCCGTCCCCCATTTTAGAGTACGCCTCTGCGCCAAGGTTCGATAATCCACTCATCAATATTTCGTTTTTCTTCAGAAAATCCGACGCCGATTAAGACGATATTCTTTCCCTTTGCCATATATTTTTCGTAATACCTTTTTTCGTGAATCTGACGCAACGCCTGTTGCGCGTCATGCATCTTAAATTCGAAGATATAAATATACTTATCTGTTTCAACAATCTGATCGATTCGCCCCAGATTAGTATGAATTTCCGCGCCGATCCGGTCCAGTATCAACATAAAGATAACGTGAATCAAGGCATGATACGACGCTTCTACTTTATAATTAAAAATATTGTAAGGAACCGCAGCAAAAATACTCTGCATGATTTTTAATGCGTCATCGATTCGGTTTTCTTTAAACGCGGTTGTCATACTATCGATAATACGGGTACTATTCGGAGAGAAACTCCCCAGCAAGTAAGTCAAAAAAGAGTACCTGACATCTCGATTCGGATACCCCAAAATAAACTCCGTATTTTCGATGTCTATTTTTATTTTCTCCCTGACCGTCAAATACCCTGTTTGAAACAAAAGTGGAATGAACGCCAACCGGGTGACTTCCATGTTTTCCAACATGGATTTATTGACACGGATTTGATCCAGATCCTGGATGGGAATCTTCTGCTCATGGATCAGTTTAAAAAGAAACATGGGCGTTCCGGTCGCAAACCAATGATCCTTGAATTCAAAACTGTTAAGAAGTCTTAAAATGGAAAACGGATTATATACGCGAGTTTCCCCGTCCCATGAATAACCATTATACCATTTTCGAATAATCCCCATTAAATCATCGAAATGAAAGTTTTCCTTTGCCGCAAACCGACGAATATAATCGGAAAAATAATGCAACAACTCCTCTTCGGTGTATCCGGTGATGGCTGCATATTCAGGGTCAAACGTTAAATCGATCAGGTTATTTAACGCCGAAAAAACAGAAACTTGAGAGAACCGGGAAACACCGGTTATGAATAAAAATCGGATGTGTTCTCCGGAACTTTTTAAAATGGAGAAAAAATCTTGTAATTGAGAGCGGTTAATTTCCCGTTGAATGTCATCGGTCACATAATCGATAATGGGTTTATCGTATTCATCGATCAGGATAACCACGGGTTGATGTTCGCGGTTCGATAGGTTTTCGATCAAGTCCCGAAATTTCGAGTTACTGGGTCCCTCGGATATCGGCAAATTAAATTTCCGACTCATTTTATCCACTTCTTTGCTTAATGCATTTTCCAATGAATTCGTCGGGGTAACACCGAGCGCAGAAAAATCGAAATGGATGACCGGATAATTTTGCCAATCAATGGCATGATATATCTTTAAATCTTTAAATAATTTTTTATTCCCTGAAAACACTTCCTTCATGGTAGAGACCAGAAGGGATTTTCCAAACCTGCGGGGACGTGAAAGAAAATAATAGGTTAACTTACTGTTGATCAATTTCGCGATAAAATCTGTTTTATCGACGTAAATGAAGTGACCGGCCATGAGTTTATCGAAGAATTGGATATCGAGTGGAAGTCCCTTTGGTCCCGAATGAGAGAGAATGGATTTATTTCTTTTGAATATCGGCGCGATCAGGTTAATTATCGATTGTACCATAATTATATTATAGTATCTTTAGGCTTTTAATTCAATGGGGCGAGGATTGGCCGGTCTTTGCAAAAAACGCGATGAGCTGCAATAGCAAGTATTAACAGCTCGCAGGGTAATTTTTATCGGGGAGACGTTGCGCGCAACGTCTCTTCCATATATTGCCTGGCTTTATGATGCAAGGGATTCATTGATAAACATCGATCGAAGTAATCCTTCGCAGCTTCCCGCTTTCCCTGAATATAATTAATCTCTCCCAAATGAAAATAAACGCCCGGTAAAAGCTTCACTCGATCCGTTGCACGAATCAACAATCGCGCCAACGCCAAAAACCGACTTTCGGCAATATCCATATTCCCCAAACGCTTATTCAAGGAAGCAATTTTATATCGATCCATCCATCCCCTACCCTTGATCATTCGGGTAATCCGATGACACTGATGTAAAAGCGAAGACGAAACACGTGCTTCAAAATCGTTTTTTCGCTCTTCCGATTGCGAGGCAATCAAATGAAGAAGTTCAAAATAGGCTTCCTTACACGGATGCAATTCAATGGATTCCACCAAATACCGAAAGGATTTCTCGGCTGCTTCGGGATAAGCCGCTGCCCTGGCATACTGCTTGCCGATTTGTAAATTAAAATGTGCGAGCGATTTCGGATCATTCCTTCCTTTAAAAAAGGGAAAGAATGCTTCCGGATCGTACGTTGCCAATAACTTCTCCATAATCATATAATTGAATTGCTTATCGGTCCGAATACTGCCGGCTGACATGTTCCCCTGATGCCACCGCCATTTACAAATATACCGGTTGCAGTGTTTGAAATTTAGATGAGGCGCAGTTCGAATCCAGAACTCATAATCGTGCAACCGGTTAAAATTGCAATCATACCCCCCATAACGATCGTATACATTCTTCCTTAACAGTACACCCCCATCCGGAAGCACATTTTTGAAAAAAAGATGCTGCACCAACACGCGATTCTTTTTATAATAATCCCGAAAAATGAGACGGGTCTCATTGGAATTTTGAATGTGCCCGAAAATTTCGAAGTTTCCGTAAATCACATCCACATCCGGGAATTGACGCATATACCGACGATAATGATCAAGGATTCCGGGCATGAGAATATCATCGCTCCCCAACCAGACAATCCAGGGATTCCTGGCCTCTTTAATGGCGCAATTACGCGTATCCGGAGCATTGGTATGCGGTTTGACGATATATCGAAACCGCGGATCGGATCGATACGTTTCAAGAACACGCACCGTCCCATCCGTCGACCCGTCATCCACCACCAGCACCTCATCGCCATCGGCCAATTGATTGCGTACACTGTCCAGAGCTTCAGCGATAAATTGCTCCCGGTTATAACTGGGAATCAATACCGATATCCGATCGCTTAATTCATCCATTTATGATCCCATTACGTTCTTTTTGTCTTTTTTCGTCTTTTTTGTCTTCCAATACGCAATAACGGTGTGATAAAATCGAATGACCTTATCGATTTCTTTCTCATACGTAAAGACGTAATTGGAAAAATCGACGGAAGCGTTTTTTTCCAATAATTGGGGAAGCTTTTCAATGATCTCTTCCTCATTTTGATAAACAAAGCCCGTGGGATGCTCGGAAAAAAAGCGGCGGTAACTTTGAATGTCGGCGGTCACCACCGGTAAACCGGCGGCCATGTATTCGTATAGTTTATTGGCAATGGTGGTATCGAGAAATTTTTTAAAATTCCCGGACGGATGGGTAAACGGGATGATGCCGACATCAAATTGAGTCATCACCCGAATGAGATCATTCGGCGATACGGGCGGATAGAGATGAAGGCGGGGAAAATATCGGGCCAATTGGCAATACGTGGCCGTATTGGCAGAGGCATTATCCACGGGAAAAACATGAACGTGAATATGCTCATGCCGAACCAACCGGGGAAATATCTCCATAAAATCACGAATACCGGACGTTGCCAGTCCCCCTTCATACACGATGTGAATATGCCCATCCTGTTTCGATCGCTTGGGAAGAAAATCCTCGGGTGCCGGAATATCATCTTCCGAGCAATAATTGTCAACCACCAAAACGGGTTTATCGTTGAGATGATACATGGACGCGGAAATGTCTGCTTTTTCAGGGGTGGTATAAATACATCCGGTTGCCCCTTTTTGCGCCAAAGACTCCAGAATGGAGGTCTCCAGACCGGTGGGGGTGCTTTTGTTTCGTAAACTGATCAAATCATGCGTATCGTGAATGACCGGCATACCGCTTTGAATGGCCCCTAAAGTCAAGATATCGGGATCATTATGGCAGTGAATGATATCGAATTCCCTGCATAAGGCGATCAACTGCTCCGTGCTTTCCAGTTTGATGGAGGCCTTGTACACCTCATCGGTCAATTGATAACATTCGCTCAATTTCCGGGTCGTGTAAGCCAGGGTGACCGGGTATCCTTTTTTTCTGAGAGCTGACGCATATTTATAATTCCGAATGCACGGGGAATTCTGGATAAAGAGTATTTTCAGGGGCGAGGCGTGAACCTCCGGAAATGGGGTGCGGGCGGCTTGCGAAGACGGGAGCGGCCGAGCGATCGAAGCGTTGTCCGTTTCCGGCGCGGTTCCGTCGAGGTATTGGCGGGCTTTTCGGTGACCCGGATCCAATTCCAGGCACTTTTTAAA
The DNA here is from genome assembly GCA_050258455.1 of Candidatus Omnitrophota bacterium. Lineage (GTDB taxonomy): Bacteria > Acidobacteriota > Aminicenantia > UBA2199 > UBA2199 > JAKAGC01. The sequence continues at coordinate 29,268 of JBLMYT010000109.1, read as the reverse complement.
ATACCCGAGAGCCGTATCGCGATGATTTAAAAACCAATGAATTTCACCGACATGAAAGTACGCGCCCGAACGAAGTTCGGGTTCGGCATTCCCCTCGATTAATTTCAGAAACCAATCCGTTGCCTCCGTCCAACAGTTCAACCGCTTCAAGGCCGAAGCCAACCGGTAGGTATTCATCGGACCGGGTTCACTGGTCGAACCATCGGCAATCTTAAGTTCTTCTATCTCATTCGTCATTGGAATTCATCTCCTTATCCGAGGAAACTCATTTATTAAAGCGTTTATTAAGCGCGTCAATCAATAGCGACACAATCCGTTCAGCCGCTTTGCCATCCCACAACGGGATTGGCGTCTTTTTTAATTCGTTACGGTGATAGATCTCCATAAACGCCTCTCGAATCATGTCGGGGTCGGTGCCCACGATCCGGTTTGTGCCCATGTCCACGGTGACCGGACGTTCGGTGTTTTTCCGAAGCGTCAGGCAGGGAACCCCCAAAATGGAAGTCTCTTCCTGAATCCCACCGGAATCGGTGAGGACACACCGGGCATGGGTCATCAATTTTAGAAAGTCATGATAACCGAGCGGCGGAACCACCCTGAATCGATCGGTATCCGTCATCGTTAAATCGAATGCATTCATCTGCTTGACGGTTCGCGGATGCGCCGGAAAAACAATGGGTAAAACGGTTGAAATGTCTCGCAATGCGTTCCAAATGCCTGATAAATCCTCTTTATGATCGACATTGGACGGGCGATGCAGCGTGACCAACGCGTATTTTCGTTCCTTGAGTTTAAGGCTGTCTAATATATGCGACGCCTCGGCTTTTTCACGATGAGCGATCAAGGTATCGATCATGGTATTTCCGACAAAAAAGATTTTTTCTCTGGGGATGCCTTCGTTCAAGAGATTCTTTTCAGCAGACGGTTCGGTGATAAACAGGAAATCCGAAATGGCATCGGTAAGAATCCGGTTAATTTCCTCCGGCATATCGCGATCGAAACTTCGAAGCCCGGCTTCGACATGGGCCACGTTTATCTTCATCTTCACCGCAGTCAACGCGCAGGCCAGCGTGGAATTCACATCCCCGACCACGAGGACCAATTCCGGTTTGACATCGAGGAGAACGGTTTCAAACCGGATCATGATTTCAGCGGTCTGAACCGCATGAGAACCTGATCCAACGTCCAGATTCATGTCGGGTTCGGGAATGCCGAGCTGGTTAAAAAAGATATCCGACATTTCCGGTGTATAGTGTTGACCGGTGTGAACCAGTAACGGGGTGATTTCGCCATGTTGGTTTAAGGCATGAACGATGGAGGCAATCTTCATAAAATTGGGTCGGGCCCCGGCCACAAGAATCCATTGTCTCATTTGTTATTGTCCTTCGATCGCCGTACGAATGGCGATTGCGGCGCGATGCTCCGGGCTTAATGCCAAACAACGCGTCACCATGGTCCGGGCGTCGGCCATGCGACCTTGTCGGTAATAGATGTCTCCCAGATGAAACCAGGCACCGGCAAGATATTTCGTTTTGGCGGAAGCGTTGATCACGTGCCGGAAACACGTTTCCGCTTTGTCCTCGTGTCCCAGTTGTTTGAATACGGATCCCAATTGATACATCTCCAGATCGGTCGTTACCGTTGAAAGGTCCAGTCCGCTCAATCCCTTTTCAAGATAACGCTGCCATCGCGCCTCGGCTAACGGTTTTCGGCCCCCGGAAGGATGGGGATTCGGTGTAATCAACCGGCGGTAGATTTCAACCAATTGATCTGCGGCTTTGGACTCATCGTAATGCGTGAGCATGGCGTTTCGCGCTTCGGCTAAGGTTTGCTGTTTGGCTTTGATTTCGGCTTTTTTTTTTGCGCCGTTTACCGCCCGAACCAACGGTTGTGCCAGCGCCCTGACGTTTCCCGGTTCAACCATCTCGAAAAATCGTTCGACAAACGTGTGCTCATAAGCCGGCAAGCGGTTGGTGATCACAGGGCGGCCGCAGGCGGCCGCTTCCAGAAACGTAACCGGAAAGGCGTCCCGGATGGGATAATTGAGGATATAATCGGCCAGCGCATAAACGGCGGGCATCTGGTCAAAGGAACACGGTTCCATCCAGCGAACCGCAGGACCCAATCCTAATCGTTCAATCAGTGCCAGCAGCGAGGCTTCGTAGTCGAGATAATCGCGGTTGTTGTATTTTCGAAACACCAGAACCGCATCCTTGTCGAACGATTGCCGGGCATACCAAAACGCCAAAAGGATTTGATGGTGATTGTAAACCGGGCTCATGGCACGAATCGATACGAAAACCGTTGCGTCCGTTGTTATCCTCAGTTTCTCCCGGAGAGCGGTGACTTCGTGTTCATCACCGGGTTTAAACAGGCGGGTATTCACGCCCAGGAGGAAACGCTCCGAAGGAATCGGCCGGCCCGCGATTAATGCACCTTTTCTTTCGATATCAGGGGTATCATGAATGAAGAGATCGGCGTTTCTTAAGGTTTCTGCCATTAACTCCTGTTCCAGGAGGTATTGCCGCTCGCCCGCCGGATTGAAGTAATTATTAATGTCGCTGCCCCAGGCGGTCAGGATCAGCGGTTTGAATCCCGCCTTCATACACTGGTAAGCCCGACGATCGACCCGATGCACGTGCACCAGATCGGGATGTAAATCGGCCCGGATTTCCCGCAACATCGGAACCGCAAACGAATCGTCGGCATTCACGTACGGGATGAACAGAAACCGTTCCTTGCCGCCCGGGTACGGATTTTCGCCATCGACATAAATCACCTCATGCCCCTGTTCCAGCAACCGGTTTAAGGGCCTCGTGCTGTGAATGGAAAAACCGGGGGCCAGCATCAAGATACGCATCGGTGTTGAATTAATTTTTTAAATTAAGTATTTATGGCTCAGTAAGAACCGGAATTGGTTCTCATCGTTCATTTCCCGAACGATTCTATAATTAAATTTTTCAAACAACGCCCGGTAATCGTGGAGGAACATGTAAAACGATGAGCGGTCGTTTCCGGCTTCTGCGGGTGTGATTTCATTGATATAAATATTTCGGCCCATTCGGCATATGGCTTCGACGATGCCTTCGACCTCACCGGGCGGGACATGCTGAAGCACCCGGTTGGATACCACCAGGTCAAAATGATTCACGGGATAATCCAATTGCGGGACCGGTTTCTCGGTTAAGGTGACAAACGGGTACCCCCGTTTTTCCGCCAGTTCGAGAGCAGCGATGGATATATCCTGGCCGACCACGGTGTCGATATTCATCGACGCATACAGCGGAAAATTTCGTCCGTTTCCACATCCGATTTCCAGGATCCGTTTCGGGGAGACCGACTCAATGGTATGCTGCAAGGTGAGAAAGCCACCCTGCGTGTCGCCGTATTTATCGTATAAATCCCGGGCGCGCGACATCCAATAAATTTTTTGACCCAGTGCTGAGGCGTAAAGAAAAGATTTTTCACCCGCGAGGCCGTCCATGGTTGGACGCGCCCATTGATCGGCTCTGGGGATCGGATACTGACGGTTGGCTTCCAGGGCCGAAGCGATCTTTCCCAATGCCATAAGAAGCGGCCGATCCCCCGGCAAGCGGGTCAGGCCTTTCAGACAGGTCAACAGGGCGTTCATCCACTGCCCCATGGCAAAAAATAAGTGCGATTGATGAAGAAACACGCCCCGGTTTTCCGGGTCGTAGCACAGGGTCAATGCCAGGGCTTGCATGGCCAGGTCCGGATCCTTTTTTTTCATGTACACCAGGCCCAATAGATTACAACAACCGGCAGCCTGAACGGTGTTTTTCATAAATGCGATGGCATGAAGCAGGTAATGTTCGGCCGCCTGCCACTCTTCCAGGGCCACGCAAAGCCGGGCCAGGTCTTTGTACAAGAAGACATTTTCTTTGGTATGCGTGGTCCCGCTATCGGGAGACGCCGCAAGTCTTTGTTCCCATTCCTGTCTGAGCGAATAAAGATCCGGGTGGGTGTCGGTAAACTCCTTTCGGATGTGGGACAACACCTGAAACCCGCTCTCCGGATTCGGGGCGAGTTTCCATGCGTCCCGTGCCAATTGCAGAGCCCGTAAATGTTCGTCTTTTTTCCAGGCAGCCACTGCACTGTTCATGTAGCCCAGGGCTCTGAAGGCATTTCCGGTGCCGTAACGGTCGAAGAGCTCCTGATGGCGCCGGTAGAGAAAGTCATGAATACGATCATCCTGAGCCGCACGTTTACTGGTAATGGACGATCCGTGAACCCGGTAGAGGTAGAGAAGTTCCGGGATATGAACCACCGTCAATTGCTCCCGCATGGCGGAGAGCCAGAAGTCCCAATCCAGGTTCCCGTCTTTTAATTCCGGTCCTTCGTAGTGCCCGCCCGCCTGCTCCCATACGCGTCGTTTCATGACCGAGGCAGGCCCCGGAATCCATTGGACCCGCGTCATAGCTTCCGCATCGAAAACCCCATAATTCCAGGTTCCGGTCGCATTGCCAAACAGTTGAAAATCAACGGTCACCACATCGACTGCCGGATCGCTCACCAGAACGTCTCGGATTTTTTCCAGAAAATGCGGGGTCAACCGATCATCGGCCGAAAGTAGAAACACATACGGGTTTTCGGAATGCTTAAACGCGGTATTAAACGTGGCGCCGGCGCCCCGGTTCTGCTCATGGCGAACAAACCGAATCCGGGGATCCTGAAACGTCGAAACGACAGCCTCCGGATCCCCTTGCGTGGACGCATCGTCCACGACAATAGCTTCCCAGTCGCCAACGGTCTGATCCATGACGCTGGTTAAACAATCGTCCAGAAAATGGGCGTAATTGTAACAAGGAATCAATATCGAGAATTTAATGGTTTCCATGATTTATTTCCAAATATAACGTCTTAAATTTTTCATAATGGGTATCCGAGTTTTTCAATGGTTGGTCCCATCACCGCTTCCACCTGACGGATCTGATCGGGCGTTAATTGCTCGTTCCAGGCATCGAGCCGCGCCACGTTCATGGACGGGATATCCGCAAAATCCCGGTTCAAATCCAATTCCTGCTTTAATCGGTCCAGAGTCGGTCGGGGCGATCGGACCAGGTCTTCATACCGGATTTCGATGAGGTGTTTTCCGGTAAAATCCAGGCGCGCTTTTAAATCAAACCAGCGTTGAAAAAAGGAATCCAGGAAAAGCGCTGCATCGTGAGCATTGTCCGGGGCCCAATATTCCGTGGGTTGAAGAAGGGAAAGGATCACCGCGCGCGGGTCTCTGAAGATATGAATCACCGGAACCCGAGGGAAAAGCTCCCATAGAAAATCGAGGTGAAGGACATTAAACGGGGTTTTCTCACACCAGATGGGTTTTCCTGCTTTTTCTGCGGCTTTTGAAAACAGATCATCGACAAACGATGCCGTGAGCTCCAGAAGTACCTGACGGTCGGGAAAGTAACGCGCGCCGAAAACCGGGCGGTTCGCCTCGGGGTTTTCCTCATGATACTCGAAGTAACTTCGGCCCTCGAATTCATATGCCTTCATCGAATCCAGAAACCGATTCAACCGGCAGGAGTAAAAATCCTCTCCGAAAATGGCGGGAAAATTAAAACCCAAATACGGCCTGCGATTGGGCTGACACAGGTGAACGGTCATGAGTCGATGAAAACGATACAGGGCTTCTCTGGCCTGAAAGGGAGAATAATCGCGACTCAAGGCATTGACCAGGTTGACCAACCCGTCCGGATCGATCAAAAATCGCATCTCCATGGACAGGCTGTGAATTTCGGGGTGTTTTCCCAGGGCTTTCAGCATCAAGGTGGTTCCGCTTCGCCCGCTTCCGCCGACAAACAGTTGAGGCATCATGATTCATTCTCCTTATTTGCGTTGAGATGTTCTTCTTCCAATGCGATCAGGTATTCTCGGGCTTTGCCATGCCCGGGTAAAACCGCCAGGCATTGGTCAAACATCTCCCGGGCGCGGGTCGATTCTCGATCCGCCAGGTACAATTCCCCCAGATGAAAATACGCGCCCCCGAGAAGCGTGTATAGAGGAAAGCCGGCAATTAATTTGTTAAACCACCGGTACGCATCGGCGCGCTTTCCCAGACGTTGATACAGGGAAGCGAGCCGGTAGATCTCCACATGGGTTTTCGTTTTCCTGTTTTTAAGGAGCGCCAGGGCTTTTTGAAAATAGGGATACCCGTCTCCGTCATTCTTTCGCTCGGCGATTTCGCCCAGATGGATATAAGCAGCCGGCAGGAATTCGGTATATTTTCCCCGGATTCGGGTCGCCTGTTCAAACCATGCGGCACTGTCTTCGAAAAAACCCTTGTTGTATAATTCGAGCCCCATCCGATAGAGGACTTCCCGGGTTAATCCGGGAAAATAGAGTTGAAATGCGGTTGTTTTCATCTTCTCTCCATGAGACATCAAAAAACCAATCCGTCCCGTTTCCCCGGTTTAATGAATTTCCGATACCAGGGGCAATGCTTCACCAGCCGGTTGTATTTGTTGTACATCCATCGTACCTGGGGGGATTCGGGGATAAACTGGTCTCGGAAAAAATCCGGTACAAAATCAAGCGAATCATTTTCGTCGCCGTTTTCAAGCACATCGATCAGCCGCTTGCAAATTTTTGTCACATCGTGATGGGTATCGGCGTACTGTCTGCCCCGACTCGCCAATTCCGAGCGCTCCCGGTGATTCCGAATCAGCAATTTCAAGCGGTCATAAAGCGTCTCCGGGCCCACATCCACAATCGGCGAATCGGTTTCGGCTTGCTGCGGGTAAATTCCAAACGCCATGCGGGTGAGCACCACGTTCCCGCAGGCGAGCAGTTCAAAGGCCTGCTTTCCCCCGCCCGGACACAACAATTGACCGATCAGGATATCGGAATCCGCGTAGATATCAAGGATGTCGTTGTGGGGTATCTTTTCCAGGAGACGCGGTTGAAAGGCAATGCCCTCGCGTTCCAGTTTCTCAAAGGTTTCCAGCACATATTTGGTTCCTTTGAATTCCCGGTTGGTGGGGGCATGGATAATAACGGGATTTTCGCGACGCTGTGCGGGGTTTTCCCGGTAATCGATCATATGGAGGGGATAATAGAAATTCACGTAAGGCCGTAACGCCAATTGGGCCTGATTGGGAAGGCTGATAATGACGTCCGAATATTTCTCGGCCATGCGTAAGTAATGCAATTGACGCACCAGAAGGGTGGAAGCAAAATAATCGTCCCTGAATTCCAGGGGTTGGAGCGCGTAATGGTTAAATTCCTGATCGGCGGCCGGTTTCCATCGGATATCACTCCCCACGAAATTGGTGATGATGCGTTTGCCTTTGGCCTTCAAACGGGCATAATGGGAATAATCGGGTTCAAAACCGCTCCACATGAACATGAACGTATCGCATTCCTTCAAGGCTTTTTCCCAGATGTAGTCTTTCCATACATAGCGGAACGCATGCCGGAGCGCGTTGCTGCCGTTTTGGCCGGGAATGGGGAGAGCAAGCCCATCAAAGCAGGGCGAATGAATGGTAAAATCGCTGGAACCGGTGACATTGGTCGAATGGCGTTCATAAATGGCGGTCAGGGTTTCAACGCCATTGGCTTCGAATCCCTTTCGATACGTCCCGATCTGAGACGCAATGTCGGTCATACCGATGAATATTTTTTTAATTTTCATTTAACGTCTAACGTCGTTAACGTTTACAGGTTGAAGCCAGGAGTGGGTTGACTCCGTCGTGAAAATGCGTGGACGGGGCTCCCAACAATTCGGTCATCTTTCGAATATCGCCCACGAGATGTCGGGGTTTGGATTCCGGTTGAATGGAAAATTGGGGCTTCTTGTTCAATTTCGAACCGATGATGTCCCCGATTTCCCTTAAACTCAGAACCGTTGGCCCGCCGATATTGATCTTATGACTGCCGGTTAACGTCAGGGCCGAGATAATGGATCGGGCCGCATCGTTGACATAAATCGGGTTGATCCGGATGCCATCCTGACCTTGAAGAAGGATGGCGTTTCCCTCCGTCACCAGGTGAACCAGTCGGGGAATCAACATGGTCGGGCGCTGACCCGGTCCGTAAACAAAGAAAAACCGAAGAATGATGATATTCATATATGGGGAATAATTCTCGGCCAGGACTTCGGAACACAATTTGGTCCCCAAATAAAACCCCAGATCGCCTCGGGAAACGACTTCGCGGTCTTCGGAGAATTCGTTTTCCCCATACCCATAGATGCCGCCCGATGAGGCCAGGATAAAGGTCGACGCGCGGGCGCGTCGGGCATAATCCAGAAGTCGCAAAACACTTAAGGTATTGACATGAAAGATGTCGTTTGAATATTCGGGAAAATCCCTGAAATGTTCCGATTGCGCCAGGTGAATGACCGCATCCGCTTTCTCGGGTAATTCCGCGGTGTTCCATTCCCCTTCAAAATTAACGGACAAATGATAAAACCGATTGGCCGGCAATCGAACTCCGGGAAGACTTCGAGAGAGCCCCCATACGGCCCATCCATCCGGAAATTCATTGACCAGATGGTTGCCAATCAGCCCGCTGATTCCAGCAATGACACATCGTTTCATCCCATTCCCCTATCGTGATTCCCCAATCACACGGTCAATTGATATAGCACACATGCCGGGGTGTGATAATTCCGGGCCATGGCATAGAGACAATGCGGATGGGTCGCGTCTTTTTTTAATGAAATGATGTAAGGCGAAAGGTATTCCCCATTGATTTGCCAGGCCGAATGCTTCATCGAAACCCTAAAAACCTCGTCTCCGGCCCCGTTACATTTGCCGAAGAACTGATCGGCGGCATACATCCACCGGTCGTCGTCAACTTCCAGGTCGTAGATCTGATTGTAGACTCCGATTCCGAATTGATTCTCAAATACTTTCTCGATTTGATTATTCGCATCGCATCGGTAAACGGTTTCAAATTTTTCCTCGGTTTCGATTCCCAGCCAATTTTTATTGAACAGCGAGATAAAATAAAGTCCGGTATCAGCGTTTCCCCTTAACCGACGAATCAGCCGGTTTCCGGTCGGAATCTGCCTTAATATATTCCCGGAAAAATCCACGATTCGGATTTCCCGGGAGATCAAATCGAAATAGGCCAGGGTATGGGGGTCAAACCGGGTAAAAGACGTTGCAAAAAAAGGCGTGTTGCTGCCACAGACCACATGATCGATGAAGCGACCGTCCCGATCATAGAGGGCAATGCGGTTTCCCTTATCGGCAAATGCCCCTTCGGCGTTACCTTTGAAGAGTTCGTAGAGGTTCACTTCCAGAGAAAAAATATATTTGTTTACCGGATCGACACTCACGTCGACGACAGCATGAGAGGTTTGAATCAATTCCCGTTCCGGTTTGAAATCCCTGGAAAGACAAATAAAATTGGAATTCATGGATTCGTAAATGCCGGGTCTCAGCCACATCAAAAAACCATCCTCAACGGATTCGTACCCCAGGGGAGAGCCGTATTGGGCCACTATTTCGGTTGGGATCACGGCCTTTTGGGTGACCTTGAAGCTGTATTTCTGACGAAGTTCGTCCACTTTCTGTTGAATAATCTCGGTATCGACATTCATGGTTTACCTTCCCTGATTCTTGGTTGATCCATTCGGTGATTCCGTGGATTGGAGAAAATCCCGCGGAAGCTTGCCCTGCCTTAAGGGGTGAGCCACCCGGGGGAGATGGTTATTGTAAGCGGATTTCACCGGATGATACAACTCGAGTAATTCGATGGGTTTATTAAACACGATTTTATCATATATCGATTGGAATAAATAGAGGGCCGCTTTTTCCGAATGGTATTTTTCGACATATTTTCTGGAAGCCCGTCCCAGTTCTTCTCTCAGACCGGGATGGGTGATGAATATCCGGAGATTTTCCTCGACCGTTTCCGGTGAAGTCGCCAGAATCGGGCACTCATTCAAATAGGAATACCGGTAATACAGCCGGAGATAATCTTTGTTGCACAAATTGGATAAAACCGGAACTCCATTGGCCATGGCTTCGATTTCGCTGAGCCCGTACATCCAATTGGCCAATTGCCCGACATGGATATCCGATTCCTCCCGGATGATTCGCAATACCTCCGAATTTTGGAGTTTCTCCAAAAGGATCAATCGGATAAGGAATCCCTGTTTTTTCAGGTTTTCGACTGCTTCGATCAAAAACTCCGTTCCCATGACAATGCGGTGATTGGAGGAATGGGTGATCGTTACCACGCCATTTTTTCCGTCATTCGTTGAATAAGTCTCGCGGGTCTTCCATTCCGAGGCATTGACACTCAGCATACTGGCCGGTACGCAATCCCAACGGGCCTTCCCAAAATTGGTTCCGGCAATAATCACATCCGCGTGTTTCTCCCAATAGCGTACATTTTGTTCGATTTGCTTCTCCCTGGCTCCATTCTGAGGATACTGTTGGAGCAGGATGTGCTTGACGCACAAATCCGTAATTTTCGAGTACATGAGTGCATCGGATCCATAAGGGCAAACCACGGTTTTTATCCCGGCCAATTTAAACAATCGTGCCTCTATTTTTTTCAAAGGCGATAGAGAGAGGAATGCCCCCGTAAAATCACAGTGTACTACCGATGCCCTTTTCAACGCGTATGAAATGGCCATTAACGGCCCTAAAACGCGTCGTAAAAACCTAAATTGGCGGAGGATCCGCGGTATCAGATCTTCATAATACAAATCAAAATCCTCCCGTTTACAGATATCCGGGTAAAATGTTCGAACAAGGGTCAGGGAATGGTAACCATTTTTTTTCAATATGCCGGACCAATATTTAATATTAATGATAGGGGCGCCCCCCCAGATGATCAATGCCTCTCCGGGTTGCCGGTACTTTCGAATGAAAGCCGTCACATACAGGAACGGCGCCCACCCCCAGGAAATGACATATTCGGCAATTTTTTCAATCCGGCCCCGCCAGGGATGAAACGCCGATTGCCGTTTCATACGTTTTTCCCGACGCACGTATTTATTTATCCCCCGCCTATTCAGGGTCAACGTTTGCTGCGGCGAATGAGCCATCAGTACTGATCGAACACTCAATTTCAGGGCCAATCGAACCAGGTTACCATAATGCCGAAATGCGGGGTTGTTGCAGGGAATCACCAGGAGATCAAAACGGGTTTGAATCAGATCGCTTATCACCTGACGGTCGAGCGTCTCGGATTCAATCGGTCCCGGGGGAATCGGGATCACTCGGTGGCGAGCGGGGGGCATTTGATGGACGATATCCTCCTGGGCTAAAACCGTGAATTCGGCCTGGGGGTATTTTCCGCGAACCAGCCCGAGGACGGCATTGAATATGGCGAGCGGGGCGGATCGAATCATCAGAATTTTTTTGATCGCCGGCATCGTCGCGTCAGGCTCCCCGGTATGACGCGGATTTCTTGAAAAAATCCGTCCATTTGATGGTCATTTGAAATTGTTTGCCATTCCAATCCCATATGTTGGTGTAGGCATCCCATACATTGCAGTTTCGGCAATACGGCATCTCATGCCACCGCTTCTCCAGATGACGCTGTCGCCATTCCTGCTTTTCCTTGCCGTTCCAAATTTCTTCCAGGCTCTTTTCATTGATATTCCCAATCTTGTGAGCACTGTCGTAAAAATGAATGACCTGACACGCCAATACATCGCCGTTGGAACGAATCGAGGTGCTGTACCAGGGGCTGATGCACGGGTAACGGTACGGATTGGTTTCAAAGATTTGGGAAATCTCCTCATTGATAAAGGAATTGTTGATGGGACGCACAAACGCGACATCCACGATCCCGGACCAGTAGTCGACAAAATCCTTGAACTTATCTTTAAATTCATTGATTCCCGCAATAAAGACCTGCATATGCGGGGTTCGGGAGTTCATGTTATTTCGGATCTCGACCGCTTTCCGAATGTTTTCGCAGACGGTTTCATACTGTTTGCCTTTGCAAATCCACTCGTAATCGTCTTTATTGGCGGCAAATAAACTCAACTGCATGTTATCCAAGCCGCTCTTGACCAGGGCTTTCATTTTCTCCGGGGTCAATAACAATCCGTTCGTGGAAATGATCGTGTTGACCAGCGGTTTTTCCCGTTTCATGTATGCAATGAAATCGGGTAAATTCTCAAATTCCAGGGTTTCACCGATCGACGACATATCGAAACTGTAATACGAATCATTGGGAATATTGCGGACCAGATTTTTGAGGGTCTCCCAGGACATTTCCTGTTTGTGGCGATACATGTCCCGGGTTTCCGGTTTGTGCATGCGGCAAAACCGGCACTGGTACATACAGGTATGCTCATTGAACGAAATATTGATGACCCGGGGCAGGCGGTCATTGTATAAAAAATACTTTTGCCCAACCCTCGTGTTTTTATAAAAAAAAGCATTCAAACTCTTTAAAGACCGTGTGCGTTTGAGTTTATCAAGAAATCCGTACTTTTGAACATTCGACATGGTTTCCTCCGTATCGTTACTTTATTTCAGGGCCAATACCTCGTAAGCCCCCTCCAATCCCTCGTAAGAAGATTGGAAAAAAGAGAGGTTTTCACCGGCAGGACACCCGATGCTCCCCTCTCCGGCGATTTGAATATCCTGAAACCCAATGGATTTCAGGGTATCTGCGATTTCATCCGTTGCGATGATGAGGCTGCCGTCTCCAAAATCGACGCGTTGCCCGGAATTATATAATCCCGTGTTGTAAAAGGCTTTGGCGGCATTGAGACGGGGATCGTAATCCGGGGTCGCGTTCGGACGGTTTTGCCATAAATGAATATACCATCCCAAACCATTCGCGGTAAAATAGAGCTTTCCCCCTTTCTGCAAAACGCGATAAAACTCGCGGAGGGTCTGCTTCCAATCGGTTATAAACAGTGCCCCGTAACAAAAGACATGGGAAAACGAGTCATTTTCCACCGGTAATGCCGCCAAATCCGCGTATTGGAGCGTTACATTTCTGATCCCCAGATGATCCAGGATTTTATCCAGGATGATCAGACGGTGGGGGGCGTGATCCACGGCCACAACTTGTTCGAACGATTCCCCCATCACAGTTACCCATTGGCCAAAACCGCATCCCGCATCCAATATCCGAGAACCGGCATCAAATCCAATGGCGTTTAAACGCCGCCGATAAATCGTCAGGTCTTTCAGATACACGCGTTCAAAAAATTTGGCGTCATTTTCACCCATCAGATGTCGATGGGCCTCCAGCAGCCCTTTAAAAAAAGAATAATGATTAGAATGATTATACTGATTATCCATACGATTCTCCATTGCTTACATCCCTATTTTTTTATACCGGTGAGCACAAAATTTCTCAGACATTTATCGAAAAATTCCATTTGATTCTCCCCGATTTTGAGGTGGGAGAAATCCGGTTCGAAGTAGCGTCTCAATTCATTGGCGTCCTCAAAGACAAAAAATAGATCGCGGTGCCTGAAATCGGTCCGACAATTAAGGCGGAATACATTTTTCCCCAATTTTTCCGCATCCTTCAGAATCCAGTTTGCCGGGTGATTGGTGCTTAAAATCAATCGCCCCCCGGTTTTGAGTACCCGAGCATATTCGGCGATGCTGCGCGTCATGCCCGCTTCGGAATTCACATAGTGAATGACATTCATGGAAACCAGCAAATCAAAGTACCCGGACTCAAACGGCAAGGCCTGGTTTTCACCGGTCACTACCGTGGCATGGGCCCCGAATTTTTTCACATTGTCCTCGGCATAGGCGACAATGTCATCGGATATATCGCACCCGTATACCTCAAACCCCATCATCGAAAGGCCCACGAGGTTAAAACCGGCGCCGCAGCCCGCATCCAGCACTTTCTTCTCGGTGCAGTCGCTGTAATCGTCCAGGTATCCGCCACCCAGGAGTTGGATCAAGTATTGACTCCCCGGTGAAGCGATCCGGTTTCGGTTTCGCTCATCCCCCCGGTAATAGCCTTCCTGTTTTCTCAGGAAGGTTTTCGAAACATGAGACGCCATGTTAATCCCTCCCCCGTAACGGATACAACGTACCGATGCATTTGTTGCAGGCGGTAAACGAACCGGCTGCCCGCAATTCCCGCCGGATTTCCAACGCACGCGGGGAATTCCATACGTCGTGGAACCCTTGCGCCATGATGTTTCCCAATGAGGGTAAAATGCAGTGCCCGTAAATTCCCACATCCCCGTTGACTTCGATTTGGGCCGCATACCAGGGAAGGTAACAGGGGGTACCCGGGTACATCCGGCTCGCGGGATTGTAATAAACCTCCAGATCATTGGGACTTAACGCCGGGGAAAAATAGTAATGATATTGTGTGGGATCGTATTTTTGATGCAACCGGGCGATTTGCCCGTTGAACGCATGGATATCGAATTGATCGAAATGAATGTCATCCATACTGCACATGGCAATACCGTCAAATAACGACGACTCCTGACGCGTTGCCTCGACTTCCCACCCGGTCGTGTATAACAAATGATTGAAATTAATATAGATGTCGTTCAGCCATTTTCGCCGATTCAATTCATCCATAAAGTCCACCAGGTTGAGATAATTGTAATTGCTGATCGTCAAACAAATGCCGATAATGGGGGTGGATTTATTTTTCTTTTTTTTCAGTTCCAACAGCCGCTCGATTCCATTTACGGTTTTTAAAAAACTTCCGGTTATTCCCCGAATATCGTCGTGAACCGGTTCGGTGCCATCCATGGAAATCCGGATCAGGTCTACCCCTTCTTCCACGATCCATTCGGCGTTTCGCTCCAGGAGCCACCCGTTGGTAATCGTATAAAATTTTAATCCGTTACGTTTGACATATTGGGCGAACCGGCATAAGCTCCCATACGTCAGCGGTTCCACAAAATTGGCTTTGATTGTGGGTTGAAAATCCGCCACCTCATCGACCAATGCTTCCAACCGTTCGATGGGAAACTCGATGTAGCGGTTTTCCTTCACGTACCGCTTGGCCAGATACCCGTCGGGCTCCTTGCCGATGTCGTGCCGCTCGCGGTTGGCTTTCCCGATATCGCACATCCGGCATTTCATGTTGCACCGGTTATTAACCGAGATGCAAATGGTGTGGGGACATGCCGCTTTCCCGTCCGGTCGGGAATAGTATTCCTTATTTTGTCGCTCTCGCTCTCTGATCTCATTGTATTCTTGCCTGGATTTTCTCATGTTAACGGTGCTCCCGAAAAATCGCTCCATGCTTGCGACAATGTCATAAAGTAAACAGCGTTACAATCTCTGAGTTTCAAGATATCGTTGAAGATATCCCCGACGCCGGTTTCGCTTGTGTTGATATGACGACGTAACCGGTCGACGTTTTGATAATCGGCTTTGGCCTCGGTGTACTGGTCGAGATTGGCAGTATTCAAAAAAAGATGAATGGGATGAACATTCAGAATAAAATACCCCGGCGACGCCCTTCGGATGCGCTCAAACGGCGGGAGGATCCGTTCGCGAAACCACAGGTTATCGCCCCAGTTGATCGGGAAATTCAAAACCGACGCCGGAGACCATTCCGGTTCCGTACGGTGGGGCGAAAACGAGGCACTCACCCATTCAATTCCATAAACATTGAGAAGGCCCTCTAAATGTTCCGTCTGCGGCATAACCAGCCCGTGGGGCCGAAGTCCCCGAGCCCCGGGAATCAAGGTTGAAAATGTCTCCAATTCTTGGGGCAATCCCCTGGCCCTGAAATCGGGGTGCCAGGCCAGTTCGGTTGCCCCATCCGGGTAACCGGCGTAATCGTCGGTGGCAAAGTAGGTAAACGGGATCCCCGCGTCCAGCAGCGGTTGGAGGGCGAATGCCACGACGTCGCGGGGCGCCCAATCGGCATCGAGCGTGAGACAGACCTTCATGTTAATGCGACGCTTCCTTTTTCCGGTCGCCCAGCCATGGCCCGGTATACCCGTCCTCGTCGTAGCGTCGGCTGCCCTGATCATACCCGTAGGGGTCCAGGACTTTCTCGCCATACCGCCAGGCCGGCCCGCTGAGAATATCGCTGGGCGACAGACATTTCGGACAAATATGGTCCGGTTCATCGACCAGACTCCGATCCCGGGTAAACCGGAAGGCACATTTTTTGCACGTGTATGTATAAACGGCCATTATGGATCTCCTATTGTTCGATTACCCTGCGGTATCATAAATTTTTTTGGCACCCACGGCATCCGGTTTCCCGATGCTGCTCCCGTGCCGGTAAAATTCCGTCAGCCATTCGTCGCGGTGATCTCTGAGGTACTCCCATTTTTCCAGCAGTGCATCGGTTCGTTTATACCTCAGATGAACCCGGTCGATTGCTCGCGACAGGTAATACTCCATGCGTTTGATCTCGGCATAATAATCGGTCGGGATCTGGTACTCTTTCTGCCACATGATCGTACATTCGGTACACATCTTGCTCCCGCAGGCGGCTTCAATGCGATCAAAACGACGGGTCGCCATGTTACGACGAAATTCGATCATCCGGTCGCTGTTCCAGATGTTGACCAGAGAATCGTGTTTCACATTCCCGATGACGTATTTACTGTCATAGTCATAGACACAGGCCACCACATCGCCGTTCCACCGAATGCCGACCACATCCCAGGGGCTGTTGCATCCGGGCCACTCCGGTTGCGGGATGTTCTTGCGTTCCGCATATTTGCTGTTGGCCTCTTTGATGGCCCCCTGATAATTGAACAATTCATAGGTTTCGATATGCCCGATGGGCAGTTTTTTCAATGCGTCCACAATATAGGGCAATTCATGCCGGTTGGCCTCTTCTTCCACCAGAATCACGTCGCACGCCAGCATGTTGCGTTTGAAATCCGTGACCTGGGTGCACCAGACTTCCAGGAAATCCAGGATGTTGGTCATGACTTTTTCAAAATAGGGCTTGCGTTTGATCCGGGAATAGGTCTCGGCACTGATGGCATCCAGGGAGAATACCAGATAATCCATCCGGTTCTCGATCAAAGCTTCACTCATCTTTTTGTCCACGAGAACGCCGTTGGTGTTCATCTTGGTAAAGAAATCATAATCGACGGAGGCAATGCGGACCATCTCCACGATTCCGGGATGCAGGGTGGGTTCTCCGGTCTGGAACAAACAGATTTCCGTTGTTTTATTTAAATTCCTGATGTCCTCAAATATTTTTTTATACACACCCAGGTCCATGAAGCCCGTGGGGCGTTTCATGGTGCCGTCGTGCACACAATGGGTACAGTTTAAATTACAGGCATTGGTGGGCTCGATAAATACGCGGCGCGGCGGAAAGGGACAATATCCTTCACCTTTGAGAATGGTATCCAGATACTTCAATCGTTCCGTTTGCTTGGCCAGCTCCAACCCCACCCAATCATCTCGATTTCTCATGGTTTGTGTCCTCCTCTATAGTTGACATTTGCTCTATTTCATTGATTTTTTGATTCATGGTCATAGTAAAAACGAATCGTCGATTCGGCCAGGCATCCGAGTCGATACGCGTCTTCGCGGGTTTGACCGCCGGCAATGATAAACCCGGATCGGTCGCTACCGACGCGAACCGGTTTAACCTCGTCATGTTCATGGACAAAGAGTTCAACATCCAGGATGCCGGGCATTTTCCCCACGTCTTCGCGGCCCTCGATTCGCCGGATGCGTCCGGGTGCGGGCGTGATAAACTGATAACTGCATCCCTGCCTGGAAAGGGGAATCAGGGCGCTGGGTGCATCGCCGGCACACACGCTTAAATATTGCTCGATTTCATTGATCCCGGTGACAAAAGGGACGATCGGATCCGGGGTTCCGCCGCCACCGGGCCGGGCGCCAAACTCAAACAACTTGACCTCGCCCGAAGGCAGCGTGCAGCACTCGACATGCGCACACCCATTTTGAATGCCCACGGCTTCAACCGCCCCACGAACCACGGATTCGATTTTTCGCAAGTGATCGCCTTCAAATAACGTGGGGTAAATCACGCTTTTATCCACCCGGGCCGGATAAGGGGTTTTGATTTTATCCGAAATCGCCAGAACATGCCCTTTGCCCTGGTAAACGATGACTTCGGCACTGTGTTCGAAGCCCACAAGGAGCTCTTCCACGAGCACGGTCCGGTCCGCAAAAAACGACGTGGCAAACGCGTACCCGGCCTCGATTTCGGATTCATGGTGGATGGTCGTGACCCCGCGGCTTCCCCCGGCACTGTAAGCCGGTTTAAGAATCACGGGAAAGCCGATGTGCCGGCAGGCAGCGACACAGTCGTCGAGAGAGTGAACCACGCGAAACCGGGGATTGGGCTGTTGCCTTTCCTCCCATTTTTCTCTCATGAGCGCTTTGTTCGTGGCAATTTTAGCCTGATCGGTGCTTAATCCCACAAGTCCCATGTTTTCTGCCACAAATGCGGCGGTAACCACGCCGTAATCATTCAAGGCCGCAATGCCGTCGATCCGCTTTTCTCGCGCAAATGCCAGGGTTTGGCGGTAATCCGTGATATCGATGACCGCATGCTCATGGGCGGCCCGAAAACCGGGCGACTGATCGACCCGATCGATGACAATCGTGTGATACCCCAACCGCTGCGCGGCTTCGATACTCCGTAAATAATATCGGGACGCACCCAGAATCAGAATTTTTTTTCGGTTTTTTTTCATCGTTATATATATCGTTGTATATTATATATAAATCTATGGAATGGTTAAGACGGCGATCCGCCTTCCAGGTAAATCCGGACGTCGTTTAAAATACTTTCCAGATCCGGGCCGGGGCACCGCTCCACGCGGCCATCGCCTTTGGCAATGCCGATGATTCGGGTGGGCGTTTGAAGAGAATCCACGACGATTTCACCGGCGCGGCCCACGAGGCCGCCGGAAACGATACTGTAATCATTGATTTTCCGCCGCCCCAGGTCATGCCGGACATTGTCCGCATTGGCAATCTGATGCTTAATTTCCCCGGCAATAACGGCCCGCATATCGGGGCGAAGGACCTGAACGTCTTGCGCCTGCAAGTAGGCGATGCAGTCCCGGCTGATCGCCCCGATTTTGGCATCGATGACCCGATGCAAGGTTCCAAGGTGTTGCATGTGCTCAATGGTCAATGGATGAATTTTGTCGCACGCCACCAGGAAATCGCAGGGTTCCGGATTGTTACGGGTCTCTGAAACGTGAGGGCCGAACCGTAAGACGGTGGCTCCCATATCGGTGAGAAGGCTTTCGATTTTTCGGGCCAACGGGTTTTCACCGTGAAGGATGATGGTTTTTTCGATCAAGTGCCCCAACACGGCAACGATCAACGATACAACGCTCTGGGCCCACAATTGGAGGTCGTTGTATAACAGGATGTTTTCCGAATGCAACGCCCGGATCAATTGCAACAGGAGGTCTTTATCCGTTTCCTTTTTAATCGAACCATCCAAGAGAATGGAATCGAACACGCCGGGGATTTTTCCGATGAATGGCTCGATATAGTCGTATCCGGAAAGCTCCATACTGCCGACCACGGCATGGGCGCTTTCCTGCAAAAAGCCGGAAATGAAATTTTCTTCTTTATCGGTATCGGATAGAACAATATTCAATACTGCGGTTTTTCCTTTCTTTTGAGACTCGATCCCGACCTCTTTGGCGAGATGGTTAAACCGATCGCCGGGGGTCATCTCTTCCCAATGGTTGGAAAATGGGGTCACGGGTCCCGGAATAATCGCGCGGGACGTGATTTTACTGCGTTCGTGCTTGAGGTCGCGCGCCAGTGCTTCGACCAGGGGTTCGGGGGCATGCACTTTATCCTTTTCCGATACCCGAACGATGAGTTCCCGGGGATCCACGCCGAATTGTTCCGAATATTTGAAGATGGTTCCCAGGAAACCGGAATGAAAGCCGGCGTATCCGCCGATGATACTGATGGGCGTATCTTTGACGCCATGAAGCAGCGGGGCAATATAGGTTTCGGCAATGTCCATGGTTTTATATTCATCGATATCCGGGCGGTATCCCATTTTTTTGAGGATCATGACCATCATTTCGGTCACAGCGTTTCCGGCACTGCGCCCGATTCCTTTCAGGGACGTATCCACGAGCGTTGCTCCCAGTTCCACGGCCCTCAGGGTATTGGCATTGGCCATGCCGAGGTTGTTGTGGCCGTGGTATCCCAGGTCCACATCGCAGGCGTCGCGGGAGGCTTTAAAATACGCGTCAATATCCGACGGAAATAATCCCCCCGCCGAATCGACCAGTACGACCGTATCGGCCCCGTATTGTTGGGCCAACCGGGTGTATGTCCCGAATGCGTGTTGGGGAACGGCGTAGGATTTCATCAGGTTGGCGGATACCAACATGCGGTGTTTCTTGGCCCGTTCGAAATAAGCCTGGGTTCCTTCCAGTTCGGTAATATTGCAGCCGATACGAATAAACGGCATCCCGAATTCGGCGGCCATGTCGATATCTTCCGGGCGGGCAATCCCGGGAATGCAAAACATCCCGAATTTGGCCACTTTTAAAACAGAAGCCACGGCATTTAAATAATCGGCGTCGGTCTCGGCGGCATCGCCTTTGCCCATCTCCGCGGCATGAAGCCCCAGACCATGACCGATTTCGATCCAGCGAAACCCTGCCTCTTCCAGCATTCGGGCAATGGCGGCCGTGTCTCGGGCCGTGAACTTGAAATCGATCGCATAACTGCCGTCCCGAAGGGTGGTTTCCAATATCTCGCACGTTCGGGTATGGGTATTATTATGCGTCATGTGGGTTTCAATCGGTTAAAAACCGGTGCAACTGAGTGCCCAGAATCCCCCGGTTTTCCAGTTCCGCTTTGGAAAACCCCAATTTCTCAAACGCGTGCAGCACCTCACCGAAGGTGTGTTCCGGAAAATCGGAGCCCACGGCAAGACGACGATCAAAGGTTTTTACCAGGAAACGGATATCGTTTCCGACGGAGGTTTCCAGGAAGCGAATCACAGTCAGGGAAAGGTCCAGTAAGACGTGTTCATAGGGACGGATGATTTCGGAAACCGCGAGTAGTTCGTAATACCCGCCGTGAAGAAGGATAAACCGCGTGTCGCGGTGACGGCCGCACAGTTCATGGATGGCGTCATAGAGCGGGCGTTTCAATACCGGGGCCGGGGGACGATGCACGGTACACAGCAGTACGGGAAGCCGATGTATTCCTGCCGCGTGAACGATTTGCTCGACTTCGTCGGACACGATCGACAGTTCCAGGGCGCGGGGATGGATTTTAATGCCCCGAAAACCCTGCATTTTAAGTTCGGACAGTAAGGCGTCCACCGTGCCGGATCGGATCATCTCGCGGGTGATGGCGGCAATGGGGATCAACCGGTCCGGGTGATCCGCGCAGGTTTTTCGTACCCATGCATTATCCGATAAGGCGGGGTTTCCCACGAGCAGCGCTTGATCCACGGACGCGCGTTCCATTTCAGACATGAGGCGCGGCAACGTGGCCGAATGGTTCGTTCCGAACCAGGAACCATCCGGGGTAATATGGGTCAGGCTATCGATGATCATCGATTCTCTTTATGGCCATGAATACCGCATTCTTTTTTATCCGGGGGTTCCCACCACCACCGGCCGGCACGGATATCTTCGTATGGCTGAACCGGGCGGGTGCACGGGGCACACCCGATACTGGGGTACCCGTTATCGTGCAGTTGATTATACGGTACACCATGAGCCCTGATGTAATCCCAGACTTCTTCGGTTGACCAATCGGCCAGGGGATTGATTTTAATTAACCCGTTGGTGTCATCCCATTCGAGCTTTTTGATTTCATGGCGGGTCACCGATTGGGTTTTTCTCAACCCGCAAATCCATAGTTTTAAGGTGGATAGTTTCCGTTTCAGGGGGCAAATCTTTCTGATATAACAACATTTCTTACGATGGTCCATACTTTTATAAAACAGATTGATGCCGTGCTCTTTGACCATGTGTTCGACCTGGGCCGTATCCGGAAATAGAATATCGTACGTGAAGTGGTAACGGTCCATGGTTTGATCCATGAGATCGTAGGTTTCCGGGTTCAATCTTCCGGTATCCAGGGTGAAAATGGTTGCCTTCGGATTGATCTTGAGCAGCATATCCGTTAACACCTGGCCCTCTAACCCAAGGCCGGACGACTGGGCAAACTCCGGTTCACTGAATCGGGTGCATGCCCATTCCAAGATTTCTTCGGCGTTTTTTTGTTCGAAACTGCTTTGTAAGTTTAAAATGTCTTCTTTATCCATATTATCCCCCTAATATGAAACAGATTATTTTTTTAAAAAAATTCGCAGCCACCACTCGAAATTCAGTAGCGACCAGATCAGCAACCGTCGATTCGTTTTTCCTTCAAAGTGTTCGATCAATAGTTCTCTGGCAAAATCCGGTTGGATATACTCGTATATCATTGCTTTTTGGTTAAATAATAACCGCTTGATGTAGTCGATGCTTTCCCCTTTGAACCAACTGGCATCCGGGGCACTGAATCCCTGCTTAATGCCGTTGGAATACGTCTCCGGTACATAGCGGCCCAGGAGTTTTCTCAGAATAATTTTCCCATCGTTGGTCTGGTCGATGTATTTGGAGGTTTTGTAACCCGGTTCGTTTTCATCCATTCGGATGATGTCCAGCAGGCGTTTCAATTTGTATTTGACGGGAATGTGCATGGTAAAATCCACCAGGTCGTTATCCAGAAACGGGATACGGGTTTCCAGGCTGTTGGCCATACTCAACTTATCTTCCACCACCAACAGGCCGTGAAGGAAGGTTTTGGCCTCAAAATAGAGGGACCGGTTCACGTATTCTTCGGGGGTTAAGGGATCGGTTATCGGATTCTTTAAAAATTTACTTTCCATGACGTTGCGAAAGACATCTTTGGTTTGGTAATTCCATATGGCGGGGTAGATATCCGGCTGATAGAATTTGGGTTTGTAACTATCGGGAATTAACCGCTGCCAATACCGGTAATATTTTTCTGCATAATTATCGAAGTCGTCATTCATCACGGCCCGGTAATACCGCCAGGGATACCCGGCGAAGATTTCATCTCCGCCCGTGCCGGACAGGCATACTTTGACAAACTTGGACGCCAGACGCGACACATAGAAATTGGGGTAGGATTGACCGACGCGCGGGTCTTCGATGTGCCAGATCAATTTTTCCATGACCCGTTCCATATCCCCGGCTTTCAACACCACTTCATAGTGTTCGGTCTTGTACATATTGGATAAAAATTCGGCTTTTTTCCGTTCATCAAACGATAACTCCAAACCGGAAGCCGATGACAGGTCAAAACCGCAGGTAAAGCTTTTCAGGTTCTTAAAGGACTGGGACGCGATCGAGGTAATGGCCCCCGAATCCATGCCCCCGCTCAAATAAGCCCCTACTTCCACGTCGCTGATCAATTGGCGGTTGACGCCTTGTTGGAACAACCGGTCGAGTTCTTCGATGTACTCGGTTTCGTCGCCGTATCGGTCTTCGTCTTTAAAGTCAAAATCCCAATATTGGGTTTGTTTGAATGAGTTCACGTCGCCCAAGTGCAGGGTGATATAATTTCCGGAAGGTAATAATTTGATCCCTTCGAACAGGGTCAGGTCCGAGAAGATGTTCTGGAAAGAGAAATATTCGTTTAATGCGGGGATACTGACGTTGACGCTGATGTCGGGATATTGGAGAATCGATTTGATCTCGGAACCGAACAAGAACGTGTTTCCTTTTAAGGTATAGTAGAGGGGTTTGATTCCGTATCTGTCGCGGGCAAGGGTAATTCGGTTTTCTTTGCGGTCCCAAATGGCGAATGCAAACATCCCGTTGAATTTGGGGATCGCCCCGGTATGGTATTCTTGAAAGGCTTTCAGGACCACTTCGGTATCGGAGGTCGAATGAAACGCATATCCTTTGGCCTGGAGTTCCATTTTCAAGTTGGGGAAATTGTAAACTTCGCCGTTGTATACAATGATGAAGCGTCCGTCGTCGGACATCATGGGTTGGTGGGCGGCGGGGGATAAATCCAGGATCGACAATCTCCGATGGCCGAAACCGATGAAGCTTTCGGTCCAGAAGCCTTCGCTGTCCGGTCCCCGGTGCGTGATGATATCGGTCATCTTTTTTAAAATAGGAATCGAGACGGGTTTTCCATCGATATTAAATATACCGGTTATTCCACACATTCGTATCTCCTCCCTTTATAATTTCCGGGAGCCAGGCAGGCTTCCGCCGGTGAGTATTTGGCAAACCTTAAAAAAAACAGTTGATTTCTTCATTTTAATCGCTGAAACACGTTGGTTTCACAAGGTTATATCGGATTATTAAGGAAAAACTCCAATTGTGCACCCCGAAAAAAAGGATCGAGTAAACGGAACAATACGAAATTGCCTTCGGCGACCCGGAACGAGGGTGTCAAGACAAGAATTTAGTCAATTCAAGCGATTTGCATCATTAGTTTTGAGTGATTTTAGTCAATTTAAGCGATTCGCATCATAAGTGGTGAGTAATCTTAGTCAATTTAAGCGATTCGCATCATAAGTTTTGAGTGATTTTAGTCAATTTAAGCGATTCGCATCAAAAGTTTTGAGTAATCTTAGTCATTTTCCGAGTAATTTCAGTCAATCTGGAGATAATCGCCAAGCGTTTAACTGATCAACGCGACAATATTTGAGTAAAGTTAGTCAATTTTCATTTTTCAAGAGAACAATTCTGACTATTTTTAGTCAAAACATTGATACCACACCGAGTGAACGTCTATTTTTAGTCAAGAAAGAGGTTTTCAATGAAAAGTTCTGCGTTACATTAGTCAAAACACAGATTATTTTAGTCAACATCCAAGTAATTTTAGTCAATTTACCATTTTTTGCGATCATGGGGTAAAAATGGAAGGGCGATTCGCGAATTGCCCCGATCGAATGAAGGCTGAAATCGATCCCTGCGATTCAGTCATCTCACACGGCGGTTAATTGCCATATGTAATGATAAATGCGCCTTGCGTCAACTGAATACTTATCTTTCTCGGAAAGGTATAGATTTATCAGTATATCAATGGCT
The DNA here is from genome assembly GCA_050258455.1 of Candidatus Omnitrophota bacterium. Taxonomy (GTDB): domain Bacteria; phylum Acidobacteriota; class Aminicenantia; order UBA2199; family UBA2199; genus JAKAGC01. The sequence continues at coordinate 4,298 of JBLMYT010000109.1, read as the reverse complement.
TTATCTTTCTCTCCTAACTTGCCTAATTCTTCGGCGCAGTAGCGCCGGTTATCAATATTTTGCGTCTTATCTTCCACCAGATGAAGTAAGACCTTCACCGCCTGGTCTTTCTCGCCTAATTTCCCCAGGACTTCGGCGCAGGAACCCCGGATATAGCCGCCCTGCGTCTCATCTTCCGCCAGATGAAGTAAGATTTTCACCGCCTGGTCTCTCTCGCCCAATTTCCCCAGGACTTCGGCGCAGGAACCCCAGAAATAGCCGTCCTGCGTCTCATCTTCCGCCAGATGAAGTAATATTTTCACCGCCTGATCTTTCTCGCCCAATTTCCCCAGGGCTTCGGCGCAGTTAAGCCGGATATCGACATTGTTCGTCTTATCTTCCGCCAGATGAAGTAATATTTTCACCGCCTGGTCTCTCTCGCCCAATTTCCTCAGGGCTTCGGCGCAGGAACGTCGGATAAAGCTGTCCTGCGTCTCATCTTCCGCCAGATGAAGTAATATTTTCACCGCCTGGTCTCTCTCGCCCAAATTCCCCAGGACTTCGGCGCAGTTAAGCCGGAGAGGACCATAATGAGTCTCATCTGTCCCCAGATGAAGTAATATTTTCAGCGCTTGGTCTCTCTCGCCCAAATACCCAAGGGCTTCAGCGAAGGAAAACCGGGGATCACTGTCGTGCGTCTCATCTTCCGCCAAGAGTAACAATTTCCCCGCAAGAATCGAGCCAACCAATGGATCGCTTACCGAGGAGACCCAATTTTTAAATCTCTTCCAGACAAAATTAGAATAAAAACTTTTATCTTTCCCCTCATTCCAGGAGAAATTGAAAAAATCATCGATCTGATTTTTCACAAATTCCGGATTCTCAAGCCAACTCCCCTGTTCAGCAAGGAACTTCATCACAAAATAATGATGATGATAAAAATGAGGTTCGATATGTTTTGGATCTTCACGAGCTAAAATATTCTCCAAAACAATTTGGGCCTGCTCATTAGGCAAGGCTCGGAGTACCAATAAAAGAGTTTCATGCCAAAATGCGTTATCGATATATCGATCCACATAATCGATCACAATTTTTAGATCAAACTTTAACGATGCTTCGTTCGCGATCTTGCAGGCCGCAAAATATTCTTGAAACGTCTTATGTACAAAGCCGTAACGATCCTGCGCTTGCTCCACCAGCAACCCCACCCGCAATGCAATGGTTTTGAGAAAATCATCGACCAATTCCTGTGCTTCCCAATCCTCACATTTAAAAATCTTACAAAAATCGGTAAGCAAAATTTTATATAATTCACTCCGATGAATCAACGTCCCGGCCTCATCCCCCTTCTCCAACGATTGCAAATGAAGTGCGGTTTGACTCAGAAAACGCCGCCGATAAGCAAGTTTAAATTTTTCATCGATAATGTCTTTGACATTGTCCCATGTATAAAGCAACGCTTCGGTTGCTTTTTCGTACAAAACTAGCCGATCTTCCGGTAATTGCGCCTCATAACGGTGAATGATTCCGATGATGGTTAGTAACAACGGATTCCTGGCCAATTCCCGAATCCGGGGCCTTTTCTCAAGGGCATTTTTTAATTCATCTGCTTTCGCGTCGGCTTCATTTTCATTGGTCAACCGGCTGCGATACCAGTGATGAATAAACATATCGATTTCTTCATCATTGAAATCCTCCAACGCAAAATGGCGATAATCGGTTGTCGAAAAGTGTGCCCGATTGTATCCCGCAATGCGGGATGTGATAATAACGATATTGCCGATTGGATAACCAGCCGCAAAAGCAGCAATCCGTTGTTGGATATCAATGCGACGCGACTCGGCTGCCACTTCATCCAGACCATCGAAAAGTATCAAGGCCCGACCGCTGTCCAGGTATTTTTCAAAGAAACCATCGGGAAGGGTTAGATTATAATTCGCCCGCATCGAATCATAGAGAAAATCGAGGATATTGTAATTCGGTTCATTGGTTTTGGCTAACGCGTTTTCAAATTTACGAATTTCCACCAGAATCGGAAAAAGAAAATTATCGGCGTCCCGATGATTTTCGAGGTGTGAGTGCGCCTTCTCCAATAACAGATACTTCAATAATGTGGATTTCCCTGAACCCGGTTTCCCCAATACGACAAATCGCGGATTGGCGCTCTCTTCTAAAATCTTATCAAACTTGGCAGGCTCTTTTTCCTCTTCTTTCTTAATTCTCATCATCTTCCGGAGTTGAAGTTCTTCGCCTGTAAATTCGTCATCCCCTTGTTTTTCCCGAAGCAATTCCCGATAGTCTTCGACCGGTACACTTTCTCTTACCCGCGGCATCACAAAAATGGAAGGCAGTTCAATGTCTCTCTTTTCTTTCAAATCAGGAATACCTGCAAATAGCAGCCGGTTATGATGCTTAATCAATTGATTCAAGTATTTGAATCGCGCAAATGTCACATTGGTTTCAGCTCCTCGCGTTTGAAGACATGAATAAATCTTCTCCAAATGCGCGGTTTGAAATATCTCCCGGAATCTTGCTTCCCGTTGGATTAATTTCTCGATCTCTTTAATGACATGCAAAATGGCATTGAAAGAATTAAACTTTGGAATATCGATTTTCTTATCGATACAAATCCTTACAAAAATTTCGTCGAGTAACTCAAAGTCAACGGCCTGACTTTGGGCTTCAAATACCAGTTGGAGTTCTCTTATTGTCCGGTCATCGGTAAAAAATCTCTCGAAAACGTCCACCAGGATCTTTTCATCTTTATCTGCTAATCCTTCGATAATGGCGCTCTCTTTAAATTCCAGGAACGCCTGATTCAAAATCTTCTGCGCATCATCTTCCGAAAACAACTCCCGAACCGCATTGCCTGTCTTTTTCCCAACAGAAACGATTAATGAAGCACCCAGTTTCGTCAATATACCGATAGCCCATCCTGATATTGGATCCATATTGGTTTCCTCCGAAGGTGATATTTTACATAAAAGCCCAAAAAAAGTAAATAATGGGTTCAGTAATTATTGGTATTTCGCCACAGAGGGCACAGAGATCACAGAGTTTGAGAAATAAAACCCATAGGATTTATTGGTTAAAACTTGAAAAAAAATATAAAAAGCATATAATATCTTTGAATGAGGAATTAAAATGACTGAGATAACTTTGAATTTAAAAGATGACATTGTAAAAAAGTATGGGGAGATATTCTTGAAAAAATTTCTTGAAAAGCAAATGGAATACCTCGGTTTGAGTCATTTAATGGATCGAATTGAAGAACAAATCCAGGACTCCCGGATGGATTATGATAAAGAACTTGAACAGGTCAGAGAATCAGCCTGGCAAGAATATAAAAAGGATTTTTTTCATTGAGCAAATACGTTATCGACGCAAATATCCTGTTTGGTGCAATAATCAGCACCAGAAGAATTTATTTGGAAATCCTAAGAACGCATGAATTATACGCCCCAGATTTTTCCCTAAAAGAGATCGAAAAGTACGAAGGCCTTTTTCTAAAAAAAACCAAAATCAAAAAAGAAGAATTAAATTTTTTTCTCATAAAACTCTTTGAAGGAATTACCATATTACCTTCAATATTAATAGGACAAGAATCCAAACAAAGAGCTTTGGATTTATGCAAGGATATAGATGAAAAAGATACTCCATATGTTGCATTATCAATAGAATTGGATATTCCTCTTATCACCAATGACAAAAAGCTTTACAGAGGCTTGAAAGGAAAAGGTTTTTCTGACGTTTTTTTATTTGAAGAATTGATAAAGAGTTTTTAATTCTTCATATGTTTTCAGGGATGGCAAGTATCTTCCTCCAATTCCTGGATTCGGTTGCGATACAGCAATACATTCTCATACAACCCGCTCCACTCAAAAAAATCAGCATCATCACCCAATTCACCAGCCTCGAATTTCTGATAAAATTCCTCCGAGGTCATATGATAAGTTGTTTCAAATTTCTCCAGTTCGCACTTGATTTGAATGATGTGATCACGATATTTGCTTAATTGATAACGAATAAGCTTACTTAACGTATTATCGACAATTCCCCCGGCCCCTATCGATATAAGCGTATCTATTTTCCTTCTTGCCATAGTTTCCGATGTCTTATCGTAGTTTCCGACGGTTTGCATTCTGTCACCCTCCGGGTCCATTTTCAATATAATATAATTTAATTGGAATGTCAACCGTTCTATAATGGACCCTTAAAATTGGACAGTTAGCTAAGCTTGTTTTGAGGTAAAATTTTAAGGAGTTCATAATGAACAGAAAGAACAATGAAAGTAAGCCAGTGGGAATCTCCGGTGATTC
>JBLMYT010000108.1:0-17569 GCA_050258455.1 Candidatus Omnitrophota bacterium | reverse complement strand
AATTGGATATTATGAAACTATCCGATAAAGAGCGAAAGGCATACGAAGCCTACCTGGAGGACATGCGATACGAAGCCAGTATGTTTGAATCCAGTTACAAAGTCGGGGAACTAAAGGGAATAGAAAAAGGAGTGGAAATTGGAATGGAAAAGGGTTCAAAAGATAAAGCCATCGAAATGGCAAGGGAATCTTTAAAAGAAGGTTTAGCCGTGGAACTGGTTTCAAAATTGACCGGGCTTTCGATCGAGGACATTAATAAAATAGAATCCCTTTCATAGAAACCATCAACTTTAGAAAAGAAGAGCATCAACTATTTTCCTTGACAATCCAATCTTTTTTTTCTATCATTGAATCATGAGTGAAAAGGGCTTTTCTTACATGGGGCGAAAAAACAAAAATGAGAATTCCCTGTGCATGAACCAACTGCCTCAGGCTTTTTGGAGTATCCCTGTGACCGAGATGCTTCAAAAACTTCAAACACCAACGGAAGGATTAACGAGCAATGAAGCCAGACAACGACTCGCATGCTATGGCGCCAATCGATTAAAGCCTCAAGAACGGTCGGACGTGCTAACACTCTTACTCGAACAATTCAAAAGCCCGATCATTCTCATGCTTTTCTTCGCAACAGGATTATCCTTTTTTCTGCATTCTCCGGTCGATGCCTTTATTATTCTGTTCATCGTCCTCGTTAGCGGCTTGCTCGGGTTTTGGCAGGAGCGCAGTGCAAATAATGCCGTGGAGAAATTGCTTTCGATCGTTCGGATTAAAGCGTCGGTCCTGCGGGATGGAAACCTCGACGAAATTCCGATTGAAGCGATTGTACCCGGCGATATCGCCATCCTGAACGCCGGTAACATTGTTCCCGGAGACTGCCTGATCCGGGAATCCAACGATCTTTTCATCGATGAAGCCATTCTGACCGGGGAAACATTCCCAGTCGAAAAGGTCGTGGGGGTTTTGTCGGCAGAAACGCCACTATCCGAGCGGACTAACGCGCTGTGGATGGGAACGCATGTGGTGAGCGGCAGCGCACGCGCGCTGATTATTCGCACCGGCAACCAAACCGAGTTCGGTCAGGTGTCCGAGCGACTGAAGCTCAGACCAAAGGAAACGGAATTTGAACATGGCATCAGGAAATTCGGTTACTTTCTCATGGAAGTGACATTGGTTCTGGTCGTTGCCATCTTTGCCATTAATGTCTATTTGGTACGCCCGGTTCTGGAATCGTTTCTATTTTCGCTGGCCCTTGCAGTCGGGCTTACCCCGCAGTTATTGCCGGCGATTATTAGCATCAACCTTGCGCACGGCGCCAGGCAAATGGCCAAACAAAAGGTCATCGTCAAACGACTCGCCTCGATTGAAAACTTTGGCAGCATGAACGTGATCTGCGCGGATAAAACCGGTACTCTGACCGAAGGGATCGTTCATCTCCAATCCGCCCTGAATGTGGAAGGCAAACCCAGCGATCGCGTGCTGTTTGTTGCGTATCTGAATTCGTTTTACGAAACAGGATTTACCAATCCAATTGATAAAGCCATTCGTTCCTATCGCCCGTTCGATCTGTCGGGCTACCGGAAGCAGGACGAAATTCCATACGATTTTCTGCGTAAACGTTTGAGTATCGTGGTGTCACACGACGGTACGAATCTGATGGTAACCAAAGGTGCACTGATGAATGTGCTCGCTGTTTGTTCATCGGCAGAAACGGAAGATGGCAAAATTGTCGCGATCGATACGGTGCGAACTCGCATCCAGGAACTTTTTGAAGAATTCAGCAGCAAAGGCTTGCGTACATTGGGCGTCGCTTACAAGTCCATGGGATCCGAGTCCCGCATATGCAAAGAACACGAAACCGATATGACGTTTTCAGGATTTTTGGTCCTTTTTGACCCACTCAAGCCCCATATCATCGAGACGCTTACAAGTCTCAAGAATCTCGGCGCTGCGCTGAAAATTATTACGGGCGATAACCGCCTCGTTGCTGCCAACATCAGTCGACAAATGGGACTGTCCAATACAAAAATCCTTCTGGGGCCGGACCTCAATCGGTTGAGCGATACGGCGCTCATCCGGCAGGTGGCGAACGTCGACGTCTTTGCCGAAATCGAACCCAATCAGAAAGAAAGGATCATTCTGGCTTTCAAAAAAGCGGGAAATGTCGTCGGGTATATGGGCGATGGGATCAATGATGCGCTGGCGCTCCATGCTGCCGATGTCGGTATTTCGGTGGAGAGCGCCGTGGATGTCGCCAAAGATGCGGCAGATATTGTTTTACTCGAAAATGACCTGGGCGTTTTGGTGCAAGGGATTCGCGAAGGGCGGACAACGTTTGCCAATACACTCAAGTACGTGTTCATGGCGACAAGTGCCAATTTCGGCAATATGTTCAGCATTGCGGGCGCATCCCTTGTTCTGCCGTTTCTCCCGTTGCTACCCAAACAGATTTTGTTAACCAATCTATTAACCGATTTTCCGGAGATGACCATCGCAACGGATCGAGTCGATCAGGAGATGGTTGATCACCCGCGGCGTTGGGATATTCGGGCCATTCGCCGGTTTATGATTACCTTCGGTCTCGTGAGTTCGGTATTTGACTATCTTACTTTTGGGGGACTCTTGGTCCTCCTCCATGCCACGCAGGGGCAATTTAGAACCGGCTGGTTTCTTGAGTCCGTGATTTCCGCATCGCTGATTGTGTTGGTGATTCGAAGCCGGAAACCCTTCTTCAAGAGTAAACCGGGGAAATATCTGTTGGCAGCAACGCTGGCTATTATTGTCGTGACGTTGATTTTACCCTTCACCCCTTTGGCTAAGCTATTTGGATTCTACCCGCTCTCCCTGTCGTTCCTTCTGTTAATCGGGATCATTGTGACCGGTTACATTTTCACAGCGGAAATGGCGAAACGAGTTTTTTACAAGAAGGTAAAATTTTGAAATTGAGAGATTTCGATGATATTGCCCGTAACACCATCGAGGAATACATTATTAACTTACTGTTTCACAGTCCGACCATAATGATCTTTTTATTATTATAGGTTACATCTTTGTAATAGATCTTTTGTTCCCATTTTTTCTTGCCGGGATCGAAGATGACCAGGTATCCTTCGGATAGCCCCAACTGGTCCAGGTAATTTGCCAATTGTTCCTTTCCTTCTTCGATGGTGATATTATCGCGTTTTATTTTTAGTTCAAGGGCGAATTCCTGGTTTTTGAATTTAACCAGTAAATCGATGCGGCCGTTTCCCACTGCCATTTCACGGACAATTTCTCCACCGTTCACGATTCGCTGCAAGAAAGCCATTAACAAAAGATGATTGGCCGATTCCCTGAATTCATATCCTTTTAACCACGCCTCGCTGTTTCGTTGGTAAAAGACCTGGAAACTCTTTAATAGTTTTTCCATATCCAGCAATCCGTTTGCGTCAACGTATTTATCTTGCTGGATTTCTTTCGGGAGAGAATCTTGAAATCCCGATGCCATGACACGCGGAATAATTTCGGCATAGATGGGATTGGCAAACTCAAGGGGAGACGATTGGGAAACAATACCCAGGTCCCTGACGTATGAAACCGTGTCATCCAGTTTATCGAATCTTATCCGGTCCCCGTTGATAATCGACTGGATGATGGATTTTACTCTATCTTCATTTAGTTTATCGATCAGGCAATCCAGGTGGGTATCGCGTCTCAGGATCAGTTGTTTTTTGGCTTCCGTGACCAGTTCGAGTGTGATCGGTTGAGAGTAATCGTTTTTAAGGATTTTTTCGACGATCTGGCGTGCCAGGGCATTGGTTAACCAGGGTTGACCATTGGATAAACGAAAAATTTCTTCTTTGACTTCAAGGGGAAATTCCTGGCCGGAGGTACGCGTGTGTTGATCTAACAAATCAAAGACTTCCTCTCGGGTAAAATCCTTTAACGTGAGTGAATCCGAGATAATATTAAAAGGTGAAGCGGTTCCCATCGATTTTTTTTCTGTCCTTATTTGGGCTTTATAATCCCGGATGTCGCGCAAACCCACCAATGCGATCGAGGATGGGAAATATTTCGGTCTACTCTGGTAACCGTCTCTTAATTGACGCAGCATGGCAATCAGGACATCGTCCATTAATGAATCGATTTCGTCGATGAGAAGAACAATGGGTTTGTCCTGTTTATTCGCCCAGTCTTTTAAGTAATTTTTTAAATTCAAAAAAGTTGTATTTTTCGGGTTCGTCGGTCTATAGGAGTCGGGTAATTGCTCGGATGCGGCTGAAAAAACACAATCGATAAGCGCTTTATTGGCATCTTTCACGCTAATATTTTTGTAACCTGCTATTTCGAATGAAACCACAAGGGCAATATATTTTCCTTCGGAGTTGAGTTTTCGTGTTAACGCATGTAAATAAGTGGTTTTCCCCGATTGACGGGGGGCATGGATCACAAAATAAAATTTATTTTCTATAAGGGACCCGATTTCCGATAAACGTTTTAAGGGGTCTACCATATAATGGTCTTCGGGGGTGCAAAGCCCGGCAGTATTAAAAATTTTTTTCATATGAAACTCCTATGCCTTAACGTTAACCCGTCGGATGATGTCGGATTATTGTCAGGCGTATTAATGTATTGTAACGTATTCCAGGTTAACATGCAACTTTGTAAAAGCATGGACTGGAACAAATGATGATATCAAAATCCGCCGGATATTGGAAAGCGAGAGTATCCATTAACCCATAAAACAGATAGGAACTAAAGTTCCAAAATTTATTGTTGAATTCTAACTGAAAATATGTTACATAATGATAATGAATTTTCAGATAAAAATTGATGCAAACGATGTAAAAATCACGGAAAATCCAATCAAAAGGGAGATCATTCATGAATGTCTCAAAAACAAATAAAAGGGCTATCATCGGATTTATTTTTGCTTTTTCCATTCTTTTTCTTCTTGGCTTTCCTTCATCCGCAACCGAATTGCCCAGGCCCACGTACAACAATTCATTCATCTTTTCATTCATCTATAACATTACCAAAGCACCGTCATCCGAGACCGAATATATCAAAAGTCAATTCGGAAACGGTTTGTACGCCCCCCTGACATTTACGACTTTTTCCGGTGTGGAAATGGATTGGCACTGGAACGTCTCAAAAGCCGATAACGGTATTCCAAAATTTAAAACATTTATCGATTCGGCTGTGACCGAATCAAAAAAATACGGCGTGGGCCTTCATCTGGTCCTGAACTACGGCGGCTCCCGAAGCGTGGATATCTATGATCCGGCAAAAACGGAAGATATTCGAAACGCGCAATGGTATAACGATAATAACATCACGTCTCAAACTCAAATGGAGGTTCATGAACTCAATGAATACGTGTACACGACCTTCTCCCGTTATGCGCGAAAACTCCGAAAACATATCGAATCTGCGGTTCTGGCCGCATTTAAATATTTGAAAAAAATTCAGGACCAAAACCCGGATCTGGTGATCACGGTCTCTGCTCCGGGCGAAGCGGAATTGAATGCCTTGCGGATCAATGGCGGAACCATCCAGGAGTTCTTCTGCGATTATTCTCCCTTTGCCGTGCTGGAATTCCGCGACTGGATCACGCACCAGGGCGAATACGGTTCCGGTGGAAAATACAACGGCCAGGGATACGAAAACGGCGGCACCCGCTACCAGGGAGATACGGGGTTAGAAAATTTCAATCATGATTTTGGAACCGCTTTCACCTCCTGGGACCTGAAATATTATCATTGGAGTCTCTCGGATCCCCAGGACTCCACTTACACGGACACGATCAATCCGGACCCCAATATTATCCCTTTTAATGACTACAGTTTCGGGGCCATGAAGCCGCAAAGCGGCGCTCATTACATTGCCGGAGGTTTTGATCCTCCTCGAATCATGAAAGAAAAAGGCGAAGACCCGTTCTGCGACCTCTTCCAGGATTTCCGTGAATGGATGGTCCATCATTATATCTATGATATGGCCCAAATTGTCCGCACCAGCGGATTTGCCAAAGACCATTATTTTTCCCATCAAATCCCCGCCGATTACTTGTGGGGGACCCGCCCCAATGACCCGGAAGTGCCGCTCAACGAACGATACTACGCATCCGCTTCTCCGTTGTGGACAGCCAAAACATTTTCGGATGTGGGAATGGGAATTACCATGTATGATATCAATTTCATCTCGCATTATGCCCGCACCTCTTTATACGCCGTTCCCGCTATTTCGTCCATGGCCACCAACTGGGGCGCATTTGAATACAACCCCGAAGTGGTGGTGACCAACACCCTCAATGATATCAATACCGCGGATTCGATTGTGGAACAAATCCAACGCCTTTACGATTACCATGCCCATGCTATCGGTTTTTATTCCTGGGACGGAAACCCGGATGTGCGTTTCGGCGGAACAAACCGCGAACTCGCTGCCAAACAGTTCTTTGATACGATCAAAGACAAAGCCCGACAAGCGGTAACCACGGTGTTTACCCCACCGGCCGTGAATGGTTTCATCGGTACCTATGACCTGAAAAGCGACGGGGTCACCCTGTCCTGGTCCTCCAAAATATGGAGCGATTTGAAATATCTGTGGAGCAACTGGGGCGATTTTAAGACGTTTATCATTTACCGCGGGTATTCGCCGGATTTTACCTGTAATGCCAACACTCAAATCGGACAGGCCACGAGTTTTACTTACACCGATCGAAATTTTTATAAATCCGGAAAAGTCTATTACAAAATTACGGCAGCCAATGTCAACGACGCAACCGGACCGGTCGCTTCGATTTCCGTGAGTGTTCCGATTACCGGAACTCCTGTATTAACGGTTTCAAAAAACGCATTGATTTTAGGTAAAACGATCGGCGGACCGTGTTCCGCCCCCCAATTGTTTCGGATTACCAACACCGGTAATGCGCCCATGAACTGGACGGTTCAGAAAAACGTCGATTGGATCACGTGTACGCCCACGTCCGGCCTGGATAATGGAACCGTCATCGTCACCGTGAATGCGGCTCATAAAACTGCGGGAACCTACACGGGGTCGATTACCATCAATGCCGGAAATGCAACCGGTTCACCGAAAACCGTTTCCGTGACCCTGCGGGTTATTGATGCGGAAACGGATGCGGCGCCATTTGGAGCTTTTGAAGTTCCATCCGGTAATGACCCGGTTCAGGGAAGTATCCCTTTGTGCGGGTGGGCCCTGGATGATATCGGGATCGAAAGCGTCAAAATCTATCGAAAAGATGGAACCAAGTCCGTGTTTATCGACAATGCGGTATTTATCGACGGCGTTCGCCCGGATCTGGCAGCCGCTTATAACACTTATCCGGGCAATACCCGCGCCGGATGGGGATACATGCTGCTTACCAATTTCTTACCGGGAAATGGAAACGGCACGTTTGAGTTTGTTGCGGTGGCCCGCGATGTATCCGGTCATGAAACGGTGATTGGAACCAAAACCATTACTTGCGATAATGCGCATGCGGTCAAACCCTTCGGAACCATCGATACGCCGGCTCAAGGCGGTACCGTATCCGGTTCCTCTTATGTGGTTTTCGGCTGGGCACTCACCCCACAACCCAATACGATTCCCCTGGATGGCTCGACGATCGATGTGTTTATCGACGATGTGAATGTCGGACATCCGGTTTACAACAATTACCGGGAAGATATTGCATTGTCATTTCCCAAGTATTTCAACAGCGCGGGTGCCGTGGGTTATTTTATCCTCGATGCGACAAAATATGCGGAAGGCATTCATACCATCTCCTGGCGAGTGACAGACAGCGGCGGCAATACGGACGGAATCGGAAGTCGGTATTTTTATGTTAACGGGGAACATCGAATCGGGGATTACCGGTAAAGATAATAAAACAATACCTCTTCAATCGCCATTCGGGCAGCGGTTTGAATGGGATAACGGTTTAACGCTAAGTTCATATGGATTCCCATTAACCGGAAATAATAATTTTTCATGACCGGAACGTTTAAACCCTCGCGGATGCGATCCGTCGCATGTCGGTAAATGTCGGCTTGTTTTGTTTTGATAGGTTCACAGGTGACCAATGCCGGCTGATCGTTTTTATCCATCATTGCGGAGAAACCGAACAAACGGCAGATCAATGGCCGATACTCATAAACCTTGCATAACCCTTTTTTTTCTATTGCGTCGTAGGAGAGCAATGGACAAAAGGATGGATCGCCCATGTTTTGGAGGTATTCGATAAACGTTTCCGCTTTTCCTTCCGAATACAAGTGAAACGCCAGCGGTAGAAATTCAATGGGCGAGGCTTCGATATCCGGTCGCATACAGCAGTGGCAGCAACCATCGATGCATTGCATTCCGGTTTGATGGATAAATTGAGCGGTGTCTCGGTCGATATCCTCAAAGACCATTTTCACTTCGTTTGCGATGGATTCGATCGGCATGTTATTCCTTCTCTCCTTGACGTTCACCTAAACCGTAAAAAATAATATCTTCTTCTACTCGTACCATGTGTTGCAACCATACATTACACCAAAATTTATTTTAAATCAATCCCGATTCGATATTAAAATTTTTTAATAATTTTTTAATAATATAATCCATTAAATGCTTGACATCCTCATACAATTCATATATATTACTGCATCGAAGGTTTTTACAGGAACCGAGACCGGATGATTTAACGGTCTCGGATAATGCAGATATTGGAATGAAAATAACGATGATAAGGTTTTAAAATGCCCAGCTTGTCCAATGAAGATCAACCTCCCGGTAGTCCTGTAGTAAATTATAATGAAATTAATGAATGTGATCATATAAACCCTGGGGAAGGGGATAAAGGGATAATGATGGAAACGGATGACCCACTGGTTCCGGATTTATACATCCATTGTAATAAGGAGCAGAAAATGAATGGCAATGGTAATGGAAATGGAAATGAGGGAGATGGCGATCATGAACTTGATTTGATCGATGGGGCAAGTGGGGAAATTTCACTGGTTTCCCGCGAGCTGCAGGTTCAACGCGACATTATTTTAGACAAGGAAAGTTCGCTTCGGGAACGTTTGGAAGCGTACGAAGATATTATCGATTCTCAAGTGGGGGATACCACCTTAATGCGGGCGCGAAACATCGAACGAGAAGTCGGCGTCCGGCAGCTTTTCTTAAAATTCGAAGGAAGCAATCCCAGCGGTACGCAAAAAGACCGCATATCGTTTGATCAGTCAATGGACGCGTTGCGCCGGGGGTATGATGCGATTACCGTTGCCACATGCGGAAATTACGGCGTTGCCATTGCTCTCGCCGCCTCATTGGCCGGATTGAAATGTTATATTTATATTCCGGATAGCTACCGCACGAGCCGAATTAAAGAGATGACAGACCTGGGTGCGGAAATCCGAAAAGTTCCCGGCGATTATGAACACGCCGTGGAGATTTCTTCCGGATTCGCCGAAAAAGAAGAGATCTATGATGCCAATCCCGGTGGAAACAACACCGCGCTCCAGCTCAAAGCCTATGGCCAGATTGCCTATGAAATATACGACGAATTACGCGATGCCCCTTATGCAATTGCCGCACCCGTTTCCAACGGCACCACGCTTGCGGGAATTTACAAAGGGTTTCTCAGCCTTTATCGCAGGGGTAAAACGTCCCGTATGCCGCGCATCGTGGCCGGTTCCGCTTATAAAAAGAATCCGATCGTTCATGCGTTTCTGAATAATCACGAAACATGCAGCGATCTGGAATCCACGAAAATCAAAGAAACCAAAATCAATGAACCGTTAATCAACTGGCATTCCAGTGACGGTGACAATGTGTTGGAAGGGCTTCGGGAAACCGGCGGATGGGCCGGCAATGCGTCGGATAAAAAAATGACCTCTTTTGCCAAACTGATTCGGGAACGTGAAGGACTCAATATTCTTCCTGCGTCTTCTGCCGGACTTATCGCCCTGATCGAACGCCATCGCAAAGGTGAGCTGCCCAATGACCGGTACGTTGTTCTTTTAACCGGCAGAAAATCCTGATTCGATAATGGCCGCGCTCCATTCGACTCCCAACGCGTCAACGTCCGGGAATCCGCTTCTGGTATGGGATCGGTTGGAAATCGGACCGGTAAAGGTTGAACCGCGACGACTCATTGCTCCGTATCGCTTATTCTATAATGGAAAGGAATTCAAAACCGATTTGATTTATACCTATGAAGAAACGGTTTTCGAACCGGGGAGCCTGGCGTCTCAAAATCTGGCGGACATGATCGGCGCTCAACTGGCGTTGAATTACGGATTGTTTTGCAAGCAGATGATTTTTCATGGAACCTACGACGTCCATGATCAGCGGTTCCTCATTGAGATGGCGGAAAACACATCCAAAGAAATCTATGTGAAGAAAATTCTCGAACCGAATTTCTTTCTGATCGGGGAGGCTGCTCACTTACGGTTGAAACCCGAAATAAAGGACCGCTATCTGACCGCAGCGTTATTGTTTCCGGATAGCGATCGATATAAACAGGAAAAAACCGAGTCGTGGCAGACGGATACCGCCAGGCACTGTATTTTATCCAGCGGCGGAAAGGACAGCCTCCTGAGTTATGCGGTGATCAATGAAATCGGATACGAAACCTTTCCGTTTTATGTCAATGAATCCGGCCGGCATTGGTTTACGGCGTTGAACGCCTACCGTCATTTTAACGATCATATTCCCAATACCGGAAGAGTGTGGACCAATTGCGACCGCGTGTTTGTGTGGATGAAACGGCATATGCCGTTTATTCGACAGGATTTCGCGCGGTTTCGGGCGGATGAGTACCCGGTGCGGTTATGGACCGTTGCCGTATTTTTATTCGGGGTATTACCCCTGATGCGGAAATACCGCATCGGCCGACTCCTTATCGGCGATGAATACGATACCACGCGCGTGTCATCGTATGAAGGCATCCCGCATTACGATGGTCTTTTCGATCAGAGTCGGTATTTCGATAATCAGTTATCGCATTATTATCAACATAAACAATGGAATATTCACCAGTTTTCCATCCTTCGTCCGGTTTCTGAAATCATGATTCAAAAGATTCTGGCCGAACGTTACCCGCATTTGCACATGCACCAGGTGTCCTGCCATGCCGCGCACCATGAAAACGGACGCGAAAACCGACGCATCTTACCGTGTGGTCAATGCGAGAAGTGCCGAAGAATCATCGGCATGCTGAAAGCGTTCGGCGTTCCGCCTTCACGCTGCGGATACAATGAGTCGCAGGTTCCTTCCGCAATCGAAGGAATCGTGACCCGGGGAATTAATCAGGAATCGGCCGGTCATAATCATATCATTCATATGTTGCATCAAAAAGGGTTGGTTCCGTTTTCCTTACTCGCCGAAGGAAAAACACAACCTCATCCGGAAGTCATGCGGTTACGGTTTGACCCCGAATGTTCACCCATGAATGAAATTCCCGAAGATCTCCGATCGTCGATTTATCGCATCTATTTAGAGCACGCCGAAGGCGCGCTGGAACGCATCGGAAAGGAGTGGAAAGAAAAAGAGTTTGCCTCCGGCGGGTCAGAACCCTTTTGAAAAAGGGTTCCGACACCTCCCAAAACTTTTTGGTTTTTTGGGTTTTTAAATTGTCGTTACACTGTCACGACAATTCAAGAGGGGGATAAGTTGTTTGTTGGAAGAAAAGAGCGGCCGATCAATTGTCGTGACGCTGTCACGACAATTTGTTTAAGGGGATGAATCGTTTGCTGGGAGGGAAGGAGAGATTCAATTTTGCTTTTTACTCAATGATATTGTTTTTTAATCGTAGGCGTGCCAGGTTTACAGCCTCATGCAGCTTCTTTTCCAATAACTCCTTTGACAATGCCGTTATCCAATAAGAAGCTACTTTTATACCACTTTTTTCTAAATCCAATAATTCAACCGATTCGTATTTTTTACCTGCGCAAAGAATAAGCCCGATAGGAGGGAGTTCATGAGATTGCTTTTCGTATTTATCCAGATAACGTAAATAAAGCTCCATTTGCCCCTTGTGTTCCGGCTTAAATTCACCTAGCTTTAATTCCACTGCAACTAATCTCTGTAAATTTCGGTGATAAAACAACAGATCGATATAGTAATCCGTGCCATCGATAATAATTCGTTTTTTCCTTTCCAAAAACGCAAATCCTGCGCCAAGTTCGAGAATGAAAGATTCCATTTCACGCAAGATAGCTGTCTCAAGATCTTTCTCGAGAAACGTATCCTTTAATCCTAAAAAATCAAGAAAATAGGGATCTCGAAAAACCAGGTCAGGAGTCAGTTTGTCCTCCTCACGTAATTGTTGCAGCTCCAATTTTGCCAGTTCTTTGGGTTTTGCTGAAAGTGCCGTTCGTTCAAAAAGCATCGAGTCGATTTTTTTTCGGAGTGTTCGAACGCTCCATTTTTCCAATCGGCACATTTCTGTATAAAATTCTCTGGCAATAGCATCTTTAACGGGAAGTACAGCGACAAAATGACTCCAGCTTAATTGTCGTGACAGTGTCACGACAATTTGTTCAAAAGGAAATAAATTATAAAATTGGATCATTCGGCGGATATTCTTAATGCCAAAGCCATCTCCAAATTCAGGGACCAATCTTGAAGTTAATGCTGACAAGACATCTTCGCCATAAATTGCCCGTTCCCCTCTGAGGACTTCTGATTCGATACGTTTACCTATTTTCCAATATAAGATTGTTAATCCCATGTTAACCGCAATGGCGGTATTTTGTCGGGATTCATCGATCAATAAACGAATATCCTTATAAACTTCCAATGAAGTATTTTCAAAATTCGGTTTAATTTCCATTTTCATCACCAGTTTTCCTGAGATGATAATTTAACTCACATCGATATAGAAAGTCAACCCCTTTTTATAGAAAAAAAATTATTATTTCCTCCGATATCCAATGAAAGAAAAAGAAATCGCCTCCGGCGGCCAGAAACCTTTTTGAAAAAAGGTTTCTGGACTTCCAAAAACTTTTGGTTTGTTTTATTTTGGTTATTTTATGCTATAAGCTGAAAATGAATGGAAAGGAAATTGCCTCGACAGGCAAGAAGCTTTAAATAAGACTGTTATCAATTCGGCAGTCACTGACTGACGAATTTGGGTTTGGATCAAAATGGCTCCACTTGAATTGTCGTTACACTGTCACGACAATTCAAGTGGGGGGATAAGTCATTTGCTGGAAAGAAAAGAGCGGCCGATCAATTGTCCGTCTTCAGTTTCCGCTTCAACCATCAACGTGGAAGCCGGGGGAATGTTTTTTAATAATTTGCACCACCACAGTCTGAAACGACCTTTCTCTCCTTTGCCCGTGATTTCATAGGAACGCTTGGAAGAGGAAATCAGGTCCCCGTTTAAATACCAACTGATGTTCACTTTCTCTTTCATTTTTAGAGGCGCTTTTAAATAGGTTAAGGAGTATATCCGGGCGGTTCCTTCCGGGAGAATCGAATACAGCGAACCGATTTCAAGCGATCTTTTTTTCATCGTTTGACCGAACTCGGTTTTATCGAGTTTTAACGGTGCGGGCGGAATGAATGCACGGCCGGATTCCGAGATAAAGAAGAACATCACTGCTGCTGCACCGATGATGATCTTTTTTTTGAGGTTTTCGATATGGGATAACCGGAAACAAAAGGTGGCGAAGCCAATAAACGCCAATATCGCACTAAACCGAACCGAATGCACGGTTCTGACTCCCCATAAGATCGGCAGCATGATATTAATGCAGGCGAAAAGGTTAAAGGCGAAAAACAATGATAAAATAATGGCTTGAACGGAGATATAGCGATCGTACACGATATCCATGGTCGAGAGGATTGCCGAAATAGCCACCAAAACGATAAATACCATATTTTTCGAACCCATGGTTGCGCTCATATAATATATGGGCAGGATGAAGAAGAGCAGTCCTTGATAGAAGTTGCGGTTAAAGTAATTAATCACGAGGCGGATCCGTTCTTTCCATTTTGAACTGAGTTTCGGATGATTGTGGATTAAAGGAATGGCGAGATTCGAAAGCCAGATGAACAGAATTTGGATAAAAGCAAAACGAATGAATTTGAAGTTTTTGGATCCCAGCCACATCACGCCGATGCCGATGAGTAGAGCATAGAAACTGTGAAACCAGATCAATTTATCCTTATGCTTGAGGAGCATATCTTTATGTTTATTAAAGAAGTGGGATAGGGGATTGTGATTAAGATTAAATTCCATTTTGCAGCACTTAAAATATTTTTAGATTGAAATTTTTTTGAATGTTATCAAAGTCTCGGTCATTTGAAAATAATTTGAGCTTCATTTCTTGTCTCGCGCATTTCTTCTAAATTTCCTTCCCAGCAACCCGATCCGCCTAATTTCAAGAATTCTTCTGCTTCTTTGGTAAGTTCTCTTATTTGTCTTATCACGCGCATATTAACCTCATCTTACACCTAAAGTTATAATGCCATAATATGATGATTTAGTCAACACCAAAAAGTTTTGGGAGGTGTCGGAACCCTTTTTCAAAAGGGTTCTGACCCGGCCGGAGGCAAATCAATTCTGAACCACAAAATATCGACTGCCGATACCGTCCGTGTTTCCGTGGTTATCCGACACCGTCCATTGAATTGTATGGATCCCGTTCGAATACGCCGTCGTATCCAAATAAAAATACCCAATCGCGCCGTTACTGTTGGCGTAACCCGGAAATAAAGACGCGATATCGCTTCGATATACATTATAGTGTGGATGACCGACATAAACACCATCCACATATACATTAATTGTTGAGCCGCCCGTGCTGATCTGATTGGGTTGGGGGGTTAGTGCCCATCCCCAGTTGATAAAACTTGTACCCGAAGCCGTACCGCCTTCGGTCGGTGTTTCGATTGTTCCGAAAGGTTTGACCGCATGGGCATTATCGACCGTAATGGTTTTCGTTCCAAGGTCCACGCTGTGTCCGTCCAGATCCGTGACGATCGCATGCAGTTTATATGCGCCATTTCCGCCACCCGGGAGAAAATAAGAAAGCAGCATGTAGCCCCATCCTGCTTTAAAGTTCTGAGGGTAATTGGGGTATGCGGTTTGAACATCCGGGCGCGCGCCTTCGATGAATGCCGCGTCACCGATATAAACCAGGGAACTGCCTTGTTCACGATAAATCTTAACAGATTGAACGCCAATATCGTCCAGTGCCCAACCCGTAACCGGAAAACTGCTTTGAACCGTAGCGCCATTGGCCGGAGTCGAAAAGTCCCCGAATGGTGCTGATGTTTGAGAGGCGGATTTCACTGTTAACGAAACCGAAATCGATTGCGGTGAATTGGTCGCGCTGCCGGAAGTAAGAGAAATAGTTCCCGTGTAGGTTCCGGCGGCTAAACTTGTGGGATTAACCGATACCGTAATGACGCCATTATTTGTTCCGGATGCAGGCGTCAGCGTCAGCCATGACCGATTGGACGTTGCGCTCCAGTTTAATGAACCTCCGCCGCTATTGTTAATCCACACATCCTGGGAACCTGTATGCACGCCGGAATTGGTTCCGCTAAAATACAGTTGGGTTCGGTTCAGATTAATAACCGCATTGTTCGTAACCGGTTCGGCTAATTGAGCCGTTGCAGCAAGGGACGCTTTAATCACCTCGGTCGCGTAACTGAGATCGATCGTGTCAATGGTATCCTGACCCGAATGATAATAAGGATTGATATCGTCGTAATCTTCAATCAGCAATAACGCAGGAAACCCCCTTTCCCAGAACGAATAGTGATCGCTGTAGTCGTATGAACCGTCGGTCGTCGTATGTACCGGGATGGACGTATAATTTTCAACGGCGCCCTCCATTGTACTTTTCATCCAGCTTGAATTCGAATTCACAATCACATCAACATCCTGGGAAGCCGTCGCCCTGTAAGCGATCATATCCAGGTTAATAGCGGCTGTGATGTGTTCCCCGCTATTTTGGGCATCTTTCGCGTAATGGGCGCTCCCATAGAGACCGTATTCTTCAGCGGAAAAAAGTACAAATTTAATGGAGTTACTAAACGAATATTTCGATAAAATTTTGGCCGCCTCCAAAACCGCCGCAACTCCGCTCGCGTTGTCATCGGCCCCTGGAGCGTCGTCGCTATCGTCCTCAGATGTGGAATCATAATGAGCGCAAATAATGATTGTGGACGTCGGGTTGGTTTTCCCCGCTAAATATCCGATTACATTGCGTGAGGTGTTCCCTTCAAAACTGAACGTATCATAGGAAACCTGGAGTCCGGCTTGTGCGAATTTATTGTACAAGAATTCGCCGGCCTGGGCACACTCACTACTCGTAGCGTCGCGAGTGTCGAAGTCTTGAAGCGTTTGAATATTACTTCGGATATTCGATTGACTCACCGTACTGACCATTTGGGAAATCGTGGAATTAACCTGCAAGCGTTTGGCGGCAGAAGATATTTGTTCCGGGGTAAAGGGACGTTGTCCGATTAGGATTGAATCGCCGAGTCGTTTGATACCTCGGAAAAAGCCGGGAAAAGTCGTTCGCGGGTTTTGAGAATCGAAAGGGCGGAACAAAACGTGATGGCCTTCCACCTGAACCGCGATTCCGTTTTGTTTTAAGGTATTGAGATTATTCAGATCCCGGAGGTAGACCATGTAATAGCGATCGTCCGGGTTTTCGGTTTGATCCAGGATATGGGAAGAAACACCGTGGGAATTCAATTCGGCAATACCCTGTTCATTGGCGATACCCAGGTAGCAGGTAGCCTGTTCATGGATGATTTTAACCGCCTTGCGTTGAAGAAGAGCGTCCGTGTTTTTTTTGGTTTTATCGATTTTTAATATATATTGGACCGGTTGTTGAGAGAAAATATAGACCGATAGAAAGCCGGTTATGAGAATGGAAAGGGCGCCGAGTAAAATAAAGTGTAAACGTTTGGCATTGGTTTTTTTATTATTTATTGGATACATAAATTATATCTCCTCGTATGAGCCTATTGTCATTGATTATTTATTTTAAAATAATACGCGTTTATTGTCAAATTTAAAAAATTTTCACCCCCTTGACTTTCCTCCTCTTGGTTGTCTTCCTATTCAACGATTCATTGCCGGATCATTTAGCGTCGTAATCGGAGCAAAAAGAGTCATGATCGAAGCAAAATGCATCATCATCGGAGTAAAAAGAGTCATGATCGGAGCAAAAAGCTCCGAAATCGGAGCAAAAAGCTCCGAAATCGGAGTAAAAAGCTTCGAAATCGGAGTAAAAAGCTTCGAAATCGGAGCAAAAAGCTCCGAAATCGGAGCAAAAAGGTCCGTGATCGGAGTAAAAAGCTTCGAAATCGGAGCAAAAAGGTCCGTGATCGGAGTAAAAAGGTCCGTGATCGGAGTAAAAAGCTTCGAAATCGGAGCTACTTACTGAAATTTTTACATTGGCAACGAATCAAAAGACTCGATCGTTGACTCTTTTTTGAATCGGTGGTGATCGGGAGTGTCAAGTATTTTGTGTAAATTGTCTTTTGTCCCCATTGTTCACCATCTAAATCATCCCCTTGGTATAGGGGGAGAGGATATCATCAAAATAGATCCGTAATTGAGCCAGGATCA
>JBLMYT010000107.1:0-27195 GCA_050258455.1 Candidatus Omnitrophota bacterium | reverse complement strand
TGGAGTAGAGGGCTTTTTGTTTTACTTCTTTGTATTTCTGATATAAATCCCGCAATGTGGACAGGAAATTTCCCAGCTCGCTACGGGGGATGCCGTCAAACTCATCGATGAAGATGACGATCTTTTTGAATTGAAGGATGCGGTTTAATTCCGTGAAAAGTTCACCGAAAGACAGATGATCGGTCAGATGGAAATTCTCCAGAAATTGAGTAACCGTATCACACTTATCGCAGCCGACCTCCGTTAACCGGTTGGTTAATTGTTCATAGAGTTCTTCTTCGATCTTTGCATAAAATTGGCTTTTCTCCAATCCTTCGTATTGCTGAAAACTTAGAACAATACAGATATAGGTCCGGTCCTGGTGCAAGCGATCGCACAATCGTTTAAAGAAAGTGGTCTTGCCACTCTGACGAGGGGCGAAGATGGAGAAATAGCGGCCCCGATCGATCATGGTTTGAATGTCCTGGTTTTTGGTGTTGGTCACAGGGTCAAGGAAAGTAAAATAGGCCTCGGCCGGGTTTACGACTCCGGAATCTTCGAATATTCGTTTTGGTTTTCGATAGCTGTTGTTAACGTGATTGTTCTGTTTTTCGTTCATGGTTTCATTTTATGGAACCGATCGGAATTTGTCAAGCATTCATGAGTTTCAAAATCCATCGCCTGTTCTTCAATTTTCGCCTCACACGAAAAAGAGGGCGATTCGCGAATCGTCCCCTACCGGTGGATAGACTCCCATGCCGAAAATTAAACCCATAATTCACCGCCAAGAAAATAATGTTGAGGGCGGTTCGCGAACCGCCCCTACAGAAGGAGAAACGGAACGAACAATAGGGCAGATACGCAGATCTGCCCCTACGGGTGGGATAGACTCCCATGCGGTAAATTAAACCCGGTAAGATTGATTTTCTTACAAAAAACAGATATAATTCCTAAAAAAGGAATAACCATGAGAATTCAACGAGTACGCATTGAAAATTTCAAGTGTTTCAAGTCTGCCGATATCGAATTGGGGAAAATAACCCTTTTAACCGGTGCCAACAGCAGCGGAAAAAGTTCTTTCTTATATAGTATACTCGGCCCGTTACAGTCCGGCGAATTCCCCTTCCAATTCGCCCCCAATGGAAAATACGTCACTATGGGAAATTTCCAGGAGATGTGCCATCGCCAAATCAAAGAAAATAAAATCAAAATAGGGTTCCAGCTTCTGGAAGATGGAAATGATAGAAAAAAGAATTTCTTCGGTGGATTAAGTAGATTAAAATTAAAAAAATATGAAATCAGAATAAATACCTGGTGGCAAGAAGAAAACATCCGAAAACTCCCCGAGCTTGAAAAACTGGAATGGATTTCAGAAGGGAGTGAACGAATTGAATTGAGTATTTCAAAAAAAGAAAAGTATACTCTGCATTATCGATTCGACTTAGATAGCTCAGAATTGGCATCTGCTAAAGAATTTGACTTTTCTGAAATTGATGACGGAAAGTTATCCGGAACCATGGAATTCAGTAATTTTAAAATGTCTGAAGAGCTCAATAATGTAGATTTTCTTCATTTTCGAAAAAAAAGAATTGATTATACAAAAGAAACCTTTTCTTTCTTAGAAAGTAAAATAAACTTCATCAATTCATTCAGGCTTTTCCCTGACAGAACTCAATATGAAACGCCCAAAACCGATTTAAAAGTAGGTAAATTCGGAGAAGATTACATTAACCAGATTATCTTTTGGGAAACCAATGAGCCCGACAAATACAAAGAACTTCTGGAAATAATGAAAAGCCTTTCCCTCCTGGAAGATATTCGTGCGAAACGGTTCGAGGGCGGACGGTTCGACCTTGCGGTTAAAGTGAATAACAAAAGCGTTCTTGCATCTCTTTCGGATGTGGGATTCGGTATCAGTCAGTTTCTGCCTATCATTGTCGCCGACCTTCAATTGGGAAAGGGATCCACCTTATTGGTGGCCCAGCCTGAAATCCATCTTCATCCCAGCGTTCAAGCAGATTTCGGTGATTATATGGTGGGGCAGGTCAAAAATTCCGATAAAAATTATATCATCGAAACTCACAGCGAATACCTTTTAAATAGACTTCGGCTGGCGATCGTTAAAAAAGAAATTTCACCGGAAGATGTAAAGGTTTATTTTCTTAAAAATGATGGCGAGAGTTCCCAGTTCCATTGCCTGGAATTCACAACCGATGGGCAAATCCTGAATGCCCCGGAGGATTTTTTCAAAACGTATATGATGGATGTTATGAATATCGCCCTAAACGCTTGACAATGAATAAACTAATGAAGAAAGATATTTTCATCGATAACAATATCGCTAAAAATTTTTCCAACCCCATGGATCCGGAATACAAATCTTTAATTCAATGGTTGATGGCGTTTAACCCCGGTAATCCGGAAAATGCGTATTTGGTCGTATCCCAAAAACTGCTGGGGGAATATTCCCGTACGTCGCCACCTTCACTTAAATTTAACATTTGGGCAATAATCAATCAATTTATTCGTGAAGGCCGATTAATAAAAAAAACGAACGAGGAGATCAAGGAGTTTCAGCGCCAATGTTTTACAAAAAAGAGAATTAAAGATCTTAGATGCAACAATGAGGATCATTGTCATATCGCAACTGTTTTACTCTCAGATCGAAAATATGCGCTGAGCCTTGATGATAATTTTATTTATGATCTTCGTTCTTTCCCGCGTTTCAAGGTGAAAGTAGAAAAACGACCGGAAGATTTGCCTTATCGGTAGAGTCGGTATCTCCGAACGGCCCGCGTTAATACAACACCAATAATCGGATTTATTTTTTCGTAGGGGCAGACCCGCGTGTCTGCCCGTGCGTTATCCATACCCGGCCACACCTGGAATCAATGACCGATTCCTTGTTGATAAAACCCTTGCGCAATGCTATAATCCTGATATGATGAAACATCTACCTATCGGTGTCCAGACCTTCAGCAAATTGATCGATGGAAACTATTTATACATAGACAAAACCAGAGATATCTACAACCTCTTTGCCGAAGGAGGCCAGTATTACTTCCTGTCCCGGCCCCGTCGCTTTGGAAAATCCCTGCTGCTTTCAACCCTGGCCGAAATCTTCTCCGGCAACAAAGAACGTTTCAAAGATCTCTGGATCTACGATAAAATCGACTGGACCCCGTATCCGGTTCTCAACCTGGATTTATCCAAAATCAGTTTCAAAAACCCTGAAATGCTGGAAAAAGCTCTGGAAACCCAGATCGAACGCATCGCCGCAGATTTTAATATCCAGCTCGACGCCAACCTCTTTTTTAAAGAGAAATTCGGACAACTCCTGGAGAAAATGGCGCAAAAGCAAAAAGTGGTCATCCTGATCGATGAATACGACAAACCCATGATCGAATACATCGAAGCGGAAGAATTCGAGAAAGCCGAGGAAATCCGGAGAGTTTTAAAAAATTTCTATGGCGTGATTAAAGCCTCGGACGCGTTCCTCCGCTTTGTATTTATCACCGGGGTTTCAAAGTTTTCGAAGGTGTCGGTATTTTCCGACCTCAATAATTTACGCGACATTACCCTGTCCGAACAGTTCGCGACCCTTCTCGGGTACACGGACGCGGAATTGCAGCATTATTTCGAACGCCATCTCAATGAAATGACCGCTCAAACCGGAAACAGCAGAGGCGAGCTATTGGCCAAAATTCGGAAATGGTATAACGGGTATTCATGGAACGGGAAAGATTTTGTATATAATCCGTTTTCCATCTTAAACTTTTTTACAGAGAAAAAATTCGAAAATTTTTGGTTTTCTACTGGAACGCCAACGTTTTTAATCCACCTCATTAAAGACCAACAAGCCGATATCCTGGAATTTGAGAATCTGATGGCCGACAATTTCATCCTTGAGAGTTTCGATATCGACAATATGGATATTTCCGCCTTACTTTTTCAAACCGGTTACCTGACCATCAAGAGCGTTACCATTGAACATGACGTCCGAACGTATGAACTTTCTTATCCGAATCATGAAGTCCGGCAATCGTTTTTGACTCACCTTTTAGGAATTGGCGACAAACTTCGGACGAATCGATGCGGTGATGGAAACGGAAAATAATCTACATCATGGAGTTCAAGATAGGAAGCGCCTCGGAAGCATTGGCACAGATCAAAGAGAAGACGTATTATGAAAAATATCTGGGCAAGGGAAAGGAAATACGTCTCATGGGCATTGGCTTTGATCCTGAAAAACGAAATATCGGCGATTACCTTTTGGAGAAGGTTTATTAAATTAATAGACGAAGGTCTTTACAAAACGTATTCCCGGTATTTTGAAACGCCGGTGACTGAAGAAACCGCGTATCTGATTTGCCAATTAACCGAAGGCAATCCGTTTTATATCAATGTTATTTTATGTTCTTCTCATGAGGAAAAATCCTGGCCCCCATCGATGGCTTAACCTTTCACCGGTAATTGGTTTTGTGTTTTCCTGGAATGGGTTTACGGCAGAGGCGGAAACGTATTTAAAGGAGCAGGGCATCGCGTATTCGGACGATGATCAGTGGTTGGAAAGCCCGCTGCGATAGTAGGGAGTTTTCATCGGCCTTTTAAACTTTTCCGGTTCCTTTTGGTTCGCACTCTCCAACTTTTGATCGATACCCTCGAACTTTTGGTTCGCACCCTTCAACTTTTGATCGGAACCCCACAACAATGCGCAGGGAATTACCAGATAAAATTCAAAAGCAGAATTGCTGCCATTTTAAAGAAAGGTTTTGATTCCAACTCCTTTCTATGATATGATAAAAGGTAGTGTTAATTGCAATCCTGATCCAGAATACGAGGAGTTGACAAGAATACGTAGTACAATGAATACCCGGATAAGCCGCCTCAAATCGATTCAATATATCACCAT
This sequence comes from Candidatus Omnitrophota bacterium, assembly GCA_050258455.1. Classification (GTDB taxonomy): domain Bacteria; phylum Acidobacteriota; class Aminicenantia; order UBA2199; family UBA2199; genus JAKAGC01. Next base: position 22,304 of record JBLMYT010000107.1, on the reverse strand, counting down.
TATCCTTTCCGTGATTTTAACTGCTTCCTGTGATATGGGAGGAATATTCGACGATGTCATGACCCGAGAGAAAGTCGAACCTCAATTCGTTCTCCGCCGGGAACTGGCCAAAAACCGAGAAAAAGAATTGTTTGAAACGCTCGACCGTCTCCCGGCCCGGGAACGCGAAGCCATGGTGTACTTATACGCCTACATGCCCCTCAATGACCTTGCGGATTATAACGCCGACTTTTTCCTTGAAAACGTGCGTGTCGCCCTTGAAGCCAAAGACACGTTCACCTGGGGGAAAACCATCCCGGAAAAACTCTTTCGCCATTTTGTTTTACCCTATCGAGTCAACGACGAGAGCCCGGATCACTTCCGCGATGTTTACTTTAAAGAACTGCGGGACCGGGTCATTCACCTGTCCATGAAAGAGGCAGTTCTGGAATTGAACCACTGGTGCCATGAAAAAGTCGAATATCGAGCCGGCCACAATCGGCCGTCATCGCCGTTAAATACCATCAAAACGGCGGTTGGACAACGGGATGAACAATCGATTTTTACGGTCATGGCCCTTCGTACCATCGGTATTCCCGCCCGGGAATGCGAGGTTCCCCGCTGGGTCCATGGCGATGCGAGCCATGCCTGGGTCGAAGCCTGGATCGATGGCAAATGGCACTATCTCGGCGCCTGCGAGCCGGAACCCGACCTGGACCGAGCCTGGTTTACCGAACCTGCCCGCCGCGCCATGATGATTCATACCCATGTGTTCGGCGATTACAAGGGACCCGAAGAAACGCTGTCCGACTCTCCGTTTTATACGGACATCAATATCACGGGCAATTATGCCAAAACCAAAAAGATTTCCATTGTGGTTGAAGACAAAAATCAAAAACACATTCCAAAGGCCGATGTGCAATTCCTCGTCTACAATGCCGCGGAATTTGTTCCCATTGCCCACAAACGAACCGACACCAACGGCATGTGCAGTCTGGTGACCGGACTGGGCGATCTGCTGGTCTGGGCGTACAGCGGCAACACATTCGGTTATAAAAAAATCTCCGTTCCCACGACCGATAATCTGGTGATTTGCCTGAACACCACCGCGCGACGCCGTCACGTGGAAGATCTGGATATGGAACCCCCGATTTTACCGGAACCTTACCCGGTTTCTCAGGAAGGAAAAAAAGAAAATGATCATCGCTTAAAACTGGAAGATCAATTGCGGGGAGATTATGAAGCCTCTTTTATCGATCGGAAAGGCTGCCGAACGCTGGCTGCCACGCTGGGTCTTGATCCGGTAAAAACCCGACAGGTTTTAATGGAAAGCCGCGGAAACTGGCAGGAGATTTCCGATTTTCTGACTCAGACGTCAACCGATCCGCTTCTCAAACCCTGGGCGTTTCCTTTTCTCCAGACCCTTTCTTCAAAGGATTTGAGAGACGCGACCGCATCGGTGCTCCTGGGTCATCTCAAGTATTCCTTCACATACAGCGGTAATTTGACGGGAACCCGACGAAATTATTTTACCCAATATATATTGAATCCCCGAATTGCCGATGAATGCCTGACCGATTACAAACCGGTGCTTCATGAAGGTTTTAATGCCGATTTTATCAAACGGTCGCGCCGAAATCCGAGAGTGATTGCGCAATGGATTCGGAATAATATTCGAATCGATCATGAATCCAATTATTATCGGATTCCCATTACGCCCGCGGGGGTATTTCGTCTCAGGGTTTCGGATGCCGTTTCCCGCGATATCTTTTTTGTGGCGGTTTGTCGAAGTTTCGGTATACCGTCCCGTTTAGAACCGGTCACCCGAGTGCCTCAATACGCGGAAAATGGGACCTGGAAGCGTATTTATTTCGAAACGGAGGAACCGATCGTCAACGGAAGAGGGTATATCCAATTCAAATATGGGGTCTCCAGAGACAATAAAACGGTCCCGCAGTATTCCAAACATTTCACCCTGGCGCGGTTTTCGAATGGCAGTTATCACACATTGGGAGTTGAGGAAGGGAAAAGAATAACCGATTTTCAAACGCCGCTGGAAATTCCGGCCGGAAGTTATCTGCTGGTCACCGGGAAGCGAAAGCCGGATGGTTGCGCGTTGTGTCGAATGAGGTTTTTTACGGTAAAAGCCAATCAGACGCTTGACGTTCCGGTTGAAATTCGTTAGAGGGAATGGTCGATAGAATATAATCAGAGGGCGTTTTAACCCTGATAAATGATATCTCCTGTTTGGAGAATTTCCTGAAGAAATCCCGATGGGTCTTGTTGTCCGATCTCAAATAAAACAGGTTCTATTCTGGAATCGATTTGTCGCCTTAATTTGAACAATTCCACCTCTGCGGAAAGGATATCTTTGGGAAATCGGTCCAATACGACAGCGACATCGATGTCGCTGTCTTCTCTTGCCGTATTTTTCGAATAGGAGCCGAAAAGAATTACCATTCGTATTGCAAAATATTTTTTAATACGTTCGGTATATCCCTTTAGCTTTTCGATAACTTCAGTTTTATCCATTGATATAGATTCCTTGTTTTTATTTATTCTATTATAATTTGGTTCAACAATTAATTCAAGTATGAGTTAAAGTGGACCCAATTGTCAAGACAGAAAAACGATAAAGTTAAGCAATTGAAATGAAATGCACAGTAAGTATGGTTATGGGTGACAGGAGAAGCCGAGGAAGAAGAATGCTCCGATAAATTTTCTCCAAGCATAAGGCTTCTTACCTCTTCTTCAGTGAGGCCGGTTATATTGACAATATTTTCTATAGTAATTCCTGAATTTATCCTCCGTATTGCTACTTCAATCTTCGCCTTTCTGATTCCCTCTCTGACTCCTTCTTTTATTCCTTTTCTTCGTCCTACTCGTTCAAAACTGGTCACATACCTCATTTTAGGGCCCTCCTCCAATTGGTTGCCGGTGGCCAACAGCCGGTTAAAGGTATCAAAAGGTTCCTCTTTTATGATAAGCAAACGCTCAAATATGGTTATGGGTAACAGGAGAAACCGAGGAGGAAGAATTCTTCGATGATTCCTCTACAGGCATAAGACTTCTTACCTCTTCTTCAGTGAGGCCAGTGTATAAAACAATTTCTTTTGGCGAAACGCCGTTATTTATCATTCGAATTGCTGCCGTTTTTAATCCTTCCTCTATTCCTCTTCTTCGTCCTACTCTTTCAAAACTGGTTACATACCTCATTTTAGGGCCCTCCTCTAACTTACTAATCTCTTGGGTTAATTGTTCATCAAGTCCTTCCGGTAACATGATGAGCCAATCGATAAATTTTAATAGACTTGCTGTCTGCTTACGCGTATAACCCCGACCAATACATTGACGAAGCAAATCGTATTTTATACGATACTTCTCATCTCCGCTTCCCCGTTTGGCTTCGTAACTCCGTAACTGCGCCTTCACAACCATCGCCATTGGGTTGGTCGAGGTCTCCAATTTTTCGATCAATTCTTGCTTGCACTTATAATCAATTATCTTTGCAATGGGTATTTTCATCCGGTGTTCAAACCCCCAATGCTTTACGGTATATTCATCCGGGCGATAATTCTCGTCCTCATCGGTTAATATCGCAAGGCTGACGACTTCCACACCTTTATCCCTGTACCGGTCGAAAATCCGATAATTGTATATATAAATACGTACCATCAAATTGGGATCTTTTTTCCCCTGAACTTCAATGTGGATGAATACACAAAAGAATTTATCGGAACCGTCTTTCAAATGCACTTTTATCAGAACATCGGCAAGCCGTTTTCCCAATTTATGCCCACGTGCGATCGGGATCAATTCCTTACTCAAGGATTCGTATCCTTTGGAAAAATCAATGTCCCGATGAATGTCCTCGAAGAAAAATTCCAGAAATGTTTCAAAGTGTTCCTCAAGGATTTCCTTCCACGCAGAGTCATATTCCCTTCGTTCTGACTGTTTCTTGACGACCTGTTGTGCTTTTCCCATGTAATAATAATACACCGTAAAGTAAAAAATTTCAATAGATTTGTGTACCTTGACTAAACATTAACGGGAACGCTCATTGAAATTTATTATAATCCGATCAAATAATTAATTTAAAAGGAATTTTGGTCAACTCCAATTCCAACGAAATTTCGATTGCATAAACTGCAATTTTTAGATACAATTGATTTTAATGTAAAAATAAGGAAAAATAAAACATGTCATCAGGAACAACATACGATGTAAATTTATGTAATCAATTCAAAGAAAAATTCCGGGAACAAAAATTATTCCGCCCCATGCGCACCGGACATTACGACGCCGGTACCCGACTAACCTATGAGGTCACTGGAATCGCCACACCGGTTCGCAGCCGCGTCACGGTTGAAATCGAAAAATTCGTGGGCGGCGGATTCGCCGGCCAGGTTTATAAAATCCATGTATGCGACATCGAACCCATCGGCGACGATAATGTCAATAACGTCACGCCTGTGAAGTTCCCTCTGGAAAAAGACCGCTCTTATGCGATGAAAATCCTCATCCCACCTTCCGGTTTTTCGAAACTCTTCCGAAACGTCATTTACCGCATCGGGTTTCAGGGACCATTTCAACTCCAGGTCAATCCGGCGGCAGCCCGCGCCGGCGCAATATGGCAAAAATTCATCCGCCGCGGCGCCAAAATCCGCTTCGGCGACGAACAAGCCGTTAACGATATCCATGCCACGTTTATCGATTCCACCCTGGGCAGTTGCGGCGAAATCAGCGACTGGGTCAACGGCCGCACCTGGGCCCTGGAAGTGGACGACCGCCTGGATGCTTTAACCCGTTTTATCCGGAAGAAAAAAGTGAACCCCCAATTATTGGGTTCCCCCGAATACCGGGCCAAACGCACATTTATGGAAGACTTTGTCACCCTCCTCCACGACATGGGCGCGCACGAATTCGCCCGCCAATACGAATGGTCCACCTGCAAAAGCCAACCCAATTGCCTCAAACGCCTCGAAACCGAAACCGATCCCACCAGCGGACTGATTGCCGTGGATTTTCGAGCAGGCCTCGCCCTTCTCCCGTTTCTTCCCATGAGCCCCGGAGACGTCAAATTGATCGTCAAAGGCATGGCACGGGGAAGCCTCGTGCAATTCGACCGGGGAAACCTCAACCGTCTGGAAGCCTTTATCAACGCCCACCATTCGGAATTCGCCGATCTCCTTCCCATGCTCGATGAACTGAAAACCTGCGAACGCATTTACCGCGATTCGATTCCCGATATCACCCATAACGGGTTTCGCCTCCTCTACAGCAAAAAATTATGGTCCACGATTCTTTCCAGTGCCCGCACCGGATGGCGAATCAAAAATAAAATCGATGATCCAACCGAAGAGAAATTAAAAAAAAGTACAGCCAAAACGCTTTTATTCGGCTTTTTAGGAGCCATCCCCATTCTCGGCGGGTTTCTTCGAAACCTCTGGGGACGCCCCGATTTGCGACAGCACTATAAACATACCTTAACCTCCTGGAACTATCTCCGCCGATCCGGCAAAGCCCGGTGCGCGGAAAAAGCCTATAAATGGTACCGGGAAGGACGCGTCACCGCGGCCAAAGCCCAAAAAATCGCATGCTCGGTTCCCCGGTTCATGATGCATTTTCTCTTGTCCCTCCTGCCCCTGGGACTCCACCGGGCGCTTACCGACGGCAGTTATTTGAAAGAACGGTTGCATAATCTCTTTGTCAAACCGTTTCAGTTGTATTTCAGCGCGCCGATGCGGGAACAATGGTTGCGGGATATGGTCCATCAGGGAAAGGCCAAGCGGATCCTGAACGATCAGGATGCGGCCATCATCGACAAGCAGTTAAAAGAACCGTATATTCAGAAATACTTGAAAAGCCTGGCCGTGCATATTCTGTTGATGCCGACCACGCACATTGTGTCGATTATTGTCAGTTGGTGGTACGTCAAAACGCACCCGGGACTCTCCTATGCCCAGGCCACGGCTGCGGTGGCTGCGATTCTGGTCTTCTTTCAGATTACCCCGGTGTCACCCGGTTCGCTGGCGCGGGGATTGTACGTCGTTTACCTGATGATTAAAGAACGCAATTTCCGCGATTACAACATCGCGCTGTTTCTGAGCTTTTTTAAATACATCGGTTACCTGGCATTTCCCATCCAGATGACCTACCGCTATCCGGAGTTGGCGCGTTTTATGGCCGGTCATTGGGCCACAGAAATCGTTCATTCGGTTCCCGTCTTTGGTGAACGAGGCGCGCTTCTGGAACATTGGGTCTACCGGTTATTCTACAACTGGCCGCTCACCATTCGCCGCCGGATGAAGGTATGGGCCCGAATTCGGGAAAACCAAAACGCCCGGTACTGGCATATCGGTCTTTATGCCATCGGGGTTGCCGGTCTGCTGAGCGCATTCGATGGGTTTTACCTCCGGATTTCCGGTGGGATTCCCGGTTTGAATGAAAACTGGTGGATGGCGATCCTCTTGATCCTGGTCGGTTCCGTGGGAATGACCCGGGGAGCCGGCGGTGCCGCCTTTTCCCGCCGCATGGCATCGGCTGCCCTCTGGGGCGTTGGGACCGGAATCCTTTACCCCATTGTTTCCACGCTCTTGCTTCAGCATGGAATCGGTGTCATGAAGGATTTTCTGTTGCGGGAGGCATGGTATATCTTTATTTTTGCCGTTTTTGCCACGATCGGATCAGCCGTTACCGAATTGAGGATTCCCGATCCTGAGCTCAAAGCCGTTGAAAAAGCCACACTTAATTAATTTTATATACAGGAGAAACGCATGAATGCAACTATCAGTCAGAAAGATCTTGAAACATGGGCGGATTTTCTTTTAAACCATTCCCTTGGCGGTATCAAGTCGGAGGATGTGGTCATGATCAAAGGGGAACATATTGCATGGCCGTTGATGTCGATACTCCAGGATAAGATTTTTGCTGCCGGTGCTGTGGCCGATATCAATATGGTGGCCCCGGACAACAACCGCGGTCAGGTGTGGGGCGCATCCATTGCCCGGTTTGGTACCATGGATCAGATTCGCCGCGTCCCGGAATGGAACCGCCTGCGCTACGAAGCCATGAACAAATATATTGAAGTTTTAGGCGCAGAAAATCCGTCGTTATTCGCCAATCTTCCCGAAGACACCGGCATGGAACTGGTACGGGCGGATGGGCCGTTTCGCAATATCCGAATGTCCAAAAAATGGTTATTGACCCTGTTTCCCACGCAAGCCTTTGCCGACATGGAAGGCATGTCCCTCGAGCAGTATACGGATATTGTGGTGAAAGCCTCCACCACCGACCACAAAGAATTAAGCACCATCGAGGAGCCGTTGGCCCAACTCATGGAAAAATCCAAAACCGTGCGGATTCAGACGCAGCATCCCAAAACCGGAAAGCTGTTGGAACTCGTCCTGGATATTGAAAACCGGCACGCGATTTGTTGTATCGGGGAGCGGAATTTTCCGGACGGTGAAGTATATACCTCGCCCAATGCCAACCGGGTGAACGGCGAAGTGTATGTCGATCTTCCGGTGTTCGATAGTGGGGTGACCATTCAGGGCATTTACCTCAAGATTCGCAATGGAATGATCATGGAATACGAAGCGGAAAAAGAACCCGATGTCTTGAAGAAGATTATCGAAACCGATCCCGGTTCGCATCGCATCGGCGAAGTTGCGTTCGGCATGAACCGCGGCCTGCAAACCGCCTTGAAGCATCCCCTGTTTGTGGAAAAAGTGGGCGGCACCATGCACATTGCCATCGGCAACAGTTACCCCACTTGTTACGTCCATGATCCTTCGACCGAAGAATCCAAAGCGTTACTCGATGAGTATCATCAGCAGGGAATCTTAAACCGTTCCACCCAGCATGTGGATATCGTCATCGATTTCAGGCCATCGGGTGCCGGCCGGGCGGTTTATCTGGACGATCAGAAATTGGAAATCAAGGACAATATTTGGCACGTATAATTTTGTCATTTTTATAGGATTATTCATTCTTACACAATGCAGAAAGGAAAAATGGTAAAAGTAAAAAAAATAATTCTACTTGCGGTTATGATCCTGGTCGGGAATTCCGTTTTTCTCCATTCCATGGATGTGGAGTTCCCCCTGATTCAATCGATCGTTTACACCCCGTATCCGAATCAACCCACTCTTGCCAAAAACGCGTTCCGGCTTTTTCTTGACCTCAATTACGCCAATATTTACACCTTCGATTCCCAAAAGGTTTCCGTCAATGACATGGAAACCTTTACCGGCACATTGGGGGTTGGGTATGGATTGAGCGACGCGGTGACCCTGGAACTGTATTTTCGGAATACCGTGGCGTATCATGGGATCATGGATAAATTCATCATGGATTTTCATGATTTGTTCCGCATGAGTCAGGGTGCCCGTTATGAATTTCCCCCCAATATCATGAATTATCAATACAAAAATTATTTTTCGTACGATCAGCAGGCCGTGGTTCCCTCGCCGTTGATTCTGGGCATATTGGGGCAGATCTATCGGGCCGGGAATTTTCATCTCAATGGTCGGCTGGCCATCGGGTTGCCGTTGGCGTCGAAGCCGGGTTTTAGCAGCAATCAACCGTTTCTGACCGGAGGGATCATCTTTCTCTATAAAACCCGGAACTTCTCGGCTCATTTTTCGAATCATGTATCGGTGTTTAAAGATCCGCGGTGGATGGTGGGTGAAGATTTAAGGAACCATATTTTTCATTCGGAGATTCGGTTGGATTACAAGAAGATTTTTGGGGGTGTTCAATACAAGAGTACCCCGTTTAAAATGGAGTCACTGAGTGATGCCTGGCAGATGTATTTGGGGGTTAAGTTTTTGAAGCGTTTTGAGTTTTCCATTTTTGAGGAGTTTCCGCCCATGGATACGACGCCGGATGTGAGTTTTAATTTGCGAATATATCTATTAGAGAATTAAATAAAAAAAACGGCGTGAGGTTTTAAAGAACATTCCCCCACGCCGTTTCATTAAGATTTCACCTTAAAACATTATGATCTTGCCATTCGCAGTTCAAGTCAGCCCATTGACTTCACAGGCTTACTTATCATACAATGTTAGTATGAAAAAAGAGTTTAATACCACGGGCGTCTGTATACCAAAGCGACACTATATGGTTGATATTTCAAAAAAAACCGAAAAAATCCTGGAAATGATCGAACACGGTGATTACTTTGTAATCAACCGTCCCCGTCAATATGGAAAAACAACCACGATCCACACGTTAAACCGAATTCTTAAAAACTCGGCGGACGACTTTCCCATCAATATCAGTTTTGAAGGCATCGGCGAAACCTGTTTCAAAAGCGAAGCCCTTTTTATCGACGCCTTTTTTAATCTATTGAAAGAATTATTTGAAACCTCTCGGAATGATGAGCTGGTAAAATTTATCGAGTCCGCTCCCATACCGGATCGCATGGATAAACTGGGGTTATGGATCAGCAAGCTGGTTATGAAAATAGGGAAAAAAACAATCCTCATGATCGATGAGGTCGATAAAAGCGCCGACAATCAATTGTTCCTTGATTTTCTCGGAATGCTGCGTAACAAATATCTAAAACGAGACGACGACGGACAATTTACGTTTCACAGTGTGATATTGGCCGGTGTCCATGATGTGAAAAGTTTAAAGCTTAAACTCAGACCCGAGGCCGAGGCCAAGTACAATAGCCCGTGGAACATCGCGGCTAATTTCAATCTGGATATGTCGTTTTCCCCGCAGGAAATTGCGTCGATGCTAAATCAATACGCAGCCGAAGAACAAATCAAATTGGATATCCCTTTCTTCTCCGAACGATTATTTTATTATACCTCCGGGTATCCGTTCCTGGTCAGTAATTTGTGTAAAATTATGGATGAAGAGGTCGTGGGAGAGAGAAAACCAAAAGAATGGAAACCGGAAGATCTGGAAAGAGCCGTTCAAATCACGCTGAAGCAAACCAATACCAATTTCGAAAGTCTGATCACCCATCTGGAAAATCATGCGGATCTTTATCAGTTTATTTTTAACCTGGTCATGGAAGGCAGCACGTTTGACTATAACCCGGATTCCCCGGTCATTCATTTGGGTTCCCTTTATGGTATCTTAAAAGAAGAGAATGGCCGGACTCGGGTTCATAACCGGATTTATGAGCAACGCATTTATAATTACATGGCGTCTGCCGTCGAGATCTCCGCCGGATCGCAGATCCGAAATTTCACCGGCAATTATATCGATGAAAAAGGAAAATTGGATATTCAAAAGATCTTTTTGAAATACCGGGATTTTATGAACGAAAATTACAGTAAAAAGGATGTGGACTTTATTGAGCGTAACGGCAGACTGTTATTTCTGGCGTTTATTCGTCCGATTATTAATGGAAGGGGGTTTGATTTTAAAGAAGTTCAAGTATCGGAAGAGAAGCGGTTGGATGTTGTCGTAACATTCGATAATCGAAAATACATCATTGAATTAAAAATATGGCGGGGAGATGCGTATCATCAAGCGGGCATTCGCCAGTTAGGCGATTACCTGGACCGGCAAAGGGAAAAGACCGGTTATTTATTGATTTACGATCTGAGAAGAGAAAGCGGTCAAACCGGGACAGTGGAAACAATCGAACTGGAAGATAAAAGGATCCTTGCCGTCTGGGTTTAGGGATCCTTTTCCATTCACCCCGTCTTGAAAACCAGGCCATCCAAAAAACGCGCGGTTCCCGGAATGTCAAACTCATTTTGGATCAGCATCTGACGCTTAAACAAAACCGGTAAATACTCCCCCCACTTGGTAAATAGGAAAAATCGTTCATTTTGAGCCAACATATCATTTAAAATTTCCTCGAAATTCGGTAAGCGTTCTTTCAATTCCATTAAAAGAGTCGCCATACTCTCCACACTAACCGGTAAATCAAAACAACTCCGGTTTTCATCATAATCGTATTTTTCCCCGAAAAGACTTTTAAATAAAAGGTTTAACGTCTTGTTGATGCGTGTTCCGGCAAAGGTAAACAAATCCACCCTGTTTCCTCGACTAAACACAGGGCGCTCATGGACGGAATCATTGATTGGAATTGCCGCAAACGCGTTTCGTAAATCCAGGGTCGCGTTCAAGACACCATTCGAACAAACCCGGGTGTCGATCAAAAACTCATCAGTCAACATGTCAAGCATCTTTTCTCTCACGCGACCGTGGACATGCCCGCCGGTTCCGAAAAATAAGGGCTTCTCCCCGGCATGGGCGGGTTCGACATATATTTTATTTTGGGAATAGCGAATCTCGATAATCTTCCAGATTCGGGCCGCCAGAAAAATATTCCGATCGATTTGCAACTGCGGTGAAAAAATCAGCTCCCCGATATATTGGTCTTTAACGTAGACCTTTAACGAAGGCTCTGTTTTAAATACACTGTAAAATGAACGGCTATTGACGATCTGTTCCCCCTTAAGCCCCAATATCAATTCCTTACCCAAGACGTCGATGTATTCCGCCCCGATCATGAAATCGATCAATTGCTCTCGATCGCGTGAAGGCACCGAAGCAAAGGCATAATTACCGGAGATCCTCTTTAGAAGTCCGCCCCGATCCTCCCCCGATGTTTCTTTGAGAAGCGAAAGGATCTGGTGAAAAAGGATGTCCGCCGGGTAACCGGACCCGGTGACCGGCTCAATGAACCCTTCTTGATAAAGGGCGAAACAAGCCAACGCCTGCAATAGACTCCAGGGCTCGGTGGCATACACGAGTAACCGGCTCTTCTCTCCCCCTTTCCGCCCACTTCGACCGAACCGGTGAACCAGGGAGGAAATCGAATACGTGGAATCGACCTGGATAACCCGGTCCACGGTTCCAATGTCGATCCCCATTTCAAGGGTCGAGGTACACACAATGGAGAAGTCGCTCCCGCAATTATTCCTGGCAAAATGCTCGACGTATTCCCTTAATTCCCGACCGACCGACGAATGGTGTGAGAAATAAACATGATCGCCATTTCGTTCCTTGGCTAATTCCTTTAATCGGATCGCGATTTCTTCCACCCTTCCTCGGGTATTGGGAAAAATAAGAGACTTTCGGTTCTGGGTTTCCATATATAAATCCTTGATGAGTGCCTCCGGCAATTCGTCCCCTCTGGATTCGACGTATTTGAAATGCGCGCAAACCTCGTGTCGGGAGCGATCGACCAAAATGTGGGTCTTTTCCTGCTCCCCGAAGAAGCCCCGCGCCGCTTCGAAATCGCCCAATGTTGCGGAAAGCCCGATAAAACGTATCGAACGTCCGACCCGCGTGATCCGGTGCAGCAGCGATTGCAATTGGCACCCCCTCCCGGTTCCGAGAAAACTGTGAATCTCATCGATAATAATGAATTTCAAATTGGAGAATAAACGCGGAATGTCGGCCGGATGATTGATAAATAGGGATTCAATGGATTCGGGGGTAATCAATAGAATGCCATCCGGGGCGTCCAGTAATTTTTTCTTAAGGGTACGGTTGACGTCGCCATGCCAGCGGGTAATGGCAATCGCCATATGGCGGCATAGCTCGTCGATGCGGCGGAATTGATCGTTGATCAGGGCAATGAGCGGTGAAACGTAGAGGATTTGAACGCCGGGTTCTTTTTTAACCAGGGATAACGCGGGTAAGAACGCGGCTTCGGTTTTTCCGCTGGCGGTTTTGGAGGCAAGGATGTAATGGTCCCGGGTGGTGATGATTCGGGTAATGGCTGCGGCCTGGATCGGGCGGAAACTTTCCCATTTCTTTTCCCGGATATACCGTTTCACGGGATAGGAGAGGAGATCGAAGGGCATTAGAGTTCTGCCACCTCCGAAACGGCGAAGGCCCCGTCTGCCGTTTGTTGGGATTTAAATAATCGATCTTTTTCAAGTCCGGGATTCTGCCTTAATATGCTCAGAATATGGAGGAAATCTTTGATCACTTCCCGGGGGGTAAGGAATTCGCGGGCACCCGGTTTATTGTAGACCGCTTCCATGAAATGGTGAATATCGGTCTCATCGATCCTGGATTCCATCGCATGATGAAAATCGAAGATGACCCGTAACTTTTGCAGGAGGACAAAGATTTCATCATGGTCCAGGGGTAAGATTCGGATCACGGGTTGGGAGAAATCTCTGATTTCCGCTGTTTCGAAAGGGTTGGCCTCGAGTCGGGTTTTCAAGGCGCGGTAGGAGAATAATCCCCGGCGTTCGTTTTCCAGAAATTCTCCGGACCCGGCAAAATTAATGAATAGATGTTCCATTTTTCCCTGAAAACAATCGTTGTAAATGCTGAGAATTTTCTCATAATTTTTTTCCCGGATTTGGGGAAAGGAGATTTTATAGAGGTTATCGGCCTCGTCGAAGTTGATCATGAGGCCGCTGTAACCGATGTCAGTCACAAAGCGGGTAAAGTTTTTCAGCATATCGTAATAATTCTGATCATCGATGATGGATCGAACGCCCAGATCCTGCCGGGCTTCGGTTTTGGTGGTATATTCTCCTTTGAGCCATTTGAGCGCATGTTTGCAAACCAGGTCATCATGGTTCATGTAGCCTTCCACGTATTTCACGATCACCCATCCCAGGTCAAAGCCGCCGACCCCGGTGATTTCATCGACGGTTTTCATGATGTTGGCCTTGACCCGGTCCAAATTTTTCTTATTTTTTAATTGGTCGAACGGGATATCCCCTTCCTGCGCGGTTTGCAGCATCACCTGTTCGATCCATTTTTCCAGAAGCGTCTCCAGTGCGCCGCCGTCCGGTTTGGTTTGGATACAAAGGTTATCCATTAACGTGGAATAGGAGGCCACGGCTTTCCGGTCATTGGCGTATAAGCGTCGTTCCGGTGTAAAGTCAACGGAAGCCGTGACAAATTTCTGTTTCAACGCCACCAATCGGAGTAAATGCAGCATAAAGCTTTTGCCGCTGCCAAATTCGCCGATCCAGAATTTGACCATGCTTTGCCCGCGTTTGACGTCCTCGATGCTTTTTAACATGGCCGCGATTTCTTTGGACCGGCCGACCGTCATGTATTGGATGCCCTCTTTGGGGACCACGCCGGCCATCAATGAATTAATAATGACGGATGCGTCTTTCGGTTTCATATGTTCAATCATGTGTTACCTCGATGTTTAAATTTTCGTTTCTCCTGGAATTTTTAGAAGGTCAAAAAGTTTGTTCCGATAATTGCCGTTCAGGACATAATGCTGTTCGGTTTCTTCGATCAGGATATCATCGAAATGCGCGGCGAAAATTTCTTCGATGCTGTCGAGGAGCCGATGTTTAAAGACGTTGTGCGTTCTCGCAAACCTTGAAACGGTATCCGGGGATAACATAAACCCGTTTTCCACAAACAGTTTGAGCAACGCCTCCTGGATCGGCGTCAATGATACGACCGGGAGAGTTCCTTCATTGGGGGGCGGCATAAAAACACTTTCCAGGGTGAGTGCCGGTAAATTTTGCGGCTCAACCGGATGGCGCGGGCGGGCGCCGCTCTCTGTTTCATCCGAAAGCACACCGGTTAGTTTCTTAACCGTATCGGCATGCTGCACGTGAATATCGGAAATCTTTTCCCGGTCCAACCGAATGTTCTTTTGGGGGGGAGCGAATACTTGTTTGGCCTTTTCCAGTGCCTGCTCGACGCTGTGACTCGTCTTCAATTTGTCGATGATTTGAAGGAATTCGCTGGAATATCTATTATTTCCGAATAATTTCTTCTTTAATCCGGGCGGTAAGGGTCTTCCCTTCCCCCTCTCGATAATACCGGATCGGTAATATTCGAGATAGGCCGCTATGGCTTCGAATCGATCGAGCGGTGCGAGCAAGGGGACCGCGCGGTAGTATAGGGGGCCGATATTTTTGTTCATTTTATGCGACGAAAAAAAAGCTTTCAGGACCTTCAATTGCTCGCCGGGGGGCAGCTTTTCGATCATTTCCAAACATTCGGCGAATTTATCGATCAATTCCTTGCGGGTCAAAAATCGGATGCTGATTTTCCGACACGTCTCTTCCACCGACGGGCTCAATGCCGCATGGGTCAGATAATGTAACTTAATTTTGTTCGTTTTGAGGAGGTCCATAACCAATGTTTCTTCAAACGCCTTATCGGAAAGATGACGTGAAATGGCCTGGGATAATTTATTAAAATCGGTAATCGATCTGATTTTACCCCCGGCTTCCGAATACAAATGTTTCAGCAATTCCTGATCGAATAAATAGATGGATACCAGATTGGCCAGTTCGATAAAACCGCTAAAGGTGGTAACCCGTTCTTCAACTCGCCCATACAGTTCTTTGAGGAATGATGGATCGTCAATATAATTGGATATGGTAATTGCCAGACGTTTATAAGAGGCGAAACTAAGGTTTCCGATTTTTTCCGCCTTCATGAACGCCTGTTTGGCGTATGTTTCATCCTTCAAATAGGTTCGAACGGATATGGCCAATTTCAACCAATCTTTTTGGGTTTTGGCGCAGATATCGGCGCCATGATAGATTTGACCGGCCCAATTCGTTTCCTTCAACTTGCCGGCAATCGATTCGCCCAGATGAATACGATCGTTAAAATGGTACGTGTAAAATATGGCTTTTTGGTATATGCGTTTCGCCCATTCCCTGTCATTGAAGGTGTCGAGGATGGATTCAGCCAGCGCAATACAATCGGCTGATTTATAGGTGAATTCTTCTAATCTCCCGTATAAGGTTTTTGCCCATTCGGTATCGTTCAAATATTTTAAAATGGATTGAGCCAATTGGATCAGTTTATGGTTGTAAAACATTATATTCTGGGTTGTTTTGTATAACGAGATGGCTTCCCCTCGATCGGTGAGATAAATCGCCTCGGATTCCGCGATTGGAATCAAATCGACCGGTTCTTTGATCAATTTTATGGCTATCTTATAGATTTTCTTGGCCCAGTCTTCATATTTTAAATTCAGGCTGATAAATTCAGCCAGTTTTAAAGCGCTTTTAACATCGGGACGATGACTGCGTAAATAATTGGGTTCAACAATTTTATCGATGATTCTTTTCGCATAAACGCGATCCATCAAATAATCGTATACCGATTCTGCCAATTTCAAATACTCATCCCATTGATCGGCGCGTTCTTCGGCCCGTTGATATAAATACCGGGCGGTGCGCTCATCCTTTAAATCCACGATCATTGCTTCGGCCAGATGAATATAATCCGTGGTCGTTCGAATCCCTTCGATCGATTCCCATTCCACTCGTTCCGGGGGAACATCCGGTTCATCCCGATTGGGGGGAATGGGAACATCGACGCTATTTACGTTGATGATGTTATTTTTCCCAACATCATCCGGAGGCGTTTTTTCTATGCCCTTAAACGGACTTTTTTTTACGTATTTAGCCTTAAAATAATTGATCAGGAATGAATTCTTCATTTATAAATATCAGAAATTAACCGATTCGATGTTACCATATTTAAAGTTACTAAATAACACAGATGTGGGAAAATTTCAAGTACCATGAAACCATGAAATTATTCTAAAAAACAATTGAAAAATCCTTATTTTTAATTTATAATAGAGTCCCCATCAGTAAAATGGTTAGGAGCCCCATATTTGGCTGATATGAGACTTTTATTTTACTCAATTTATTGGTTGATTCCATCAACTCAGAATAAATTCACTCACCATTCACGATCAAAGGCAGAGGTCTAAATGAAAAAAGAAGAAAACCCAGGTCCAATGAATCCGTCGGGATTCATCTCGCGTTCCGGAATTTGTTACTTATTATCAGCAATTTTATTGCTTTTCATCATCCTGGTCAACCCGGTTTCAGGATCGGTTTGGCCCGATCCGGGAGACTGGCCCGTATGGGGCAGTCAAGCTGCCGATATTACCCCGGCTTCATGGCCGGCAGAAGGCGACTGGCATTCCTATACCGCCAAAGGCTCCGCACTGGCCGACCCGGCCGTTGCCGATCCGAGCAACGGAGGCACTTCCCCCCAAAATTACGTGAGCGTCACCTCCAATTGCCCGGATAAAACGCTTCCCAGTGTCTACTGGTACTTTAATCCGGTCAAGCAAGTGCTTTACTTCCGGTTTCGACTGTCGGCGATTCCCTGTACTTACGCAACCGGACCAAGCGCCGGCGCCGCCGCCACCACCGATCCCTGGCGTTCGGCCCAATGGTCGGTTCTCATTGACATCGATGGCGACGGTTACCGCGAATTCGCCATGCAATTGGACGGCAGCACCGGCGGACCGTCCACTCCGGTCGACCGTCTGTCGATTATCTACAGTGCCAATCAAAGTAACTCCCTGGATTACGCGACCATCGGCTCGGGAATTTACCTGGTCAACCAATTTCCAACGGCGTTTGTCAACGCCAGCGGCGGCTCGATCCTGAATTTTCATAACACCAATACGCCCAATACCACCTGGGCCAATGGCAGCGCGGAAACCGTCTGGGACTATGGGATGACGCGTTGCCGAAATGTCACGGTGGGGGGATGCACCGAATACATTACCGATTACCAGATTCCGCTCTCCATGCTGGATGCCACCGGCGTCGGCGGACCCGCGCTTACCCAAAACACATCCATGTCTTTCCTCTTTGCCACGGCCAACAGTTTGCAAAATCCCTTTCAAAAAGACGTGGTCACTCTGGGAGATCTCGTTTACATCGGTGACCCGGTCAAACCTGCCCCTTATGGCGATACCATCACCCCCGCCGGAGGCGATAGCCTTCCTCAACCGATTGTGGCCTCGGTGACCGTCTCCGGATGCCACCCCGCTACCCTCACGGCAACGGTCAACGATGCGGTTGATATCGTTGCCGGAAACGCGGTAACCACTGTTTCTTCGGTTCAATTTTATTATTATGCGGATGCCGATGGGGACGGCCTGGCCAATGACGGCAGCACCTGGACCCTCATTGGTGCCGGTTCAACGACCAATAACCCGATCGGTACCTGGACGGCAAGTTGGGAGAGTACGTCCCTGGCCCAGGGACGCTACCTGATCGGCGCCAAAGCCACGGATGGGCAGGGCAATGTGACCTGGAGCTGGATGGACCCGGCAGATATTGGCAGCATCGGTTCCACCCCGCCCAATTACGCCAATCCGACCAACACCGGTCAGATATTTACCCTATTTACCAATACATGCGGCGCACCGCCTTCGTATGCCGTTGTGACCAGCGATGCGTCGGCACCCGTGCTTCCGGGAGCTGCGGTCACATTTACCGTCACGGTCACCAACACGAGCGGCGCTCCGATTACGGTTTCCAGCATTACCGATACCTTACCCGCAGGATTTACCTATCAATCGACCGGAGGCGGCACGCTGGGAGCCCCGTCCGGTACGCCGGGCGTCGGAGACAGCGGTGCCATTACCTGGACCTTTCCTCCTGCCAGTATCCCCGCAGGCGCCAGCCGAACCCTGATCTTTACCGCCAATGCTTCCAACACAGCCGGCACATATACGGACACGGCATCGGCGGTGACCTCGGTCGGAACCCTGGACACAGACCCCACGCCGGTTTCGGTGGGTTCGCCGCAATTATCCCTGAATATGAGCGTTTCGGCCGCCTCGGTTTCTCCGGGCGGAACCCTCACCTATACGATCACTTATGCCAATACGTCCCCGGTGAATATCACGGGCGCGGTGATTTCCAACCCGTTACCCGATGGCGTGACCTATGATTCCAATACCGGCGGCGGAACGTACACGGCCGGAACCCAAACCGTGAGCTGGTCGATCGGCGATCTGGCAGCCGGCGAATCCGGGTCGGTGACCGTGACCGTGAATGTGGACGATCCCTTTCCTTCCGACGCAACGATTCCGGTGGTCAACACAGCCACACTCGAATCCAACGAAGCGCTAACAGCTTCGGCTTCAGCCAGTGCCTATGTGAGCGCCCCCCGCCCGACCCTTTCCTTGCAGAAATCAGCGACTTCGGCAACGATTGCGGAAAATAACAATGTCACGTTTACGATTTCCTATTTTAATACCGGTAATGCGACGGCAACGTCCTTAACCTTAACGGATGCGGTGCCCAGCGGTTTGAGCTTTGTCTCTGCCACGGGCGGCGGCACCCACAATGCCGGGACAGTGACCTGGAACCTGGCCGACCTGGCCGCCAATGCTTCGGGTTCGGTCACGGTCACGCTCCATGTTCCGGCGGGTTATGCCGGGGATAATCCCATTGTGAATACAGCGTCGATTTCAGCCAGCGGCGTTGACTCGGTCACCAATTCCTTTTGGCTGGGTGTCAACCAGACCGACAATCAATGCAATACGTACTACTTCAGCAACACCACGGAAGACATGGGCGTGGATGGCGTTCAATACCTGGCCACGACCACGGCACCGACCGGCGCCGGAACCAATCTGCATGCCACCTTACCCTCGTTTCCGGCCACACCGGTTCCGTTTACGGAAATTACCCGTTTTTATTCCCCCACCACAGCCAATGCCATTGATTTTTCCGGAAACCTCACGACCACGTATTGGGTGGACCGCGCCAATGGAAACGCGCTGGATGTCAAAGTCACGGTATACGATTACGATTCGACAACCGGGGCCAAAACCCAGCTCGGAACCAATACCGTGGCTCTGGGCGGAAGTTCGAAAGGGATGCAATCCTTTACGGTGGCCCTGTCGGGGGCGCTTTCCAAATCTCACCGTCTCCTTTGGGTAATCGAGGGCGCCGAGCAGCAAAAGAACAAAACCGATGACATTTACTTCCAATTCGGCGGCACGGTCACCAATCCCATCAGCGGCGGCACGGTCAGTGCCACTTCCAATGGCGCGGTTTGTTTCACGCCCCCGGCCAACCTGGTCATCGATAAACAGGTCAATGTCCTTAACGCCAATCCGGGGGATACCCTGACCTATACGATCCTGTTCTCCAATACCGGGCAAACCGCGGCTTCGGGTGCCCAGGTCACGGATACCTTACCGACCGGGGTCACGTATGCCAGCGCGACCTTAAACGGCGGCGCCGTGGCACCGGCCTCCCAGGTCGGCCAGGCTGTCACGTTTAACGTCAATTCATCGGATACCGGAATTGCCGGTCGGGTCAGCGGCGGGCAATCGGGTTCGCTGGTCATCACGGCAACGATCGATAACCCCCTGGATAGCGGGATCACGACCCTGACGAACACGGCCGCATTGGTCAGTAACGAAACCGCAACGGTGAGCGATACTGCCACCACGTCGGTCTTGCGGCCGGCCGTTACCGTGATTCAAAGCGCGACCCCCAGCCTGGTCGAGCCCAATGATCCGGTGACCTACACGTTGACGGTTATCAATTCAGGCACGAGTTCCGCCACCAATGTGACGCTGAATGATGTGCTTCCGGTCCAGGCGTACTACACCTATGTTCCGGGAAGCACCACCTTAAACGGGGGAGCGGTTGCCGACCATGTGGCCGGAGGAACCCTCAACTACAATATCGGGACGCTTGATGCGGGCGAAACCGCCGTGGTGACGCTCCAAATGAAGGCCGGGGCTGCCGGATCATTTCCGGCCACTCAAACCAATTTATCCAATACAGCCACGGTGAGCGATTCCCAAACCGTGGGGAGCCGAAGCAGCAACACGGTTGCGGTAACCATTAACCCGCTGCCCAACCTCAGTATCACGAATTCCTTTAGCCCGGGTGGTCCCTATACGGCCGGCGACATCATTACCTGTGAAATTACAGTCACCAACACCGGCGGATCCGATGCGCTCGGTGTGGTGGTGATCGAAGGTATCCCGGCGTATACCACGTATGTCCCGGGGTCCCTGGTTGTTGAAGCGGCTTCGAAAACCGATGTGTCGGGCGATGACACGGCCAACTTTGATTCGGCAGGAAACCGGACCGTTTTCCGGATCGGCACCGTACCCAGCGGGGCTACGCGCACCATGTCCTTCCAGGTCCGGGTTCAAGGCTCCATGCCTTCGGGCAGCACCACCTTAACCGGCACGGCCGAGGTATCGGCATCAAATGCGGCTTCCAAATCCTTAACCGATACCGGAGTGGTCGCTGCGGAACCGACGCTTTCGGTTTCCAAGATCGGCCCGGCCAACAGTCCCTACCCGGCAGCCGCAGTCACTGCCACCAGCGCTGGCACCACGGTTAGCGTGGACGATGTGTCGCCGTTTGTGGTGAATCAGTACATTCGCGTGGCGGGCCAGAACCGACAGATTACGGCCATCAGCGGCTCAACGCTGACTATCGACAGCGCGGCCAATGTGACCGATGGCGACTCGGTGACCGGAAGTTTAACCTACACCTTGCAATATTCGAATACCGGTTCCGCGGATGCCGCAGGTGCCACGCTCGTGGACACCCTGCCGGGCGGAGCCATTTACGTTTCTTCGACCGGCGGCGGCGTTTATGCGCCAGGTCCCGGAACCGTCACCTGGACGATCGGTTCTCTGCCGGTCAATGCGTCGGGATTGGTGCAAGTCATCCTTTTTCCCGGCGCTGCCGGAAGTTTAACCAATTCGGCAGCGATTTCCGCAACGGCAGTCAACCCCCTCTCTGCGTCCGTAACCACCGGCGTGGGCGGATTACACATCCGTAAACACACCACCACGCCTTCGGTCGGTCAAGGGGGAACCGCGGTGTATGTGATTGAAGTGGAAAACACCCATTCGGCCACTGCTACCGGCGTTGTGGTGACCGACACCTTGCCGTCGGGTTTTACCTACAGCAGCACCGCGTCCATTACCGGAGGCACCCGAACCGCCACCAATGACCCGTCGTCCGGCGATCAGGCCCCATCATGGGGGACATTCAGTATCGCTTCCGGGGATACGCTGACCATTACCTTCAATGCCGCGATTGCAGCCGGAATTGCCGGAACCTTCGATAATGAACTCTCGGTTACCAGCACCAATACCTCGGTCGGAACCTTCGATCCTTTACTGACAACAGCCGAAGATGTGGCGGTTTCGGAAGCCGTGATCCCGGCACCGTCCGGTTCGCTGAGCAACAGCACCGGCGCGATTTCGGTCGGATGCAGTGCCAGCTTAAGCTGGACGGCAGCCAATGCCACGAGCGGCACCCTGAATCCGGGAAATATTGCCGTTACCGTGGGGAATGGTTCCGGGAGTATCTCGGTCACCCCTTCGGAGACTACCGCCTATACCTTGAGTTTATCGGGCCCCGGCGGCACCGTATCTTACAATGCCACGGTCACTGTGAATGCAGCACCGGCCATTACCGCGTTTTCGGCATCGCCCTCAACGATTGCTGCCGGCGCTTCGGTCACATTTTCCGCCACGTTTACCGGCGGCACCGGAGTCATTACTCCCGGGAATTATGCGATTGTCTCGGGTGGCACCTATGTGCTGGCCACCGGCCCCAGTGAGAGTACGGCGTATA
>JBLMYT010000106.1:0-32653 GCA_050258455.1 Candidatus Omnitrophota bacterium | reverse complement strand
TCGAGAACCGGTAATGGTTATACCATTGACTCATCAGTGCCATGAGTTCGGGCGTCGAATGCCGGATTTTTCCTGTTTGTCGGTAGTAGTCGACCATGGTTTCGACTTCCTCGAACGTGAGGCCCAGGATTTCGTTGATATCCGAATCCAGAGAAATATTGGCGGCAATGTTAAAGCCGGAAGCGACTTCGTCCAGCGTAATGGGAGAAACGCCGGTCATAAAGAGACGGGAAATGGGAGCTCTGCTTCCGGTTGTTCCTCCTTTGACCACATTAAAAAATGATCGTAAAAACCCCTCGCCATGAGTGATATCATGATAGGATTGTTGACCCGATGACGTTAAAATCGTATTGGCAAAATTATCGTATTCATCGATGATGACATACAACTTTTTCTCTTTTCCAAGACAGTAATTTAAAAGC
The DNA here is from genome assembly GCA_050258455.1 of Candidatus Omnitrophota bacterium. Taxonomy (GTDB): domain Bacteria; phylum Acidobacteriota; class Aminicenantia; order UBA2199; family UBA2199; genus JAKAGC01. Next base: position 32,231 of record JBLMYT010000106.1, on the reverse strand, counting down.
GCTCCCATAATGATCGAAGCACTCTTTATGGATTGGAATCTATTTTGAACTTTGTCGATGTCAATATCGAGATACTTTTGATACTTTGTAATAAAATAAATAACCTGGTCTCTGATATTTTCGAGAAAGGCTTCCTCAACATTCGCCGGGGCAGGTTCAATCATTGCGAAATTAAATTTAAGAACCATGTATTGGTTTCTTTCGGATGTCGGTTCTTTATGAATATCGGTTCCGGAAAAGAGATCGTCAAATTGATCTTTGAGATCGATATCGTAATAGCTTTCCATGATGGAAAGAAAGAGGGACTTTCCAAAGCGCCGCGGGCGGATAAAAAACAAATACCTTCCTTTTTTTTCGATATTCTTGATAAACCGCGTTTTATCCACATAATAATAATTGTCTTTCCGAACCAAATCAAAATCGGATAAACCGTATGGAATCTCTTTTAAATTAATTTCCTCGTTCATATCCCTATGTTAATCTGAAAAAGAGAAAAAGTCAACCGGTCGGTGGTTGGCTAAAAGAAGGAATGTAATGATGAGTCAGAACCCTTTTGAAAAAGGGTTCCGACACCTCCCAAAAGAATAAATACAAACCTTTCGGAAAGGGTTTATCCAGTCATTCTTATAATCCTTTTTGTTCCTTGTAATGATTAAATAAAATCTCTTGACACTATTTCTAATAAAACTGATTGTGAGTTTTCCATAAAAGGGGCGCGTTTCAAGAATATATCGAGGATGATATTGGTATCAAAATAAAACCTTATATTGCATATTTTTCGGATAATCGCATATCTCTGATTTGTTTAACTGATATCGGTAGGTAATTGCGAATGTTTTAAAATGCCGCTGCATGATTGAAGAAACTCTTTGATATTTTTTACCCTGTCCGCTTTTTCTGTGCGGAAAATTTCTTCGTCAAGGATTTCCACTATTACTTTTTGATCGATCAATCCGGCATATTTTTCCGGTACCTTTATGTACCCATTTTTAATGGTGCCCTCAAAATATATGTGCATCATTTGCCTCATTGAATTAATCCTCTTTTTCCTTTTTACGTTCTTCAAGAAGCATCTTCGATAATTTTCCCTTGGTTGGCAGAATTCCAGGAATGCTTGAAACATAATCCGAAGTTATTGATTTTAAAATGATTTCGTTATTTCTTTCTTCTACGTATAACCGGGTCCCTTCTTGAGATGAAGTTTTTCGCGTATCCTTTCAGGAATCAGGACTTGGCCCCTGGCTGTCATAACTGTCGTATTCATTTTCCGGGAAGCTTGTGTATTTTCGATTATATTTTTTTTACCGAATGCTCTCTCAACCATTGTTCCAGGTCCAAGCGGCTAACTTTGCCATCAGCAACGCCTAATATTAATCGTTCCTGTGTATCGACGTCGGATTCAATTTTATAACCGTTGAGAATCAGAAGAATTTCCATCGCTGCATGCCCCACACGTTTATTCCCATCTATAAAAGGATGATTGGATATGAGAAAAAAAGCCAATGCACTTGCCTTTGCGAATAAATCCGGGTACAATTCTTTTTTCTCGAAGGTAGCCATAGGTTGAACGAGGCAACTTTCAAGAATGCGTATATCACGGATACCTAATGCTCCACCTGATCTGATAACAAGTCGGCCATGTAGGGTAAGTATTTCGTTTAAGGTTAAATACCGCATCAAGCAAGCCTGCGGTAAAGTTCACGGTTTTTGGAAAGCACATAGTCCATGGCTTGCTCAAAATCTCCCTTTGGCTGAGAAAGCAGGTTCTCCATGGATGCAATCAAGAGATCTTCCAACGGCGTGCCATATTGTTCTGCCTTAACCTTTAATTCTTCGGCCTTTTTATCATTAATCCTTACGGTTAACGTGGTCATCTTACCTCCAAGGGTATTATAAGGTAATGTTTAATAAATTACAACATTTTTAAAAGCAAAAGCTTTTTAACCTGGATGTTTCCAAACTCTGCCGAGCTTCTCAATTGATTCCTTTGATTTCGTATCTGCCTCTATCTTTTCCCTTTCATGGATTTATCTTATTGGAACCTTTTTCCCCATTCTTTTTGTCGATTTCTTTGGCCTTCCAATCCCCGATATTGCGCTCGGTTTCACTCAATCCAATACCCAGTAATATTATTTTTTTATTATGATGCAGGTAAGGATAATAATATTTCTTTTCCTCAATCTGACGAAGCGCCGTTTCGGCGCTGCCCAACTTAAGCTCAAGTATATAAATATAACGATCCGTCATGACCACAATGTCACTTCGACCAATGGCGGTTTGAATTTCGCATTGAACGTTGAGCATGGATAACCGTAACGCAATATAAATCAGCGAATGATAATACGCTTCCCGGTTTTCGATTTGAATATTATAAGGAATCGAGGACAGCAGTATCTTCAGGCACGAAATAAAATCTTCGATTTTATTTTCGTTAAGGGCTTCCCGAATATTTTTCGTAACCGGGCTTATTTCATACTGGGGTTTATGACTATATGCCTCCAATAAATGTTGAAGAAAAGACTCCCTGACTTCCCGGTTGGGATAGGATAATATATATTCATCTTCCTTTATCTCTTTTATGGTCAAGTAACCGGTCTGGAAAAGAAGAACGGAAATATCGAGGGATGAAACATCGAATTTATCAAAAAAACTATCGCTCACACTTAAACATTCGTATTTGTCAATCAGGATATCGGTATTCTTCAGCTTGTTCACCAGAAAAGTCGGGGAACCTGAGGAAAACCAATAATTTCTAAGAAGATGACTACTGAAAAAATTAAGTATGGAAAACGGATTATAAACAAAATTTTTTCCATCCCATGAATACCCGTTGTAATACGTTTTCAAATTTTCAAACAAAATGGCCCGGTCCTTTTGGGTTTGATTTTCCCATTCGGTGATGTAATCGGAAAAATAATGACCAATTTCTTCTTCCGTATACCCCAGCATTTTGGAATACCGAGGATGAATCGTGATATCATTCAGATGATTCAAATCACTGAAGATCGAAACTTTACTGAATTTGGATACACCGGTGATCAGCAGAAACCGAATATTTTGATCCTGAGATTTCAGGATGGAGTAGAAGCTCTTTAAGATATCCCGGTTTTTTTCTGCTTCCGGGATTTCGTCAATGTATTCGGTGACAGGTTTATCATATTCATCGATCAGGATCACAACCGGTTTGTCTTTGGATAATATTTTGATCAATTCAAGAAATCTTTCTTTAATGGTTTCCTTCGATAGTTTAATATTGAATTGCTCGGCCAAAGAATCCAGAGCATGATGAAGCGCCCGCTCCAAACCGATCGATTTAAAATCAACGTCGATAAAATCGAGATGAATGACCGTATATGTTTCCCAATCGATTTGATCGTAAATCCAGCAATCCTTGAATAACTCCTTGCTTCCGCTGAAGATTTCCTTGAGTGTGGAAATCAGAAGGGATTTCCCAAAACGGCGAGGGCGGGATAAAAAATAAGCAAAGTCTTCGGTGATTAAGTCATAAATGTATTGGGTTTTATCCACATATATGCAGTTCTCACGAATGCGATTTCGGAACCAACTGGTGCTGATTCCCAATTTATATTTTTTGCTCATAGTCATCCACTGTTAATTTCATTTTTTTCTCTGACCATAATATAAAATCTTTCTGCTGATTTGTCAATAAGAATTCAACGTTTCATCGAGATGTGCTTGAAGAGGGGGCGAATACATCGATTCGCCCCTACCGGGTACCAAACCGAGCACTCATTCCGTAGGGGCAGATCTGTGTATCTGCCCGAGTGTTCAATATTGACGCGTCATAATTACTTTACCGTTCAACTGGAGGATGTTCTCCCAGGCTTCCACATCCTCCCAAAACTTTTTATGCCTTTTCGGCTATTGTTGTTGCATGCAATCAAATTCAAGCAGCGTCAACATCCGATAAACCGCCTAAGCGAAATCGTAAACTTTGTTATTTTGTTTCGCTTCTGGTATAATTTCTTCCCATGGAAATGCACGATTATTTTTCGAGATTCGAATCATTAATTGGGATTTGGGTAAATGAGGTCGATCTTCATACTCAATCCGGTTCGACGGATAAGAACAAATACAGTGAATATATTGCCGCAGAACTTTTGAATGCGGTTTTTCCCTATCGATTGGAAGTCTTACGAATGAATCACCCCGCAGTGGACCTGGGGGATGCCGATGCAGGCATTGCGTTTCAAATTACGTCGCGTACCGAACCAACAAAAATTAAATCTGATCTTGAAACCTTTAAAAAAGAATTAACCAAGTTTTATCCTAAGGGAATGCGTTTTCTCTTGCTGACCAATCAACAAAAAAAATGGACACCGGAAAGTAAAAAATCATTCAATGATATTTTACAGGGTTTTGATGCGGAAAACCACATTTATACATTCCCTGATATTGTTAAAGAAATGAAAGTTCAATATTTATCAAACCCGGAGAAATTTCACAAGCTTCTGGCCATCATGGAATGGCAATTTGGGAATAAAACCGGAGAACCGCCATTGGTTATTTTTCGGGACATATTGATTCAGGGTTCCCGCGATTATTATGAAGGTTTAAGAGGAGAATACGGCCGATTCCGTATGCTGCACATTGAAGATACGATTCTTACACACCCTGAATCCAAAGATAATAATAAAGAGAAATGGGTTCCGCAGCCGGTTGCGATCGAGAAAAATGAGGATGAAGCAATCCGTGATGAGACAATTCTTACGATGCTGCCCCGCTTGTGGGGCAGGCCGTGTCATCATGTCGTTATAACGGGTGAAGGCGGCATGGGAAAAACCGTTTCTCTGGTGAGAATGTGGGAAAAATTATTAAATGATTACACCACAGAACCTTTGGTTAATAACCAAAGCCCCATTCCGTTGTTTATTGCTCTCAATGAATATAATCATTTTAACCTGAATACAAAAGATTTTATTCAAACCCAGGTACTCAAAAATTACCTCGATAATGACAGTAAGTCGGAATCTGTTTTGTTGAGGCTTTTTAAAACGCCTTTGTCTAAGCCTGATCGTAACCCAATGCCTGCGGTAGTTTTGTTCCTGGATGGATTTAATGAGATCACGGTGGAAAAGCAGGGATTGATGTTTTTGGAATTGAAATCTTTGTTGGAGCTTGGCAAGGGGGTTCAGATCGTGATGACAAGCCGTTATGATATGCGGCCGGATAATAATTGGGGAAATTGGAACCTGGCGCAGCTTCAACCGCTGGATGATACCAAAGTGGAGACCTATTTGAAAGATAGGGGAATGACCTTACCTGAACAGAAAGGATTGAAGCAGTTGATTCAAAACCCCATGATGTTAACGTTGTATGCGGCGTCATGCGAAGATCGAGAGAGAAAAGAGACGTCTTATTTTCAGTTTAAGGATAAAATAGAATCCCCTGGGGAGTTGCTATATAATTTTATGGAAGCGCAGGTGGCCCGATTATGGGACCGGGAAGGGATTAATGAAGATAAGATGACGTATTATCGGTTTTTGCTCCGGCATTTACTTCCGGCACTCGGCTATGAGATGCAGAAAGAAGGGTTGTTTGATTTTACGCGGGAACAAGTGCAAGTATATTTGAATACGTGGTGCAGCCGGTTTGGGGAAGAGGATTTTTTCGACACTTTCCCTGATTTTGGGGAGCGTGATGCCCAGCTTCCCCTTGGGAGTTGCCGAACGCCGAACGAGGAAAGAAAGCGAGCGACCCGTTTGCGGAATATATTTTGTAAAGAAATATATATGCTGGTGGAAGAAGACCAATCGTATCGTTTTTTGCATCAAAACTTTCGAGATTTTTTTGCTGCTGTTCATATTTTGAATGAAATGGAAATCGCTCTTAAGAAAAACGAAATTGCCATGGTTTTGAAAGAGCGCGTTTTGAATTATTTCAACCGGCAGTTTTTGGGAGAAATCGAAGAAGAACATCACGTTAAAAGCTACTTCATTCCGGGAGTAGGATGGAAGAACAACATAAAAGCAAACCGATTGCATCGCATGCTGGAATTATGCAGGGGAAAATATGGGGAAGACATCGGTTATGCGGTATGGAATATTGTAGAGATATGGAAACAGGTGCGCGGAGAATTAGGTGGGGAGGATTTTTCTCGCCTTGATTTATCGGGAGTCAATTTGAATGGGATCAGATGCAGTTATTATTGTAATGGGGGATATTTAGCGGCGAACTTTGAAGGATCAAGATTGCATGAGAAGAATGTGCTGATTCAGGGGCACAGAGAATTTGTATCCAGCGCGGTGTATCGTTCGGATGGAAAACGCATCCTTTCCGCTTCATATGATCACACGATCAAAGAGTGGGACGCAGAAACCGGAGAATGCCGCAGGACCCTTTCCGGGCATGAAGATAGGGTAACCGGCGCGGTGTACCGTTCGGATGGAAAATTCATCCTTTCGGCTTCGGCAGATGGCACGATCAAAGAGTGGGACGCGGAAACCGGAGAATGCCGCAGGACCCTTTCCGGGCATGAAGATAGGGTAACCAGCGCAGTATACCGTTCGGATGGGAAACGCATCCTTTCGGCTTCGGTAGATGGCACGATCAAAGAGTGGGACGCGGAAGCTGGAGAATACCGCAGGACCTTTTCCGGGCATCAGGATTGGGTAACCAGCGCGGTGTACCGTTCGGATGGAAAATTCATCCTTTCGGCTTCGGTAGATGGCACGATCAAAGAGTGGGACGCGGAAACCGGAGAATGCCGCAGAACCCTTTCCGGGCATGAAGATAGGGTAATCAGCGCGGTGTACCGTTCGGATGGAAAATGCATTCTTTCAACTTCCTGGGATAAAACCATTAAAGAGTGGAATGCGGAAACCGGAAAATGCATCAGGACCCTTTCCGGGCATGATACGTTATTCAGCGCGGTGTACCGCTCGGATGGGAAGAGCATTCTATCAGCTTCGGTAGATGGCACGATCAGAGAATGGGATGAGGAAACCAAGCAATGCAGCAAGCCCCTTTCCGGGCATAAAGATAAGTTATTCAGTGCGGTGTACCGTTCGGATGGGAAACGCATCCTTTCGGCTTTGAGAGATGGTACGATCAAAGAATGGGACGCGGAAACGGGGCAATGCATCAAGACCCTGTCCGGGCATCAGGATTGCGTAAATAGTGCGGTGTATCGTTCGGATAGAAAACGCATCCTTTCGGCTTCGGATGATCATACGATCAAAGAGTGGGACGCGAAAACCGGAAAATGCATCAAGATCTTTTCGGGGCATAAAGATAGGGTTAGCAGAGCAATCTATTGTTCGGATGAGAAACGCATTCTTTCGGATTCCTGGGATAAAACCATTAAAGAGTGGGACGCAGAAACGGGTCAATGCCTCCACACTTATGACAAAGAATATACCCCCAATCTCCCCGGATACGAAGAATTAAATAATAAATTATATCTATCAGAAAATACAATCCATGTTCTACCCCGATCGAAAAATGATCCGGAACTGGAAATAATTAATGTCCCCGGCCTTTTCATCCAAGGGTGTTCCTTTCAAAACCTTGAAAAAGGGAGTCAATGGACCGAAGAAGGCCTGAATATCATGAAACAATATTGCCGCATCATATCGATTGCGGAGTGAATACGCTATATTGGGGTAATATTGGTGTCAATAAAAACCTTATATTCCATATTTTTCCGATAATCGCATCTCTCTGATTTGTTTAACGGATATACCCGTAGGTATTTGCGAATGTTGTAAAATACCGCTGCATGATTGAAGAAACTCTTTGATATTTTTTACCCTCTCCGCTTTTACTGTGCGGGAAATTTCTTCGTCAAGGATTTCCACCATTACTCGTTGATCACTCAAACCGGCATATTTTTCCGGTACCTTTATGTATCCATTTTTAATGGTACCCTCAAAATATATGTGCTGCATCATTTACCTCTCAACAAAACGGATTAAGCAAGCCTGCGGTAAAGCTCGCTGTTTTTGGAAAGCACATAATCCATGGCTTGGCCTGTGAAAAGTTTGGATTGAATGACATTAAGAAGATCGAAAGTATTGGAAATTATTTCCTCGGCTTTCTCTTTGGGCACAACGTTCATGGCCCCGCATTCGTCCTTATTCCTAAGATGAAATGCATCCAAAATATATCGGTGATATTTGGCATCAAGAATACCGGTTTTCACAAACGTCTTCCAAAAAGCCGAAATAACAGCGCTATTCTTTGAATAAGATAAATTCCGACTAAGCAGTAACGCTTCAACCGCATAAAACATCGAATAGTAAGCCCTGCTCGCAGAAAAATCAATGAATCCTTGATCAAATAATAACTTGGACGCTTCCAAGCTCTGACGCGCTTTCTCAATTAATTCTTTGATTTCGGATTCGTTTGTCATTAAACCCTCATAAATGAACTCCTTCTCGTTGCACATTTAAAATCAACGGCGTTCGCTTATGATTGAATTCCTGATAATCAAATGGAATAACCGATATTACGGTATCATATTCCAATGATAGCCGGCAAATGAAAGGGAAATACTTTTCCCGTTCGCTGTAATCATCGGTTAATCCGTCAAGCAGCAATACGATATCGATGTCCGACCCTTCGCGAAAATCTCCCCGGGCATAAGAACCAAAAAGAATCATTTCTTTAAACCGGTTCCTATAAATTTTTTGCATCTCCGTCCGAGTTTCTACCAGAAGCTTTTTAACTTTTTTTGGAATTTTTACCGGCTTTTGAGATGCCATTGTATTTGCCTCAATCTTTTCTCTTGTCATGGATTTATCTTATTGAAACCTTTTTTATTTGTCAAGAGGAAATGCACAAAAGCACAAAAGCTTTTGAAAGGGGGTGCACCCCGCGAAGGTAGAACCTATTTTTTCTTTCGTCGCGGTCTTTCGAACAGGTTCACAAAAAGATGGAGCAATGCCGTTTCATTGCCATTGCGAAGATGACGCGTTCGGGCGCATTTGATTTCCGTAAGATCGGTGCGTTGCTCTTCGATTTCGCCGGTCAAGGGATACGGATACTGCAGTTGCGAAAGAAAATGCACATACTTTTGCCACAGTCCGTTGAAATCAGCGGATTCGCCGTAAACCAAAATCACGTTCTCCGGTAATCCGTTTTCATCATAAGAGAATATCTTTTTCACGTGTCGTTCGATCACATCCCTGTGGAAACCTTCCAGATTAAAGGCTTCCAATATCGCAATGGGTTCACCTTTGTCAGAACGGATTTCCATATCGAGTCGTCCCATGTCCGAGCCTTTCTCCGAGCGGCCGCGCGGTGCTTGTTCGTTGACATGAAAACCCCGTACTGTCAGTAATTGCGCCAGAAATGCGGTTCGGCTATCCTCTTCATCCGGCATATGACCGGCGCGACTCTGGAACCCCATTAACAAGTCCAGCAAGGTTTCGCGCAGCGTAGCCGCAGGTTTCGGCGGTTGAAAACCTTTCAGCATTATGGCCGGAGACACCTTTTGGTAACTCTTTAAGCAGTGAATCATTTCACTCTGGGCAGCCATGTGTTTCAGGGCTGCCAAAGGGTATAGATTGGGTTCGGCGGAAGTAGAACATTGGGTGCAATTGCAGGGCACTTCTTCAAAATAATGGCCGGCGTCCAGCGACATGTTTAAGGTGCTGTGGATATACTGGAGTTGGTTTCGGATGATGTGTAACAGCTCCGATCCTTGCGGACCGGTGACGGAAACGGTTAACAGTCGTTTCACGGGATCGCCCAGGAGTAAAGCGGACGAGTCTTCATAAACCAATTCCACGCCATTTTGCCAGAATTTTTCGTCGGGAATGAGGTAATGATTGCGGGCAATAAAGCGGCTGACGATTCCTGCGGGCATAAATACATAGCGGTATTGTAAGCGCAGTATTCCGGCAGATGAGAATTTATTGGAATCGATATCCGGGCGTTTGGCGGGTACGAGTTGGGGAATGATGTACTCGTCGGTATCCACAACACGAAAACAGAGTTCGAATTTTTCCATGAGGCGCATCAAACTGAGGTGTTTATCCGAAGGGTATTGGTTCGGGTCCCAGATATGGGGCAGCATGTGCAGCGACACCCGGCCTTTGTTATCGATGATGTCCTTGGTATCGATGAGTTTGTAAACGGCTTCTGTCGCCCATTCGGGGTTAAGGATCACCGTGTCTTTCAAAACCGGGTCCTGTTGGAAATAGAGGAGGGTGCCGAGATCGTGGAGGTAATCGCCCACAAAGTCGGCGACATAGTGTTCCATGCCTGCATTCTTACAGATTTCGTAATAACGGGAACGGTCGATGTAATTTTTCCCTTCTTGCTTGAGGGGGGTGCGAATATCGAGCCAGGATTTGGGGAGTTCATCGTTGAGGTGACGCATCCGGCAAAGGGCATTGCGAATCATGTCGGTTAACCGGTCAATGCCGGTGCCGGTGAGGCAACTGACCTGAATGAAATCCACGATATTGGGAAACGCGTTTTTGTATGATGCTTCATCGATGGGTTTCGGGCGCAAATCCGCTTTATTCATGACCACAATAACCGGGCTGTTGGCGCTCAGGAGTTTGATGACATTGAGCCAGTAGTCAAAGGGGCCGGTATCTTCTTCTTTGCGGGGTTCCCAGACAAAAAGGTAAAGGGAACGCTTGGTGAGAAAGAATTGGTGGGTGGCATGGTAAATGGCCTGGCCGCCGAAATCCCAAATCGAGAGATTGACATCGCGACAAGGTTGAGAATCGTTTTCCAGAGAGCAGGAAATCGTCCAGGGTTTGATATTAATGCCGTGGGTGGTTTCTTCTTCACCGGGTTTGACGACGAAATTGTTATCCAGGAGTTTTCGCATTAATGTGGTTTTTCCCACTTCGCCGCTGCCCACGATAAGGAGCTTGGACTCCAGCAGCATCCGGGATCCTAAATCCAGTTGTTCAAAGTAATTTCGTACTGCCGCAGTGCCTTGCTTGACGATTTCCACGGGCGGTGATTCCAGGGGGTTGCCGAAAAGATTCATTTCCCCAAATGAGTTTTCATTCCAATCGATAATCGTTTGACCGAAGGCAAAGTCCCGGAGAAGGCGGTGGATATTATTGTTGCGAATATCTAAGATATTAAGCTTCTTTAGTTCCCGAAGTGGTGAGATATCGATGATTTGATTTGAAGACAGATTCAATACTGTCAATTGAGTTAATGATCGAAGGGGTGAGAAATCGATGATTTGATTGGAATTCAAATACAAATTTCCCAATTGGGTTAATTCTCGAAGTGGTGAAATATCGATGATTTGATTGGAATCCAGAGATAAATATATCAATTGAGTCAATTCCCGAAGTGGTGAGATATCGATGATTTGATTTGAAGACAGAGACAACATTGTCAATCGAGTTAGTTCCCGAAGGGATGAGATATCAGTAATGCGATTCTCCCCCAAACCTAATTGATTTAAATTACGTAATCCGGTAAGAAAAGAAATATCTTCAATCCCATTACCCGTCAAATCCAAAGAAAATAGTTGTTTCATTTCTTGAAGCAAAGAATAATCAGGTGCTTTTGTTTCGTAAAGAATCAGGTTTTTAAGTGCTTTGAAACGGAGAAGGTTTTGGGGTAAGGAATTCAATTTTACACTATAAAACGATATAGCAAAAATTTCCCCTGCTTCATCGACAGCGTAACCGGTTTTTCTTCCCTTTATTTCATTAAAATCATATAGCTTCAATTCGATGCCGGTTTCTTCTTCCAGTTGTTTAATCAGTTTCCGATCGCTTTCTGCTATTTTTGTCATCAAACCTCCTTCGGGATGGTTTTATCATCGATTGATTGACATTTAGCCTATTATAAGTGAACACATGATGAATTACAACTTTTTTTACGATTATTGAATTTATAAATGAAGTGGGGGTACATAAATTGTAGTGCAGATCCGTGTATCTGCCCGAGATAAACGGGGCAGATTAATTACCATTTAGTCGTTTTCGATTTTACGGTACTTCCAGTCCCCGATATTGCGCTCGGTTTCACTCAATCCAATACCCAGTAATATTATTTTTTTATTATTATCCAGGTAAGGATAATAATATTTCTTTTCCTCAATCTGCGCAAGCGCCGTTTCGGCGCTGCACATCTTAAACTCAAGTACATAAATATAACGATCCGTTAGAACCACAATATCACTTCGACCAATGGCGGTTTGAATTTCACATTGAACGTCAAGCATGGATAACCGTAACGCAATATAAATCAGCGAATGATAATACGCTTCCCGGTTTTCGATTTGAATATTATAAGGAATCGAGGACAGCAGTATCTTCAGGCACGAAATAAAATCGTCGATTTTATTTCCATTAAGGGCTTCCCGAATATTTTCTGTGACCGGGCTTATTTCATACTGGGGCTTACCAGTGTATGCCTCCAATAAATGTTGAAGAAACGATTCCCTGACTTCCAAATTGGGATAAGATAATAGATAATTCCTTCCTTGAACCTCTTTGATCGTCAAGTAACCGGTTTGAAAGAGGAGTACGGAAATATCGAGGGAAGAAACATCGAATTTATCAAAGAAACTATCGCTCACACTTAAACATTCGTATTGATCAATGAGGATATCGGTATTCTTCAGCTTGTTAACCAGAAAAGTCGGGGAACCTGAGGAAAACCAATAATTCCTAAGAAGATAACTGCTGAAAAAATTAAGTATGGAAAACGGATTATAAACGAAATTTTTCCCATCCCATGAATACCCGTTGTAATATGTTTTTAAATTCTCAAACAAAATGGCTCGATCCTGTTGGGTTTGATTCTCCCATTCGGTGATGTAATCGGAAAAATAATGACCAATTTCTTCTTCCGTATACCCCAGCATTTGGGAATACCGAGGATGAATCGTGATATCATTCAGATGATTCAAATCACTGAAGATCGAGACTTTACTGAATTTCGATACACCGGTGATCAGCAGAAAACGAATATTTTGATCCTGAGATTTCAGGATGGAGTAGAAGTTCTTTAAGATATCTCGGTTTTTTTCTGCTTCCGGGATTTCGTCAATGTATTCGGTGACAGGTTTATCATATTCATCGATCAGGATCACAACCGGTTTGTCTTTGGCCAAAACCTCAATCATCTCGCTAAACTTTTCTTTCATCGAGTTTCCAACCAACTTGATTTGGAAGTTTCGGGCCATCTTTTCCAGTTTATGTTCGATCGCCTGATCCAATCTGAAAGTTTTAAAATCCACATCGATGAAATCGAGATGAATGACCGTATACGTTTCCCAATCGATTTTATCGTAAATCCAGCAATCCTTGAATAACTCTTTATTCCCGCTGAAGATTTCCTTGAGTGTCGAAATTAAAAGGGATTTGCCAAAACGGCGAGGGCGAGATAAAAAATAAGCAAAGTCTTCGGTGATTAAGTCATAAATGTATTGGGTTTTATCCACATATATGCAGTTCTCACGAATGCGATTTCTGAACCAACTGGTGCTGATTCCCAATTTCTGTTTTTTTAAAACAGGACCGCTCGCATCACCGGGTTTCCTATCCATAATAATTTATTTTACCTCATGACTATTCTGCGGTTGATGCTCTTCATTTAATTCGTTTTCTTTCTTTTCCGACTTTTTCGTCCGTTCCCCATAAATGAACTGCGGAACCAGGGAGATCAAGGTCGCCCCACCAATAATGGATCCGATCGTGGCCTGCTTTAAATACGCACAAACGACTGCGCCGATAATCCCTATTATCGCTATAATAAATGCGTGATTCTGCCCTCTGGGAACTTTCTTTAATTCAAGATCCACCAGCTTCTCTTCGGTTCGGATGTAATGATTTTGGAGATTTTCGGCCATATGAAAAATGCGATCCGGGGCATCGGGTAATATCGTACTGTATTCTCTGAGAGATTCCGGGGATGGAAGCGGACCCGAAAACCCAATTCTATTGAGTACAAATGTTTCCACTTCTTTTTCAATATGTAGAATATCGGGATTAGGGTCGGATGTTTCCGGATTCGGATTATTTATTGCGTTTGAATTTGTCATCGCCGAATGTTTTTCCAAAAAGCCTCATGGCGTGGCTCAAAAACGTTCCGGTTTTATTAAAACTCTGATACATATGTTCTCGGGTATAATGATTAATGCCGGAAACCGACGCACGGCGACGGAAGCTACTGCCCACTCCAAAAAGATCGAATGCACTCCTCACTCCTTCGAAATAGGCGGGGCGATCATAAAAATCATTCCACTTGATCATTTAAATTCCTTTAAAATACACAATATATATACAATGATAAAAAAATTTTGTCAAGTTTAAAGTTTAAAAAAGAAAGTCAGGAAAACTTCTGACAGATACGCATTAATTATTTTATTTCCAACACATAAATGCCGTTTTTTTCTTCTTTGAAGACGGGCGGAAGGGTTTTTAAAAATGCAAGTGCTTTTTTAAAGTCATTTTCGGACAGACATTTGTACTGCTGTTGCAGGCGGTCAAACTCAAACAGATTGAAGATAATATAATCGATCTTATCGTTTTTAAGCGCTACGATAAAATCGGTGGGCGTGACACTTTTTTCAAGGTATTTCCTCAAAATCGAATAATCGTAACCGGAAGAAACATCGTAAGGACGTTTCAGATAAAAACTTTTGCCTTCCCCGACCACCAGCGTTTTGGCATTCGCCGGGAGTGTTTCATTGGCAAAATCAAACGCCTTGACCGTGGGAAACGCCATCTCCTTGTATTCGCGGGCATTCATTTTCCCGGAATACAGATTATAGGATAAATAAAGGTATTCATGCAACCCAAAAGCGGTTAATACATTAAAACCGATAATAATAAAAAAGATAACGGTCATCAATTTGTGTGACACGTATTCGTACGCGATGGTCACATAAATCGAAAGCATCAGAAACGCAATAAACCAGACCCGCGTACTGAGTTTGAAATTCGCCCCGATCAACAGACTGAGTAAGGCAAACAAGAGTAAGAGTAATCGTTTTTCTTTTTTGATGAATAAAAACGGAAGAAAGATTAAAAACAGCGGTCCGACAATACCGCCGGAACCCAGTTCTTTAAACGAGATCGAGAATGGAAACTTGAGCACATCCTTGAACGAGAAAAACAATTTTTTGGCGTCGTGTTCCAGCATGCTCACGCGCGTGCTGTCCCAGTATTGGATTTTGTTATGGAAGTATTTATGGAAAAACGGAAAGACCGGATTTCCCGTAAACATATAATTTTTGATCATCAACGGCAAAAGAAGAACAACGATAATGATGCCGAAAACGATCAATTGTTTGATTAACTCAACGGGTTTTAAGGTGCGAGCCCGCTTGCTTTTGATGATGGTCAGCAGTAAGAAAACCGCCAGAGGAATAATATTGGTGTATTTCACGCCGAGCGAAAACCCCCAGAACAGCGCCGACAGGTATTTTTGGTCTTTCAAATAAAAATGGATCCCCAGAAGAATAAACAGCGGTGAAATCAAGTCGTTTTTAACCGCAGTGAGAAGGAAGATCGTCATGGGCATGGACACGATCGTTAAGAGGAGCACCCAGCGTTTGGTGATATGAAAATAAAGAACGGCAAAATCGATGATCGATAAAATGATGACCGTTCCCATAAAGAAATGAAACAGGGACGGCACCAGATCGCCGGCAAAAACCGCAGGAATCAGTGAGATTTCATAATAAA
Source organism: Candidatus Omnitrophota bacterium (assembly GCA_050258455.1). Classification (GTDB taxonomy): domain Bacteria; phylum Acidobacteriota; class Aminicenantia; order UBA2199; family UBA2199; genus JAKAGC01. Next base: position 16,584 of record JBLMYT010000106.1, on the reverse strand, counting down.
TAAAGGTATTGGCGTAAAACAATTGCGGAGTCGGAATGAACCCCAGATTCTGAAGGTAAAGGTTGGGGATTCCCAGGTGGTAGGCGAGGGAATCATAGAACGACGGGGGAAGTGCGGCATAAAGAAGGGGAAAAATGAATACCAGGTATTCGATTTTGGGGCGGTTAAAAAAAGACTGTAACACCGAAACCGCGGATTGTTTGAGCGGTTGGTTTTTGATGATAACAAAAAGAAGAAGCAGCGGGACAGTGTAAAATCCAATGATCACGGCACTCGTCAGCATTTTGAGCATGGCAGCCACAAAGAAGAAAAACGTCGTTACGATGAGTCCCAGTGCCATATGCGTGGTCAACGATAGCGGCGTGACCGAATCGGTTTCTTCGGTTTTTCGCCGGAACATACTCATTAATATAAAGCCATAGATAAACAGGGACGCCAGGAGGTATAAGGCCTCGATTAAGGGGAAGACAATATCCTGGAAATACGATTGGGCGATTCGATTGATGAGGAGAATAATGGCAGTAATAACCAGCAACCGCGCGAGCGCGGTTTGTCCCTTTGATTTTTCAGTGCCGATATTCATGTTTTATTATTATACATGATTCTTGTGAATTTATTAATAGGGGAGGTACAATTTTTATTACTTATTGTTTCTTATCGTGTTTCTTACGGCGCACACGGAGGTCACGGAGGAAAAAGAAAAATTGGGATGACGAAATTCAAAAAATTCACTTTTTATAGGTGAAAAGCGTTAGCATTTTAACAAAAAAAAACTTGCAATTTATTTTTTTTTTCTGTAAAATGGTGCAATGACCATTCAGAAAGATAGTTCCACAAATATCACTGTCCGTTTTCGCCCCATCAAAGAAACCGTGGAAGACCTTGAATTTCTTTATTCGGTGTATGCTTCCACCCGCGCAGAAGAAATGAGTATGACCGGTTGGAGCGAACAGGAAATCGATCAGTTCCTCCGCATGCAATTCGGGCTTCAACACACCCAATACATGAAAAACTATCAAAACGGCGGTACGTTTGACATCATCCTGGTGGATAATGTCCCGGCCGGCCGACTCTATGTTTATCGAAAACCCGATGATATTCGTATTGTCGATATCGCGTTGCTTCCCCAATTTCAACGAAAAGGAATCGGATCCATGCTTATGAAAGATCTGATCACGGAAGCCGATAGTAAAAATCTTTCGTTAAGTCTTCACGTCGAACAAAATAACCCGGCCCTGGGGTTATATGAAAATCTTGGATTTCAAACCAAAGACCTGATTGGTGTTTATTTTTTCATGGTAAGACCCCCAAAAAGCGTTTGATTAGCGTTTAAATACAGTATCGTTCAATTTATTTTAAAATTTTCAAATATACATTATAAATAACTATAGAAAAACAAAAGGAGGCTTTCATGATTGAGAAATTAACCAAAGCCAATTTCGATCCTTTGCTGAATCAAAAATTTGAAGTTCATCCGAAAGGAATGGATAAAGTAGAATTGGAACTGGTAAAAATTTCGGAACGTGATACCGAGTTTTCCGTATCCTTTTCCCTGCTTTTCCGTGGTCCTCATGACCCGGTGTTTCGTCACGACACGCACACGGTCAAGCACCCGGAATTGGGTGAGTTGGATTTATTCATCGGACCCGTCATGTATCCCAAACGTGATGGTGTGTATTACGAAGTGGTTTTTAACCGGTTAAAAAACGACTAACCTTTTAAAAAAGGAAAATATAAAATAGGAGGAATTATGGCAGATTGTTTTTTAGGAGAAATCAGGATGTTCGGCGGCAATTATGCTCCTCAGGATTGGGCCTTTTGCAACGGACAACTTATGCCCATCAATCAGAATGATGCCCTGTATGCCCTCATTGGAGTAACCTATGGCGGAGACGGGCAGGTCAATTTTAATCTACCGGATTTCCGGGGCCGCGTCGCGGTTCATCGGGGAACCGGCAGTGGATTGACGCCGCGAACCATCGGTCAAACATTCGGAACCGAAACTGCGGCATTAACCAATGCCAACCAGCTCCCCGCGCACACCCACACATTGTCGGCCAATGGCACTGCGTCGAATACCGATACACCTTCGGCAACAACAGTGATCGGGCCAGTGACCAGCACGAATAATATGAAATCCTTTACCGCATTAAACACTACTACGGTTTCGATGAATTCGGCTGCGATTTCGAGTACCACCGGTGGAAGCCAGGCTCACAATAACCTGATGCCCTCGTTGTGTGTGAGCTTCATTATTGCTCTGAACGGGTTATTTCCCACCCAAAGCTAATAAGGAGGAAAACTATGTCAGAACCTTTTTTATCTGAAATCAAAATGTGTGCGTTTAATTTTGCACCGACCGGATGGGCAACATGCGATGGCCAGGTGATGAATATTCAACAGAACCAGGCGTTGTATGCGCTGATCGGAACCTTTTACGGCGGAAACGGGACCACCTCGTTTCAATTGCCCGATTTAAGAGGGCGTACGCCGCTGCATATGAGTCCCAGTTATGGGATCGGAACCAATGGCGGCAATGAATCCGTTACCTTGACCACGGCTCAAATACCGGCCCATACGCATACCTTTCAGACCAACGCGGTCACTCCAACTGCAAACTTACCCACGAGTAATGTAGTGGCCAAATCGAGTGCCGGTTACCAAACATATGGAGATGTGGCCAATCTGACGGCGATGAATGCCGGTTGTTTGTCTTCAGTCGGAGGAAGCAGCCACAGCAATGTTCAACCCACGTTGGTGGTTAATTTCTGTATTGCGTTATCGGGCGTCTGGCCCAGCCGAAGCTAAGGAAGGAGGAAACCATGGCAGATCCTTTTATCGGAGAAATCAGATTATTTCCATTTAATTACGCCCCTATCGGATGGGCCTTTTGTAATGGACAATTAATGTCTGTTCCACAAAATACAGCCTTATTTGCCGTTATTGGAAACCAATACGGCGGAGATGGGCAAACGAATTTTGCTTTACCGAATTTTCAGGGCCGTATCCCCATGCATTGGGGAACAGGAACCGGCTTAACCCCCCGGACAATCGCCCAGACTCTGGGCGTTACGACCGTTACATTAACCGATACCCAACTACCGGCGCACACCCATACCTTGAATGCCCAAAGCGGTAATGCAGATCAATTAAGTCCCAGTGGAAATTTCCTTGCCAATGTAGGAAATGGTGGCACTAGACCCGTGAAAATTATGAATTATACAACGGCGCCGGTTCCTCCGGCAACTTCCACGGCTTTATCGCCTCAATCGATTAGTGCTGTAGGTTCCGGGCAGGCGCATACTAATATGCAGCCTTACCTGACGCTAAATTTTTGCATGGCGATCGAAGGTATTTTCCCGGTCCGATCTTAATATAACCTAACAACTTAATGACTCACTTGCAGAGGGCGCGGTGAAAGTACCGGAACTTTTTTCCGGTTGCTGCGTCCTTTGCAAGTGAAAGTTCATATCTTTTATTTATTTTTTTAAAGTTTTAAGATGAATTGCCGATACAATAGAATTGGGGATAATGAAGAATTTAATCAGCGGAGGTACAAATGATTAAAAAATCTATAAAGGCATGGATTATATCCGCAGTTATAGTGATATTTTTTACAGGCGGAATGACTTCGACCCTTTTGGCTGATACGCATACGGTTTCCAATACAAATGATAGTGGGGCCGGTTCACTTCGCCAAGCGATTTCCGATACAACGGCTGGGGATACGATTGATTTTAGTGTAACCGGTACGATTACATTATCGAGTTCGGAATTAAGTATTAGTAAAAATTTGACAATCACCGGTCCAGGCGCAGACACCTTGGCTATTAGTGGCGGAAACAGTGTCCGGGTGTTTAATATTAGTGGTGGAACGGTTTCGGTTTCAGGATTAACGATCAAAAATGGTAGTGTAACCAGTACTGGGGGGGGGAACAGTTATGGGGCTGGGCTTTATATCACTGGCGGAACTGTCACGATCGATTCTTGTATTATCGGCTGGAACAAAGCCCGAAGCAATGGCGCCGAAGGCGCCGGATTGTATATCGGTGCAGCCGCAACAGTCCAAATAGCCAAGAGTACTATTATCAATAACCAATCCGAAATCGTGGGGGCCGTAAGTAATTATGGAACACTTACCATGACCAATTGTACGGTAAGCGGAAATAAGGGCTTACTCATCACTGATGGGGGGGCCGATGGCATGAGCGGGGGCTATGGCGCAATAAATACCATTAGTGGCACCTTAACATTAGTTAATGTTACCATCACCAATAATGAATCATCGTATAGTGGTGAGGCCGGACTTGGAATTTACGGCGGAGATTGTATTATGTTCAACTCAATTTTGGTTGGAAACAACTCCAATGCCCTGGATGGATCTCCCGACGATCTAATGGTGAGCGGCGGCACATTGACTTCCAGTTATAATCTTGTCGGGGAAGCTTCGGGATTTGTGGCGGGTACGGGGGATCAGGCAGGTGTGACCACCGGAAGTTTGAAATTGAATGTTCTGGATACCACTTGTTCTTTAGGGGGTAAGACACCCTATCACTCGCTTCAAAACGGGAGTCCAGCCATCAATGCCGGGACTGCGGCCGGAGCTCCAGCGACCGATCAGCGCGGATACAGTCGAAGTGGGGCAACCGATATTGGCGCTTTCGAATATGGCGGCGCCGCGCCCGTTGTGGCACCGACCGTCACCACCCAGGCAGCCGGCGACCTTAATCCCACCTCAGCCACCGGAAACGGCAACATTACGGCAACCGGCGGCAGCAATGCCACGTCGCGCGGCCTGATTTATTATACTTACACCGATACGGATAAAGTCATCGGCGATGCCGGCGTCACACAAGTCAGTGAAAACGGCAGTTTTGGAACCGGCGCATTTACCGCTTCCTTTACTCCACTTTCGGTCAATATCCAATATAACGCCCGCGCCTATGCCATCAATTCGGCCGGCACCGGGTACGGTTCCCGCGTGTCCTTCTGGACCCTGGCCAATACACCCACCGCACCCACGGTCAACAACGCCACCTCAAGCACCCTGGATGTGGCCGTCAATGTGAACGGCAACCCGGCAGCCACCGAGTTTTGTATTCAGGAAACCGGCACCGGGAAATACGTTCAATCCGACGGAACACTTGGCGTTGCCGCGGTATGGCAAATCGCCGCCAACTGGGGAACCAAAACCGTGACGGGATTATCGGCAGGAACCACCTACACCTTCCAGGTCAAAGCACGAAACGGCGGTTCAACCGAAACCGCTTACGGCGCCACCGCATCAGGGACTCCGGTCGGCGCACCTACGGTCACCACTCAGGCAGCCGGTGACCTGACCGCCACCTCAGCCACCGGAAACGGCAATATTACCGCGACCAATGGCGCCAATGCCACCACCCGCGGTGTCATTTATTATGCATACACCAATACGGATAAAATCATCGGCGATGCCGGTGTGACCGATATCAGTGAAAACGGAAACTTTGGAACCGGTGCCTTTACCGCTTCTTTTACTCCGCTTTCGGTCAATACGCAATACAATGCCCGCGCCTATGCAATCTCTGCCAATGGCACGGGTTACGGCACGCGCGTGGCGTTCTGGACCCTGGCCAATGGTCCCACCGCCCCCACGGTCAACAACGCCACAGCAACAACTCTGGATGTTGCCGTGAATGTGAACGCGAACCCGGCCGGGACCGAATTCTGTATCCAGGAAACCGGCACCGGAAAATACGTTCAATCCGATGGCACACTCGGCGTTGCCGAAGTCTGGCAAACCGCCACCAACTGGGGCACCAAAACCGTCGTTGGATTAACGACCGGGTCAACGTATACCTTCCAGGTGAAAGCCCGAAACGGCGGCTCCGCCGAAACTGCTTACGGTGCGACCGCATCGGGTACTCCGGTATCCGCACCCACGGTCACCACTCAGGCGGCCGGTGACCTGACCGCGAATTCAGCCACCGGAAACGGTACCATCGCCGCCACTAACGGCGCCAATGCCACCACCCGTGGTGTCATTTATTATACATACACCAACACGGATAAAGCAATCGGCGATGCCGGAGTCACCAATGTCAGCAGCGCCGGTGATTTTGGAACCGGTGCGTTTACCGCTTCCTTAACCTCGCTATCCGTCAATACGCAATACAATGCCCGAGCCTATGCGACCTCAACCTACGGCACGGGTTACGGGGCCCGCGTGGCCTTCTGGACCCTGGCCAATGCCCCGGCTGCGCCGACCGTGAACAATCCCACTCTCACCACCCTGGATGTGGCCGTGAATGTGAACGGCAACCCGGCCATTACCGAATTCTGTATCCAGGAAACCAGCACCGGAAAATACGTTCAATCAGATGGATCGCTTGGCGTCGCCGAAGTCTGGCAAACCGCCACCAACTGGGGAACCAAAACGGTCACGGGATTAACGACCGCTTCGACATACACATTTCAGGTCAAAGCGCGCGACGGCGGCGGAACCGAAACCGCTTACGGTGCCACGGCATCGGGCGTTCCGGTCGCCGCCCCCACGGTGAGCACCCAGGCGGCCAGCGGAATCTCTGCAACGGCTGCTACCGGAAACGGGACGATTGACGCGACCAATGGCGCCAATGCCACCACCCGCGGTGTCATTTATTATGCTTATACCAACACGGATAAAGCGATCGGCGATGCCGGGGTCACCAACGTCAGCAACGCCGGTGATTTTGGAACCGGCGCCTTTACCGCTTCCTTAACCTCGCTATCCATCAATACCCAATACAATGCCCGAGCCCATGCGACCTCAGCCAATGGCACGGGTTACGGCGCTCGCGTGTCCTTCTGGACCCTGGCCAATGTACCCGCTGCACCTACGGTTAACAATGCCACGTCAACCACCCTGGATATCACCATTAACATCAATAGCAATCCGGCGAGTACGGAATTCGCTATCCAGGAAACCGGGAGCGGAAACTATGTCCAGGCCAATGGCACCCTGGGTGCAGCCGCCGTCTGGCAAAATGCCGCCACCTGGGGCACCAAGACCGTCACGGGCTTAACCACCGGTTCGACGTATACCTTCCAGGTGAAAGCGCGAAACGGCGAATCCACCGAAACCGCTTTTAGCTCCACCACCTCAGGCGTTCCGGTCGCCGCACCAACGGTTACGACTCAACCGGCCAGCGGAATCTCTGCCACGGCTGCTACCGGAAACGGGAATATTACCGCGACCAATGGCGGTAATGCCACGGCACGCGGTGTCATTTATTATGCTTACACCAACACGGATAAAGCGATCGGCGATGCCGGAGTCACCAATGTCAGCAACGCCGGTGATTTTGGAACCGGCGACTTTACCGCGTCCTTAACCTCGCTATCCATCAATACCCAATACAATGCCCGAGCCCATGCGACCTCAGCCAATGGCACGGGTTACGGTTCCCGCGTCGCCTTCTGGACGCTCGCCAATGTCCCCTCGGCACCCACGGTCAATAATGCCACCTCAACCACCCTGGATATCACCGTTAACATCAATAGTAACCCGGCCAGTACGGAATTCGCTATCCAGGAAACCGGAGGCGGAAAATACGTTCAAGCCGACGGAACACTGGGCGCAGCCGCCGTCTGGCAAAATGTCGCCACCTGGGGCACCAAAACCGTCACAGGCTTAACCACCGGAGACACGTATACGTTCCAGGTGAAAGCGCGAAACGGCGAATCCACGGAAACCGCTTTCGGCGCCACCACTTCAGGCGTTCCGGTCGCTGCTCCCACAGTGACCACTCAGGCCGCCGGTTCGATTACGGCAACCACAGCCACCGGAAACGGCACCATTACCGCGACCAATGGCGGCAATGCCACGGCCCGCGGTGTCATTTACTATGCTTACACCAATACGGATAAAGCGATCGGCGATGGCGGAGTCACCAATATCAGTTCCAATGGAGACTTTGGAACCGGTGCCTTTACCGCTTCTCTGACTCCGCTTTCTGTCAATACCCAATACAATGCCCGAGCCCATGCAACGTCTGCCAATGGTACGGGTTACGGTTCCCGCGTGTCCTTTTGGACCCTGGCCAATGTACCCGCTGCACCGACCGTGAACAATCCCACCATGACCACATTGGATGTTACGATCAATGTAAACGGGAACCCGGCGATTACCGAATTCTGTATCCAGGAAACCGGCACCGGAAAATACGTTCAAGCCGACGGCTCTCTGGGCGCAGCCGCCGTCTGGCAAAATGTGGCCACCTGGGGCACCAAAGCCGTTACCGGACTCACTTCAGGAAGCACCTATACCTTCCAGGTCAAAGCGCGCAACGGCGATTCAACCGAAACCGCGTTTGGTGCAACGGCATCGGGCATTCCCAATGCCGCACCCACAGTGACCACGAATGCGGCCAGCAGCTTGACCTCGAGCGGTGCCACGTTAAACGGTACGGTGAATGCCAATAATTTGAGTACCACCGTGACTTTTCAATACGGTTTGACCGTTTCTTACGGTCCACCCGTTCCGGCAACCCAAAGCCCGGTTACCGGAACGACCAACACTGCGGTCAGTAAAGCCATCACCGGACTGACCCCCAATACGGTCTATCATTACCGAGTGGTCGGTGTCAACGCCATGGGAACCACCAATGGCCTGGATCAGACCTTTACCACCGCAGGCGCAGCCCCGATTGTGACTACGGGCACAGCCGGAAGTCTGACGCCCAACAGCGCCGCCTTAAGCGGTACGGTCAATGCCAATAACCAGAGCACGGTCGTCACCTTCGAATACGGGACCACGACGGCCTATGGTTCAACGGCTACCGCGGACCAGAGCCCGGTTACCGGACTCTCCGATAGCTCTGTCAGTAAAACCGTCTCCGGATTGATTCCCAATACCCTCTATCATTTCAGGGTAAAAGGCGTGAATGCGACCGGTACCACGTATGGCTCGGACCAGACCTTTACCTCGAGCGCCGCAGTGCCCATTGTGACCACGAATGTGGCAAACCATATCGGCAGTAACACGGCGACGCTAAATGGAACGGTCAATCCCCGAAATCAAAGCACCACTGTCACATTCATTTATGGGGAAACCGTTGCTTGCGATAAAACAGTGACCGCGAGCCAGAGTCCGCTCACGGGTGCAACACCGACGCCGGTCAGTGCGAATATTTCCGGCCTAAAAGCAAACACAACCTATTATTTCAAAGCCAAAGGCGTCAACGCCACGGGCAATAACGATGGGTCGATCCTGTCCTTCACCACCACCGAAGTTGGGGCACCGATCGTGACCACCGATGCCGCAAGCGCGATTACTCCTATTGGTGCGACATTAAATGCCACCATCAATGCCAATAACCAAAGCACGGCCGTTACCTTTGAATATGGATTGACGACCGGCTACGGCACCACGGTGACCGCTAATCCGAGCCCGGTCAGCGGTATTAACGATACAACGGTGAGCAAAACCATCACCGGATTGACCCCCCATACGGTATACCATTATCGGGCCAAAGGGGTCAATGCCACCGCAACGACTTACGGGGCCGACCTGACCTTTACCACCGGCGTCCGGGTGCCCACAGTCACCACCACCAATGCCTCACTCATCGACACGACCAGCGCCACACTGGGCGGAAACGTCGTGGATGACGGCGGCGGCACGGTGTCCGAGCGCGGCGTTTGCTATTCGACCGTGTCGAATCCTTCCATTACGGATACCAAAGTCTCAATCGGAACAGGAACGGGCGCTTTCAGTAAGAGTATCACCAATTTAACTGACTACACCACCTATTATGTCCGGGCTTATGCGACCAATGCAACCGGAACCGCTTATGGGAATGAAATCAGTTTCCAAACCAATGCCATTCCGGTGACGCCATCGATTACCTCGCCGGCCAATGGCGGTACGGTCTCAAACGTGATTAAAATCAAAGCGGACATCACGCCCACCACGTCGGTCAGTAAAGTGGAATTCCTGGTGGATGATGTGATTGTTGCAACGGTGACCACCACTCCTCCCTGCCAAACCTCCTGGGATACGAACGCCGTGACCAATGGGAGCCATGTGATCAAGGTCATCGCTTACAATAAGGCAAATACGCCGTTCGAAACCCAGATCACGGTGACCGTGAAAAATGTGGATGAAATCAGTATCGATCATTCTCAGTTGAATTACGGCGCCACGGAAACGTCAGGACAGCAAGGTTTCAACGATATGCCTGTGTCCACGTCTGCTGCCGCAACCAGCGCTCAAACCATCCGCATCAATAATGGAACCACCGGAAGAGTTCAGTGGACGGCAAGCAGCAGCGACGGATGGCTCATCTGTTCACCGACCTCCGGAACCGGAACCGGAACGATTACGGTTTCGATTAATGCCGCGGGACTTTCGGCAGGAACCCACTCGGGAACCATTACCATTCTGGCTCCCAAAGCCTCGACTCCGACCATCACCATTCCGGTTTCCTTGAAAGTTTACGCTTCGGGTGGGACCATGCCGCCTATCGGGAGTTTTGATAATCCCTCGGATGGAAGTACCGTTCAGAGCAATGTGCCGGTGACCGGATGGGCGCTGGATGATATTGAAATTCACAGCGTTAAGATCTACCGGGCACCGATCGATGGGGAAGGTAGTAATCCGATCTTCATCGGTAATGCCGTCCGAGTCAGCGAAACACGACCCGATATTGAAACGCTTCACCCGGATTATCCGCTGAGTTACAAGTCCGGTTGGGGGTATATGTTACTGACCAACTTCTTGCCCAACAGCGGAAACGGAACCTTCACCCTGTATGCGAAAGCCACGGACAAAGAAGGAAACGAGGTGATTCTGGGAACCAAAACCATTACCGCGTCCAATGCGTCGGCGGTCAAACCGTTTGGTACGATCGACACACCGGCTCAGGGTGATACCATCTCCGGAAGAGAGTATGTCGTTTTCGGATGGGCGTTAACCCCCTTACCCAATACGATTCCAACCGACGGTTCGACCATTTCGATTCTGTTGGACGGTGTTAAAATCGGGCAACCGGTCTATAACCAGTACCGGGAAGATATTGCCACGGCGTTCCCCGGTTTGAACAACAGCAATGGTGCGGTCGGTTACTTTTATTTCGATACCACCCAATATGAAAACGGTGCGCATACGATTGCATGGCAGGTCACAGATAACGCAGGAAATACAGACGGACTCGGAAGCCGCTACTTCAATATTCTCAACAGCGACTCGTCCGGATCAGCCGGTATCGGTCAGGCGAAGACATCCAATCCTTCAGGACTTGAAGAAGCGTTGGTTTCGAGTGCACCGGTTTTTGTATTTAAAACGATCGCCATGACGGTGTTAATGAATACATCCGACAATGTCTATTATCCGGATGCGGAAGGCGAAATTGTCGTGGACTTGAAAGAATGTGAAGCCGTTGAAATTCGGTTGAATGAGAACCCGGACATGCCGTCCGTCGGTTATTACGGATATATGGACGTGAACGGTCAATTCCGACCTTTACCCACCGGTTCGACGTTGAGCAGCACCACGGGTATTTTCAATTGGCAGCCGGGTCCCGGTTGTTTTGGGGAATACCGTCTGGTGTTTGGTATCCGAACAGCCGAAGGTCAATTAACCAAAAAGATCATCAAGATAAAAATCAATCCTGCAAATTAAGTACTTGTAGGATCATGTTTCGTAGGGGCGATTCGCGAATCGCCCCATATTTAAAAACTTTTAAATTTGAGGGCGGTTCGCGAACCGCCCCTACAACCAATACATCCCTCTTAATTCTTAAACCAAGATCCTAAAAACCTAAATCCTTTCCAGTTGATTGATCGATTCGGTTAATTTCTCTTTAACCGACTCATAATCATTTCGAGATAAATCGGCGGGAATCACGATCGGTTTACCATACGTGTAAGTAATCGTTGAAAACGGAAGGGGGATTTTGAAGCGATCCCAGGTCTTTTCGAAGATCTTTTCGCGGGTGGCATGCCAGGAGATGGGAATCACCACAGACCCGGTTTTTTGCGCCAGTAAGATGGTTCCGTCTTTGATCTGACACGGTGGTCCCTTGGGACCATCGGCGGTAATCAACACTTCGGAATTATTTTCTTTGATGGTGTTGGCCAGTTCGAGGAAGGCGCGGGCACCGCCTCGAGACGAGGAACCCCGGACCGGGTTCATCCCGAATGCGATGGCTACCTGGGAGACCAGTTCGCCGTCGGCAGAAAGGGAGATCAAAGGACGCGCGCCTGTATTTTTGAAGCGGTAAATGGTCGCCAGAATATGTCGGTGCCAGTAGGCATAAATAATCGGTGCTTGCTTTTCCCGCGCGTCTTGAACATGCTCAAAACCGGTAATCGTCATCCGACACGTTTTAAATAGGGCGTGAATGCAAATTTTAATCGCTTTTCGCAGTAGAACGGTTTTAATCTTCTGCTGAAATGTCATATTGTTTAATCTTATCCAATAAGGATTTATAACTGATGTCGAGAATTTCGGCCGCGCGTTTTTTATTAAACCCGGTTTCTCGAAGCACGGACGTAATTTTGACGTGTTCCACCTTTTGAATGGCACGAGCGGTAATCTGTTTCAGGTTACCGGAGAAATCAAACTCATCGGTCAGGACAAACGGTTTTTCCGGGAGGATGATATCGGACCCGGTAATCGTTCGACCCTGACACAGAATCATGGCGCGCTCGATCGTATTGAGTAATTCCCGGATATTTCCCGGCCATTGGTAGCGTTGGAGTTTGTCTTTGGCTTCAGGAGAAAGAGAGATATCCTTTTTCTTGATTTCAATGGAAAACATTTTAATAAAGTACTCGGCCAGGAGAATGACATCGCTGCCCCGGTGACGAAGCGGCGGCAGGAGGATGGGAAACACATGGATTCGGAAGTACAGGTCTTTGCGAAACCGGGATTCGGCCACGGCTTTTTCCAGATTAACATTGGTGGCAAAGATAAAACGGATATCCAGGTCGGTTTCAACGTTACTTCCGATGCGCGTCACCTTTTTTTCTTCGATCACGCGAAGAATCTTACCCTGTAAATTGAAGGAAAGGTCGCCGATTTCATCGAGGAAAAAGGTTCCGCCCTGAGCCAGCTCGAGTTTCCCGGTTTGTCGGACATAGGCATCGGTATACGAGCCTTTTTCATGACCGAACAACTCGTTTTCCAGGAGGTTTTCCGGAATCGACGCGGAATTAATCGTGATAAACGGTTTATCCCGTCGGGGACTCAGTCGGTGAATGGCGCGGGCAAAGAGTTCTTTGCCGGTTCCGCTTTCGCCCAGCAGGAGAACCGGCGCATCGGTCACCGACACGTGTTTGAGTTTTTCGGCTTCCTGCAAGATCGCGGGGCTGCTTCCGATGATGATGGATTTCTCCATCTCGGATGCATAGATTTCCTTAAAGACGATATTCTCTCTTAAGATGCGCGTGGACTCGAGGGCTTTTTCAACCAGGAGAAAGAGGTAATCCGGGTCCACGGGTTTGGAGACAAAATCAAAGGCGCCTTCTTTCATGGCAGCTACGGCCAGTTCGATCGAACCGAAAGCGGTCAGAAGGATAAACGGGATATTGAGGTGTCGGATCTTTTTTAAAAATTCAATACCGTCCATGCCCGGCAGTTGCAAATCGGAGATAATCACATGGAAATGCTCTTTTTTCAATACGAGCATGGCATCGGCCACATCCCCGGCGGTTTTCACCTGGTAGTGTTTTTCTTCCAGGATGTTTTTGAGCATCTCTTGCATGGCTTTATTGTCTTCGACCACGAGGAGTTTATTCATGATTGTTCCGGGGAAATCGGATGACCGCCGAACTTATTCCGGTTTTTTTAAGATATTCTTGATCGGTTTGAATATCCGATCGATTAACCGCACATCTTCGGTAATAATTTCTGCGCTCCCTTGCATCTCTTGGGCAAATTCCAATGTTTTATTGTAACTGGTGACCAGACCATGGGTCAGGCGGACTTCCAGCAGGTAAAAATTATCCGCGGCCACGAGGGATTTGGTAGTCACAATGCCGCCTACCATCCCGTAATCCATGTACGGGTAATTAAAGAGTTTAATATTGACCTTTTGACCGATTTTGACCTTCCCGGATCCCTGAACCGGTAAGATCACTTTCCCGATAATTTCTCCACCTTTGGTCGGGATAACGGTTAACACTTTATCTCCGGTGGTGACGTTCTGGTTAACGCTCCAGTATTTGGTAAAGGAAACCTCGCCGCTGTAGGGTGACTTTAACAAATACACCTGTTCCCACTGATCGATGTGTCCGGTCAGGTTTTCGTAGGCCTGGCTTAACGCCAATTGCAACCGTTTCTTTTCTTCCGTATAATTCAAGCCCAGTTCCATGACGGTTTGTTCCAGTTGGGCGATCTGGAGGGTGGAATTGTCCAGGCTTGATTTGGCGTTTTCGAATGCGTATTGTTTTTGAAGGTAAACGCTTTTGGAGGTATCCGCATCATTTTTGGAAATAATGCCGTCTTTAAATAACGCTTCCGAGCGTTCATAATTTTGGCGGCTCAGTTTGACGTCTTCTTCCATGATTTGAATCTGGCGTTTGAGCTGCTCATACATAATTTTATGACGCTCGATTTGAATGTTGATGGAATTGATTTTTTTATGTTGAATATCGAGTTGGGTAAAGTGTTGAAAATCGTCGTAAGCACCCAGAAAACTCGCGTACGAAGATTGCAGTTCCCCCAAGGAATAATCCCGGTTAAAGTTGATATTCGGCACAAATTCGGAATGGGTCACATAACGTTTGAAGGAATCCAATATTGTTTTTAATTGAAATAAGTTTCGGTAATCCGTGGCGTTTTCGATCACCACCAGGTGCTCGCCTTCGTTGACCTGTTGTTTGTCATGAACAAACAGGGCTTCGATCTTTCCTGTGGTACGGGCCATCAGCGTTGCGGGTGGGTTTTTGGTAGTTAGTACAATCGTGGAATTGATGATATCCGGGTATTTAAAAAACCAACTGCCGATCATCACCACCATCACCACGATGAAAATAACCGTGATTCCCCATCGGATAATCCAGTGGGGGATATAGCCCATGATTTCCTGGACTTCATCGCTTCGGATATCGAGGCTTTGAAGCCGTCGGTTGATCTCTTGATCTTTTTCGTCGCTCACGATTAATTTCCCAGTTCCAATTGGTTCTTGACCAGGTTAAAATAGGCGCCCCTCAATTGGGTGAGTTCCTGATGGGTGCCTTTTTCGATGATTCGGCCCTTATCCAGCACCACGATTTGGTCGGCGTTTTTCACCGTGCTCAGGCGGTGGGCCACAATGACCACGGTTCGTCCTTTGAAGAATCCTTCCAGGTTTTCCATGATCGAGCGTTCGTTATTGGCGTCCAGGGCGTTTGTGGCTTCGTCGAAGAAGAGGTATTCGGGGTTGGAATACGCGGCGCGGGCAATCAGGATGCGTTGTTTTTGTCCCTGACTCAACCCGTGGCCTTCCTGACCGATTTTGGTATTGAAACTCAGCGGCAGCGAGTCTACGAATTCTTGCACGTTAGCGATTTTGGCGGCTTCGAGCAGCCGTTTTTTGTCCACGGTTTCATCGCTGACTGCAATATTTTTGGCGATGGTATCGGAAAAGATGAACCCATCTTGAAGAACGACTCCGATTTTTTGGCGCCACATCCGGTTGCTGATGTTTCGAAGGTCGATTTCTCCGACTTTGATTTCGCCTTTGGTCGGGGGATAGAAACCCAGCAGGAGTTTGACCAGGGTGGTTTTCCCGCTACCGCTCACCCCCACGATGGCCGTGACCTTACTTTCCGGGATCACGAGGTCCAGGTCTTTGAGGACGTGTTCGGAGTGGGGGCCTTCGTATTGGAAGGACAGTCCGGAAATGGTCAGATTTTTATTTTCGGGAAGAATCGTCACTTTGGGTTCTTCCACGGACTCTTCGTCTTTCTTTTTATGAATTTCGCCCAGGCGTTCGAGGCTGATTTGGGCGTCCTGGGTGGCTTGCATGAAGGTGATCAGTTGTTCGATCGGCGCGTTTAATTGGCCGATGATGTATTGAACGGCCATCATCATACCCAGGGTCATGGAGCCGTCGATCACGCCTTTGGCGGCGTAGAAACTGATGATGATATTTTTGGTCTGGTTGATGAAAATCGAACCGATTTGTTGGTATTGGCTGAGGGAGAGACTTTTGATATTAATGCGGAAGAGTCTGGCCTGGATGCGTTCCCATTCCCATCGTTTTTGTTTTTCGCAGTTATTGAGTTTGATTTCTTGCATGCCCATGATCAGTTGGATCACGTTGCTTTGGTTTTCGGACAGTTGGGAGAAGCGTTTGAAATCCAGTTCGCGTCGTTTTTTGAGGAACAGGTAGATCCAGAAGAAGTAGAGTAAACTGCCGATGGTAAAGATCAGAAAGATTCGCATATCGTAGATGGCCAGGACAAAGCCGAAGATGACCAGGTTGAGCATGGAGAAGAGGATATTGAGGGTGGAGGTGGTCAGAAAGTTTTCGATACGGGTATGGTCGCCGATGCGTTGCATGATATCGCCGATCATTTTGGTATCGAAGAAACCGATGGGGAGTTTCATCAGTTTGATCAGGAAGTCGGAGATGA
>JBLMYT010000105.1:0-19451 GCA_050258455.1 Candidatus Omnitrophota bacterium | reverse complement strand
AACTGATCAAGCACCTTCAGGTGCCTATTATTTACCATGAGGTGGTATCGGATTTTATTATATATAAAAAGAAGTACGCTGACTTTATAAATAAGTATTTCACAGCGAAAGAGGTGACTGATGACGATGCGGTTAATTTTCGGAAATAGGAAACAACGAGTCGATGTCTCAAAGATTATGAAGCTTTTGGAAGTGCCTGAGTTTTCAGATTTTATTGAGCATAAAATGAAGGCTTTTGAAGAGATATATCGCGATGAAATTCATAATATGCAACATACCGATTCGGATAACAACGACGACCCCATATTATATTTAAATAGACCAGGACCCGTATATATTGCAGACCAAGGATTGCGCGAATTTATTGAAGATTTAAATCTCCCTGAACTTTCGGATTACAAGGATTTACTACTCAGACAACATTTTGCGTTGTATAGACGGGCAAAAACAGAAGCTCAAACATAAGACTCGGCAATTCGTATTCTATTTGTTCGCTGATTTATCTATTGGATGGGGCACTGTGGATTAAATATAATTGCTGGTATAGGTTAATATACCCATGCCAGTTGTTCATCCTAAATACCATTTTTTGGACAACATCACTAAGTGGCTCGGGTGAATTTTGTGTAGCCACGTATATCACCAACCCTTTTAATGCCAATTCATCCAACCGGTCCATAAGACTAACGAGGATCGGTTGGAAGAAATTTCTTGCGGTATTAAATAAGAGACAGATCTCGAATTCCTTTAAAAACAGTGGGGCAATCAGCAGTTCATCCCGTTGGAAATCTTGCAATTCCCCAATGGTTTTTCTGAGATCTTTCGGTTTGAGGTATTTCAATTGGAGGGTGTTGATCTTTCGGGGTGGTAGATGGAGTGATGCGGCCATATTTTTTAAATATTCGCCGGCAATGATATCTGACGGGAGACTTTCCCTGTTTCCAATATAAATGAAGGAAGAGCGTTCTTTTAATTCGCGGAAATTTTGTTGATCGATGGTGATTTTCCAATGTTCGGGTAGTGGGTCCATTTCATCATATTGAGCGGATAAAAGATTATAAACAATATCTTTGAAGAACGGGGAATACGTGATATAAGGGTTCACGGTCCCTTTTTCCAAATGAATCGGATCCGGATTTAATTGGTTTATTTCTTCTTTGGGTACATGGTACAAGCGTTGCTTGAATTTGCGAGAGGCGAGGAATGAAAGGATAGCGGTATAGATTAGGGTTAGTATCAGGCCGAGGATGAAATAATGCGGAAGATAGCTTTTTCCCTGGTAGATATTCTCCGAGCCTTTGATGAAGCTTTCGACCTTGCACGGGCCGGTAAAGCCCTTGATCCAGACTTTATCGATGAAAAATAACAGGAATTGCTTCTTCTTCTCCATGGTGTATCGGTAAAAATCCAATAAATTTCGCATGCCGGCAGAACCAACTTCTTCTGTTGTTACACTTAATGCAGGGGGCGGAGTGAGCATGGACATGAGATGATAAAGGGATGTAATTTGAGCCATCTCTGAATGCAGAGAATCTTCGATTTTAGAAATTTTTTGAAAATAATTGTTAAAATATTCATTCGCTAAATCTGACATAAGAGGCGTCACCTTTACTCCCTGAGGAAATTTTCCGGCTTTTTCTTTCGCAATCCGTTCAAAAGCAGCACTAATCTTCATTTTTGATAATTCATATTTATAAACCGGGGTTATTGAATCCAATTTATTGGTTGTAATTATAGCAATCAATGCCGGTGGGCCTATAACTATGATTAACCAAAAAGTCAGGGCTTTGAAATAATTGTATTTTTTTAGATTACCAATGAAGAGACCCGCACATAAAAAGAACAGTAAAACCGCAATAAAGATCAAAGCATAGCCCAGAAATTCGATATTATACTTAATGTGTACGCCGTTTACCAGGATGATTATCATGCAGAATCCAGTCAGGACAAGGAACAATGTCGTTAGAGTGATTGCCCGAACGATCAGCGTCGTCCAATATAATCGTTTATAAGAGGTTAGGCTGGCCATTGATTTCCAGTATTCCAGGTCTCGAAAACTCTCCATTCCATATAAAAGAGCAAAGAGCGACCCAATAAGCATTAGAAAACCTGAATAATCGATAATTGATATTTTGTTCAAAATTGTTAAAATTAAAGGAGTCCTTCCTTGCATTGTCTTATCGATTTTAAGGATATCACCTGAATCTATTTTTGAAGTTATATCATTATCGATGCCTGAATTGGTAAAGAATATATTAAGTGGACTAGTAGAGAAAATTATTCTAAATCCAAAAATTCCATAAGATCTATAAGAACGAGATTCTAACACATAATTTCTTTCAATTTCCTGAAAATCCTGATTGTTTTTAAAGGCAGATTTATATACGCCGATACCATATTGAATGTACATTAAGCAGATAACAAAGATTGTTATAATGATGATCGCATAACGTTTCCTTAATAATCCTTTTAGATTTTCTTTAAGCAATTGCTGAAATAGGGGCATCTTCGTTCTCCTTATTGTTCCTATATATTTAAATCAATTATTAATTGATTTAAATATCTGGGCGCAATATTGGCCAAAGAGCATGGATTCAGCCAACTGATTGTTTAATTTCCAGAGTAATTCAATATCAGGTAATATCGAGGTGTCCTGAATATGGTAAGCGGATTGCTGTAATTTTAAGATGCTTTCGGATTGGTTTAAAATATTTCCAAAGGCGCCCCGGACATCGCCGATAGATAAAAAAAAAGCGACTTTCCGCATAACGGATTCATTCAGACCTTTTGAATGGCATAAAGCCATATAGTCGAAGTTTTGCAACCGTTGAATCATGACCGGGTTATACGGCGTGGCATCTGCACTGACTTTTAAATTACGGTAGTTTGCAACGGCATTCATCATATTTCCCATGGACCCTTTTAATAGGGTCCTCAGTGCATTGGTATCCAGGGTAGAAGGAGTGGAAATTTCTACCAGGTTCAGGGCCTGCAAAGTATCCGAATACGATTTTAAAAAATAACTCGCCCCATTAACAATGTATGATTCCATGGAATTGGATGGTCCAAATGATTGAATTAACGTAGATTCCTCGAAACACGTTTGACCAGTATTTACACGAAACATTGAAAATGAAGGGGTCTGAAGAAGACAGAGGAATACGACTGCCAGCACGATAAACTTGATGGCAATTTTTTTGATGGGCTTATGGTGCATGCTTTTCTCCTTGGTAGGTTTTAATAAATATCATTTCTGTTTTCATTAGTGGAATTATATACAATTGTTAATTTAATTTCAACTGCTATTTTGGGTTAACTGCGATATCGACGCGACCCAGCGCGCTGCGTCGCGTTTTATAATGACCCATTGACAAGTTATATCAGAGACTTTGCAGGCAAAGTCTCTACCATTCCAGTAAAAACAAAGATCGGAATTTTTGGTAATTCAATGCACACACAATTTACACAAAATGGGTGATACCCCCAATGCAGCGACCTGCGTGCGCGAGTAAGCTCAAGTTCAAAAGGCAGTGTCTTCTTGGGGGCCACTTACCGAAAACAGATGATGAGATTCAAAAAAGTTCCAAATATGATATACTTATATTTTAAAGAAAAAAATTACATGAGGATGTTTATGCGAATACTTATTAAATGTTTATTGGCAGTGGTTATCGTTTTGATAAATTCTCAAATCGGATACTGTTTCGAATATTTTGAACTACAAAAGGTGGCAACTTCAAAAATACCATCGGATATGGTATTTTCTATTTTTACATCTCTTGTGGCCGATCAAAAGGGAAACATTTTCTGTGTATCGAAAAAAGAAAATGTTATTGTTAAATTTGATGCGGATTTAAAATACGTGACCCAATTCGGCAGGCCGGGAAAGGGACCGGGAGACCTTCGCATTGAGATATGGAGTGATGGGAAAGATAGATTATCGATCGGCGAAAACGGAGATGTTTATTTTTTCGACGAAAACCCGGGGCGACTCGTTGTCTTTGATAATAATGGGAAATATAAAAAAGATATCAACATTCAACGAAACTGTATGAAATATTTTTACTCCATTTTTCGAGTGATGGCGGTCACATCCAATAGTTTTACCGCAACGTCGTTCAATGTTTCGCAAAAATATGAACGCGTTTATTTTCAATTGGACCCCTTTGTTATCAAATTACGATACTCGTTTAATGAAGAGGGAATAAATGTATCAGGTCCCGGATATGCTTATCAAGGTATAAGTGACTTTTATTATGGGCCCAATTTTAAAGTCGTATCGGATAACCAAAAAGTTGTTTTTTCAGAATCCCAGCGATACGGACTCTATGTGCATGATAAAAAGGGTAATAAATTGTTCGAAATCATTGACCCATCGAAAAAAATGAGGAAGTTTTCCGACAAGGAATTGGAAAAAATAGGAGAAAAATTTCAAAAGGTAAAGGAAAAAAGGCCTAGGGTCTATCGTGAAATCCTGAATCAGATTGAAGATAAGAAAAATGTGATTGGCGATGTAAAATTAACTGAAAATAGAATAATCGTTTTCCTGGTTGGAAACGATATTACCGAGCAGAGATATAATGCCGATGTTTATGATTTAAAAGGAAAAGTTATTAAAAAAGGTTATTTCAAAGAAATTCCTGCGTTGATCTGGAAAAACTATGCTTATATGGTTGATAACGATACAGATGATAACCCGGTTATTTATAAATACAAGATAAAAGGGTTTTAAGTGATTAAATTCAAAATGATTTAATGGGGCATCCATCGGATGCCCCATACTCATATTAAACAATCGAGAATTATGTACGGAAAGAGCAGCACCCCATACCGGAACAAGATACCTGTTGACAGTAATCTCTGCAATCTGTCATAAATAAACCGCATGAAAAGTCAGGGCAAGTAATTTCATCAGGGTTTCCGGTTGAACCCCCATGAATATTACTCAATTGATCGTAACTCAATCCTTCAATTAGATATTCCATGGTTATCCTCCTTTTTTATTTGTTATTCCATTTCAATTCAACATATTTTAAACGCAGCATTTCTTCAAGGTTATACTTGAAGTTGGTAGAATTTTTTGATCCGGATTTTTTTAATGCGTGACATTGAAAGAACTGAATACTTACATCGAAATGTGTTGACTTCAAAAATATAATATAGTAAAATTTCGATTCAATTTCATTTAATATTGTATATTCAGGAGAATAAAAATGAGTGAAACCAAAGTTTTTGACCAACTTAACCCAAATGAAATGTCAAATACAATTGGCGGTATCCCTTACGAAAAACCAATATTTCTATCACTGGCTGATCCAGCTACCTCATGCGGATCAGGCAGCCTTTGTTTTCAGGGGACAGGCACAACCTGCGCCGATGGCTCGGTATGCGCGAAAGGCTCGTCAGTAAATCCGGATCAAACCTTATAAAATCCTTTTATGTTATATTCAAGCTGGGAGATGAGGTGGAAGCTTGAATAAATTGCTCTACGGCTTTATCTTGATTGTCTTATCAGTGACGATCTTAAATGCCGAAAACCTTTCATTTATTCAATTGAAACAAGTTGCGGTTTCAAAAATACCCGACGATATGATTATTCCCGAATTGGGATCGGTAACCATTGATTCAAAAGGAAACGTATTTGCATTTTCAGGCAAAAACAATGGATCCGAATGTTGGGTAATCAAATGGGATAAAGATCTCAGATTCATCAAAAAATTCAGCAGAAATGGTCACGGACCTGGTGAAATTACCATGAATGGGTCGACTCCACATGATCGATTATCCATCGATCCCCTTAACGATGATTTGGTCGTCATTGATCAAAACCCGCTTAAATTCGTAATTTTTGATAATAACGGCAATTATAAAGCGGATATCGATTTCAGACGAAATAATCCTAATATGGGGGGCCTCCGTTGCATAAAATCATTAGGAAATGGTGCTTTTATTTGCATAAGATTTCTTAGGAAGACTTATTCGAATGATAACATTCTTTTCACTTTAAATTCCATGAAAGTCAAAAATATTAAAATCCTCTGGGATTTTAATGATAAAAATATATATATCGATGATACTTGCCAATTTGTTTCGGATGTATATGGTTCTAACTGCTTTATCGATATCGATTCCGGATACAGCGTATTTGGAAACTCCCAATTCTATAGATTCCAAGTTTTTGATAATAATGGAAACAAAAAGTTGGATATTCAAGACCCGAGTAAAAAATTGCGAACATTTACTTCCAAAGAAATGGATTATATAAAAAAAAAATACCTGAGCCCAAAAGATGGCGAATCAAGGTATTACAATGAATTTTTGACCGAATTGAATCGGCAAAAATCCAAAATTAATAAATTATTGGACCTGATCGAGGAAAATAAAAACATCATCCGCGATATCAAAATCGGCGGGGGAAGAATCTACGTCTTTCTTGTTGGTGACGATGTCACGATCGAAGACAGGATTTTAACTGTAATTTACGACTTGAAAGGCAATATCCTCAAAAAAGTCTATTTCAAAAAAATTCCGGATAAAATATGGAAGAATTATGTTTTTTATACCGATTATGACGAAGAAGATAACCCCATAATCCTAAAATATCAGATAATGGATAGGTTATAAATACCCATAGGATAATGCATGACCGAAAAAAAAGTAGAATTTAAGAATGAAAGTATAATCTTACCTGGACCGGGAATTGTTCTTCAAGAAGAAGTCGATAAATGGGGGTTCCTCTATGACCCGGTTAAAGACTTAAGTTTTGGGCTGAACCAGGTAAGCATTTTTGTCTGGAAAGAACTCCAACATAAAATCAGTTTTAAAGAAATAATAGATAAAGTAAGAGAATATTTCTCCAATGTTCCGGTCGAAATTGAATCGGATATTACTCTCCTTTTAACCTCTTTTTTTGATCAGGGGCTCATTTCAGTCGAAACTCCTTCACAGGGTGGGAACAATGAATGAGCAAACCAATCCCTCAAACATAACCCAAAAACCTGTTCCGCTTACTCAACTCTATTTTTATCTCACAGAAGGATGCAACCTTGCTTGCCGCCATTGCTGGCTGAGCCCCAAGCTTCAAACCCAAAATAATAATTTGGCTTCACTTCCGGTCGAAATATTCCGTTCAATTGTTGATCAGGCAATTCCTCTGGGCCTCAAATCCGTTAAATTAACCGGTGGGGAACCGCTAATGCACCCCGCTATTTATGAGATATTGGAAATTATCAGCGATTTGAGGTTGGGGCTTATCATTGAAACAAATGGTGTTTTATGTACAAAAAATCTGGCAGCAAAAATTGCTTCGCTTAAAACCCCTTTCGTATCCATCAGTCTGGATGGTGCGAACGCCGAAACCCATGAATGGGTTCGAGGTATACCGGGTTGTTTTGATTCTGCATTAAATGGAATCCGTAATCTTGTCGAGGCAGGAATTAAGCCCCAAATTATTTTTACCCTGATGCAGTACAATAGAACTCAGATTGAATCGGTTGTCCAATTGGCTGAAAACCTCGACGCTCATTCGGTTAAATTCAATATTGTGCAACCCACGGGCAGAGGAGAAAACCTTACCTTAACCGGAGAAACCTTACAAGTTGAAGAACTTATCGAAATCAACCGATGGATTTCCGAAATATTATCCCCAAAAACTAAAATCAAATTATATTTCGATATCCCTGCTGCATTTCGCTCTTTATCAAAGATGTTTGGATTAAATGGAGATGGATGCGCTTCATGT
Source organism: Candidatus Omnitrophota bacterium (assembly GCA_050258455.1). GTDB lineage: Bacteria > Acidobacteriota > Aminicenantia > UBA2199 > UBA2199 > JAKAGC01. The sequence goes on along the minus strand of JBLMYT010000105.1, from coordinate 11,710 downwards.
GCGATACTCAATATCCTTGGCGTACTGAGTGACGGCTCTTATGCATTATGTGGAGTCGGTACGCATACCCCTGAGCTGGTTTTTGGTCATGCCGGCGCTCAACGCCTTCAGGATGTTTGGAATGAGAACCCTGTTATTGTTGAATTAAGAAACGGGATTCCTTCAAAGTTTGAAGGAATTTGCAGTCGATGTCATATGAAACGAGTTTGCCGGGCTTCCTGCATTGCACAAAATTATTATCGATACAAAAGCCTTTGGAACCCCTTCTGGTTTTGCGAGGAAGCGTTTAATAAAGGGCTCTTTCCGCCAACCAGAGAGATAGCGTTTTTCGGAGGGGTTACCCAACCTCGGACATGAAATCTCAAATTTTTTCGCATAGGAACACCAACCGGCAGGCAAGTACCTCAATATTTGGGCTGGAACCACCAATCCTGTGACCTTGAATCGACAACGCGTGACCTGGAACTACCAATCCTGTCACCTTGAATCGACAACGAGCGACCTGGAACCACCAATCCTGTGACCTTGAATCGGCAACGCGTGACCTGGAACTACCAATCCTGTGACCTTGAATCGACAACGAGCGACCTGAAAGCACCAATCCTGTGACCTGAAATCGCAGATGAGTGAGATGAAACCACCAACCCTGTGACCTGAAATCGTCAACGCGTGACCTGAAACCATCAATTCTGTGACCTTAAACCGGCAACGCGTGACGTGAAACCACCAACCCTGTGACCTGAAATTGTCAACGCGTGAGATGAAACCACCAATCCTGTGACATGAAATCGCAAATGAGTGAGATGAAACTGCTAATCCTGTGACCTGAAATCGTCAACGCGCGAGATGAAACCGCCAATCCTGTGACCTGAAACCGTCAACGAGTGATGTGGAACCGCCAATCAACTGATGAGTACGCGCAGCAGTGCCGGGAACTATCACCAACTTTGGTATGGCATCACCGACCATACGCAGATCGGCTCAAACTTTTGTGAAAGTGTCAAGTATTTTGTTCAATAAGAATAGATCGTCCTCGGTGGATTCAAGCGTTCAAACGCATTTTTTGAAATAATAATTTCTATTCGGGCAGACCCGGGCGCACACATGGGTGCGCCCATACAAAACTAAATATCGCAAAACCGAATCCCTCACACCTTGACTTTGAACTTCCAAAAGCCTTAATCCAAAGCATCATTTTATCATTATCAGGGATAAAATGAGAACGCTGCCCACCGGTCACGCTTCTTGACTTCACCTTTTTTTAATATATAATATGTTATATAGGAGGCAATATGGATTTCTTAGAAGATCTTTTCGATGGTTTTGGAAATCGGAAGCGAAAAGGTTATGACCATAACAATGACCATCATAGCGATCATCGCGATTGGGATGACGATGATAGACATCATGAGGACCATATGAATCGTCCCAATATTTTTTGTTCCGATTGCGGGGGGAAATTACAATTGGATTTTAAATATTGTCCGTATTGCAGTAAATTGATCGAACACAATCCCAATATCTGTAAGCACTGCGGCTCAAAAATACAGGAAAATTCAAAATTTTGTTCTTCCTGCGGCGGTAAAATATAGCCCGTTATGGGATAGGGGTAATTTTTTGATTGCATTATAGCTTTCAATCCAAGGTTCAATCCCCGGGCATGGTACGCCCAATGGCCAGATCGTACATGGAAATCTTTCATCCGCGCAAGGATACGGACACCTTGCACCGAGAAATCAGACTGTCGCATTGACAAATATAAGGCGTGGAAGAGACATTTTATTCGGCTTATTCTTGAAATATTTTCCAAATAATAATATAATTACTCTCTTAACAGGTCAGATGAAAGAGAAGCGAAGATCCAAACGATGATCACCGAAGAAATTTTAAAGAAAGTTAGACGAATCGAGATCGTATCGAGGAAATCCTCCCAGGAACTCTTTGCCGGCGAATACCACTCCGCCTTTAAAGGAATGGGCATGGAGTTTTCCGAAGTGCGCGAATATGCTCCCGGCGACGACATCCGCTTTATCGACGGCAACGTCTCCTCGCGCATGGGCAAACTCTTCGTCAAACAGTTCATCGAAGAACGGGAACTCACGGTGATTCTGGCCATCGACCTTTCCGCTTCCCTGAATTTCTTCTCCAACGCCAAGAGCAAAAAAGAAGTGGCCGCAGAAATCGCCGCACTCATCGCGTTTACGGCCAGCCTCAACAGCGATAAGGTGGGCCTCCTCCTCTTCACCGACCAGGTCGAACGGTTCATCCCTCCCAAAAAGGGACGAACCCACATCCTCCGTATCATCAGGGAAATCCTCCAATTCGAACCCCAGGGCAAAGGCACTTCCATCGACACCGGCCTGGTTTATTTAAATAAAGTCATCAAAAAACGAGCGATTTTATTCCTGCTCTCCGATTTCATCGATAAAGGCTTTGACCAATCCCTTCAAATCGCGGCCCGAAAACACGATTTGATTGCGATCAAAATCATGGATACCCGCGAAGAGGTCCTCCCGAATTCCGGAATGTTCATCCTCAAAGACCCCGAAACCGACGAGGAATTCTTCGCCGATTTCTCTTCCGGCGAAACCCGACACGTCTTCCAGGTCAACGCGAAGAAAAACGATTTCGAACTCCAGGGACTGTTCAAAAAGAACAACGTGGACTTTGTGGTTTTCGATAACGAAGAAAATTACGAAAAACCCTTATTCAATTTCTTCTTGAAACGCAAGAAGAAATCCGCCCGATGACCACCATGAAACCTTTCCGCCATCCTGTAATCCTGTGTCTGCTCGTGCTCCTCGCCCTCACCGCAGGGCTTACCGCTGAAACCCAGGTCTCCATTTCCGCTTCGGATAACAACGTTGAAATCGGCGATAAGATCAACCTCAAAATTCTGGTGAAAACCAATACCGATGTTCAGGAAATCAAAATCAAGTTTCCGGAAAAACCGTTTGACATTCTTCAACAACAGCATACGGTCAAAAACCGGCAAAACGATTATACGGTTTTGGAAAAAAATATATCCCTCGCCTTTTTCAAGGTCGGGGAATTTAATATCGGTCCCCTGACGATTCAACTTACCAAAAACGGAAAAGCAATCGAAACCAAAACGACCAATTCCATTCCCATCACGGTAAAGTCGGCGCTCAAACCGGAAGACAAAGATATCCAACCGCTGAAAGACCTGATCGCAGTCAATGGAAACCCCCTTGCCTTTTTCCTCAAATACGTCCTGATTCCCCTCGCCGGACTCCTGGCCCTCATTGCGCTGATCTGGTGGTTCAAAAAACGGAAGAAAAAAAGCGAAGCGTCTTCCCAACCTCTCCTTTCCCCCCTGGATGAACTGGAACACGCCATTACCGAACTCTGGGACCAAAAACTCTTCGACCAGGGAAAAACCAAATTCCATTTTCTTTCAATGACCGAAGTCCTCAAACGGTTCCTGTACCGAAACTACGGCTTCAATGCCGAAGATTTGACCACGTCCGAGACCCTCGATTACTTGAAAAAAGTCGAGCAGGAAAACGTCATTCTCAATGACATGCGCTATGCGCTCGATATCGCCGACCTGGCCAAATTTGCCAAATTCATCCCGGACCCGACCGTCATGTCAAAGGTGCTTCACCACATTCATTCATCCATCGATGTATATAAACAGCGAATTCGGCAAGCCGAATTAGAGACGGCGCAAAATCCGAAGAGCGAGGCAACCCCCCAATGACCGACTATATCTTTGCCGATAAAGTCTACTTCTTTTTGCTGCTGCTCATCCCGTTACTGATCCTCTGGCACCTCTTTGTTACCAAACGAGGAAAACGGTTTATTTTTTTCTCTTCCAAAACCCTGATTCCGGCCTCGGATCACACCCTGAAAGCCTTTTTGATTAAAAATCTCTTTTATCTCAAACTCATTGCCCTGGTGTTACTGATCACCGCCCTGGCCCGGCCGCAAGAACGAAGTTACTTTGAAAAAGAAAGCCGCAAAGGCATCGATATGTTAATTACCCTCGACGTTTCCGGGTCCATGGCATCCATGGATTTCAAACCCAAAAACCGGCTGGAAGTGGCCAAAGGCGTGATTTCGGATTTCATCGAAAAACGTTCCAATGACCGACTCGGTCTGGTCATCTTTGCCGGGCAATCCTATACCAAATGCCCCCTGACCGCAGACTACGATATATTACGTTACTTCTTGAATCAAACCGCGATCGGAGAACTCGAAGACGGCACGGCCCTGGGCATGGCCCTGGCAACCGCCGTCAACCGCATCCGTTATTCGCCGAGCAAAACCCGGATCATCATCTTAATCACCGACGGGGTCAATAACCGCGGCGAAATCGACCCCCGCGATGCGGCCAAAATCGCCAAAGATTTTAATATCAAGGTCTATACCATCGGCGTCGGCACCCGCGGCCAGGCCCCTTATCCGCTCACGGATCAATTTGGAAATACCCAATACGCCATGGTTGACGTGGAGATCGATGAACCCCTTCTCAAAGAAATCGCCAACCAAACCGGCGGCCTCTATTTCCGCGCCACGGACAAAGAACAATTGCAGCACATCTTTTCCGAAATCGACCGATGGGAAAAAACCGAAATTACCAGCAGACGGTATTACAACAGTCGGGAACTCTACCTGTATTTTCTCGCTGCCGCCCTGGCCCTCCTCATGGCTGCCGAAATCGGCAAGCGGACCTTTTTAAGAGTTTTACCTTAATTTATTAAAATATATTAATAGATATAATTTTAATTTTCCACCTTTTTGAAAAAGGGGATGGCATCCCCGAGGTGGCGCCCAAAACGTTTGGGTAGGGAAATGATGGAAGGAGATTCATGACCTTGATTCGTGAATTTTTCGAGCGATGGATGCCCCGCAAACCGGCCCCTGTCTCCGTTCGCCGCACCGGAAGAAAAATCGAGAACTCGCGCTCGATTCCGTTGGCCGATCGTTCCCAATGGGGACGAAAACTCGCTAGCGGCGAGTTTGTCACGACCGTGGAAATCGCCCCGCCCCGGGGATGGGAACCCCAACACATCCTGGATGCCGCCCGAGTCTTGAAAGATAACCATGTGGATGCCGTCAACATTCCCGACGGTCCTCGCGCCATTACCCGGATGAGTGCCCAGCACTTGAGTATCCTCATTCACCAACAAATCGGGATCGAACCCATTCTGCACTACACCTGCCGCGATCGCAACCTCCTGGGAATGATGGCCGATATGCTCGGTCTCTATGCGGTTGGCATCCGAAACCTCCTCCTGATTACCGGCGATCCGCTCAAAATGGGAGATTTCCCTAACGCCGCCCCCGTATTTGATGTGGATTCCATCGGACTCACCCGCATGGTCCACCATCTGAACCAGGGCATCGATCCCGGCGGAAACCCCATCGGTAAACCCACTGGCTATGTCATCGGCGTCGGTTTGAATCCCAATGCCATGGATATGGAACGGGAAATCCAACGGTTCGAACAAAAAGTAGCAGCCGGCGCAGATTTTGCGATTACCCAACCCCTCTTTGATATCGATGGCTTCCTTCGGTTCCGGGAGAAGATCGCCCATCTCCGCATCCCCATCATCGCCGGAATATGGCCCCTGGTGAGTGCGAAAAATGCCGAATTTATGAACAGCGAACTGCCCGGTGCGATGGTTCCGGCCGGAATCATCGATCGGATACGCGCCGCAAAAACCAAAGAAGAAGCGCTTCAGGAAGGTCTCGCCATTACCCGGGAAATGGTCCGGCAACTCAGGGATCACGTTCAGGGAATCCAGATTTCGGCTCCCCTTGGCAAAATCGATTTCGCTTTGAGTGTCTTGGATATATTGAAACATTGACGGTAACGCCTTCCTATGTTACAATATTTTGTGATTTTGTAATAAACCCATATATAACAAATGCGTACCAAATTAATTCCAATAAAAAAATTGTCCTGCTGGTTACCTGTTCTGGTCTTCGTCTTATCGCTCCAGTTGTTTGCAGTCGGGGATGAAAAAGATAAAAACGATAAACCCATCGACCTGGATAAAACCGAGGAATCGCGTGTTCTTCACTTTAATTCAAGGAATGAATACAATCAATATCGATTCAACCAATACCTCACCAACCCTGACCGTGGGGTTTATTTCAATCTGGCATTCCCCGTTCCGTCACTCTTGCAGGGAACCGTGGACATGCAAAAACTCCGAAGCAGTTTTCGCTTTCATCTCATCGACCCGGACGATAAACGCTTGACCCGCGCCTTATTAATGGGCGTGGGCCACTTTGTCTACGGGGCCTCGAGTTACTGGATTCGCCAGGACGTGAACGCCGAGGATTGGGAGTTCCATTTTAATTGGAAAGAACAGAGCAAACGCATCTTTCAACTGCAAGGCGTGCGCTTTGATTCCAATACCTTTGGGTTCAATTGGACCCATTCCCTGGCCGGTGCCCTGTACTATAACTATGCCCGAACCAATAATCTCAATAAATTGGAGTCCTTTGCCTATACCTTCACCAGCTCCCTGCTGTGGGAAACCTTTGTGGAATTCAAAGAGGTCCTCTCCGTCAACGACATGATCACCACGCCCATGGGCGGGATCAGCATCGGTGAGTCCATGTTTCAACTGGGGCGGTATTTTCGGAGTCAAAAGCCCACGGCGTTCAACCAGGTCGCCCGCTTTCTCTCCAACCCCGTTATGTTCCTGAATGATTTTTTAGACCGGAAGAACTATCCCAACCAGTACGCCCAGGATGCGAACGATTATTGGCACGATATCCGGCTCTATCTCGGGTCCCGGTTTGATTCCGCTTCCGGTTTTTCCAATTCGCTTTTCCGAGTGGGGTTTCAATCCCAGCTCATCAACCTGCCCGAGTATGGAACCCCGGGAATTTCCAATTACCTCATTCAGGATACCCTGCTCACGGAATTTAACATCGGTCTCGTGATGAATAAACAAGGAATTTACGGAACAGATATTTTTGCCAAATCCGTTTTAGGCGGGTATTTTTTCCAAAACATCCGGGATGCCTCCGGTCAAAACGAGGACGATTCCGGGAGATTTCGCAATCCCTATGGCCTGGGCACGCCGCGCTCCGGCTCTCCGGCGGATGAACGTCATGGGTACAGCTTATTTATCGGTGCCGCCACCGCGTTTGATTTGGTCCAAAACAAAGCGAAAAGCCTATCGGAGAATGAGCGCGATCATGAAGATAAATATACCATTATTAACCTGATCGGACCCACGGTCGATTTTACCTTTTTCCGAAAAAACCTCCAAATCCGATTCGTTTCGGACGCTTACGCCAATTTTGCCTTGATGCACTCGCAAGCGTTTAAGGCTTACTCTGATGTTTATCCCGTTGGGACCAATATCAAATGTACCCTCCGGGATTACAATTATTATTATGCACTGGGTGTCACGCTTTCTTCTTTACTGCAAGTTCATTTTTCCAATTTCGAATTGAAAGGACGATTGATCTACCATTATTTGGACTCCATCGAAGGCCTGGATCGGTTTCAGAAACGGATCCAGTTGGATGACTTTGATTTGAAAGACAGCCGGCGCATTTACCATCTAAGCATCGGATACCGTTTACCTCACATGCCCGTGCAATTGCTCCTGGGGATGGAAAGCATTAACCGCTGGGGCTCCGTCAAAGACTTTACCCATCGAAGCGACGAACGGCGGTCTTACTTTCAGGTCAATTATCTCTTATAACGAATAAACAACGAATAAACGACGAATAAATATAGAATCCGATTATCTGTAATTGTTGTTTTATTGTTTGTGATTCCATTTTAAAAATGGTATAATCGTCGCAATGAGGCGAAGCGGTATATGAATAAGGAGAATATTTTAGTTACCGGCGGTGCAGGGTATATTGGCAGCCACGTGGTTCGAGACCTTGGCGAAAAAGGGTATAACCCCATTATCTACGATAACCTTTCCACGGGTAACCGGGAGAATGTGCTTTACGGCGAATTCATCCTCGCCGACCTTTCCGATACGGCAATGATCAAGCAAGTCATCCGTCAATACCAAATCAAGAGTGTGATTCACTTTGCCGCTTTTATTGTCGTCCCCGAGTCTGTCACTCAGCCATTGAAATACTATGGGAATAACTCCATCAATGCCTTTAACCTCGTGACCGCCTGCGTTGAAACCGGAGTGGAGAACTTCGTCTTCTCTTCAACCGCCGCGGTTTATGGCATTCCCGAAAAAATTCCGGTTCAGGAAACAGCGGCCATCAACCCCATTAACCCGTACGGGAAATCCAAAGTCGTAACCGAAATGATCCTGAGTGACGTATCCGTGGCACACCCGAATTTTAATTACATTGCCCTTCGGTACTTTAATGTGGCCGGTTCCGATCATGCCATACGGATCGGTCAGCATTATAAAAAGCCCACCCACTTACTGACCCTGGCCCTTCGCACGGCCCTGGGCGAGTACCCGCAGTTGTATATCTATGGAACCGATTACGATACCCCGGACGGCACCGCCATCCGGGATTACATCCACATCGATGATCTGGCCGAAGCCCATCTTTTGGCGCTTCGGTATTTAAAATCGGAGAAAAAGAGCCGGATCTTCAATTGCGGGTATGGGAAAGGAACGTCGGTCATGGAAGTGGTTCAGGCCGTTCGACGCATCACCGGGGTGAACATCAACGCCGTTACAACCGACCGTCGGCCCGGAGATCCTCCCGCTCTGATTGCGGATTCCCGTGTCATTCAAACCGACTTGGGGTGGAAACCCAAATACAACGATTTGGATTACATTGTTCAAACCGCCTGGGAATGGGAAAAAAAATTAAAGAATTGTTCCTGAAAGGAGAATAAATATGAATTGTTCGACATGCAATGCCATTGTCCCGGAAACCAATTACAAGTGTCCTCACTGCGGCGCTGTTTTGCGTCCTGGCATGGAGCCCTCGGACTTTCAAAAAGCCGTTAAAAATTCCGGACGATGGAATCTAAATACCAGTATCGTCTTTATCGTCTTCATCGCCATTGCGCTGGCCATGATTGGTTACGCCGTGTTTTTCAAAGAGAAAAAAACGGTCGCTCGGGGCGGGGGACAAGGTCAGGTCTTGGTGGACGTTAATCAATCGGCCCAATTGATTAATAAAGATAAACCCGGACAAGAATTAGACATTGAGAAATTCCTTCCCGGAGGGCAGATGGTCATCGTTGATTTTTACAGCGAATACTGTCCCCCATGTCGTGCCATTGGCCCGTATTTAAAACAACTCGACAGCAAACGAACCGACATCCTGGTTTTGAAAGTGGATATCAATCGACCCGGGATTCAGGGAATCGATTGGGGGTCACCGCTGGCCCGGCAATACAAACTGCGCTCCATCCCTCATTTTCTCATCTATGGTTCGTCGGGAAAATTGGAGTATGAAGGGGAAGCCGCTTATCAAAAAGTAATGGAGCTGCTTCAGTCCGAAAGCATTTCCCCCCAATAAACAATTACGATATTATATATTATTATATATTATTATAATAATATCGTACCTATTACAACACACCTAATTGTTATATCACTCTTATCGATTTGTGTCTTATCTTTCTTATCTTTCCATCACAACCGGATTCACCAACCGTCCGATTTTTTCGATGTAAACCGTCACGGTATCTCCGGTCCGAAGGTAGGACGGCGGAATTCGGGTATACCCCACCCCATGCGGCGTTCCCGTCAGAATGACGGTTCCGGCAAACAACGTCATCGATTGGCTCAGATTGCTGACAATCGTCGGAATATCGAAAATCATATCCGAGGTATTGGAGTCCTGTATCGCCTGTCCGTTAATATCCAGTTGAATCGCCAGCCCGTGGGGATCCGGAATCTCATCTTTGGTCACGATCCAGGGACCAACCGGACAAAAGGTATCAAAGCTTTTTCCCCTCGTCCATTGCGTTTTTTGCTTTCTGGTTTGCCAATCGCGGGCACTCACATCATTGGCGCAGGTATAACCCAGCACATGGTCCATGGCCGATTCTCTGCTGACATTTTTGGCTGTCTTTCCGATGACGACAGCCAATTCCGCTTCGCAATCCACCTCGAACGGACCGGCCTTGGGAAGCGCAATCGGGTCTTCGTGCCCGACCAGGGCGCCGTGTGCCTTGATGAACATTACGGGGATATCAGGAATCTTGATCCCGGTTTCGGCGGCATGTTTCTGATAATTTAATCCAATCCCGATAATATCCGGCGGAACAACCGGAGAAAGAAAGCGTTTTATCCGTACCAAATGGGTAGAAATGGAAAATTTATCAAAAATATTTCCCTCGATGACATACGCATCGTCTTCGTATTCGGAATCCAATATCCCCCATTCCGTCTTGTCGTCTATCGTCAGAAAACGAATCAATTTCATTGGGGTCAATGCCTCACTTTTTTTATTGCATCGAAAATTTAATCTATATTATAACATATTCCCCCGGGCCGGAGACATTCAAAATTTCAATTTTCTCTATTTTTTGTTATTTTTCCCTTGAAATAATTGGTAAAAAAAGGTATAATGCAGTTTAAACATAGCATACAAAAAACGTAACCTTGACAAATGCCGGATAGTTGTGGTATACTTTTTTTCGTATGCTGGCGTAGCTCAGTTGGTAGAGCAGCTGATTTGTAATCAGCAGGTCGGGGGTTCAAGTCCCTTCGCCAGCTATTGGCCATGAATCAACCATCGGTTTGATAGCGATTGACATCGTTAGGTATCATGGATATGGTAAATGAATTGAGTAATGTCATAAACGTTTGGGCAGGTTCCAGAGCGGTCAAATGGGACGGGCTGTAAACCCGTTGACTCAGGTCTTCGGTGGTTCGAATCCGCCCCTGCCCAGTATGCGGGAGTGACTCAGTGGCTAGAGTGTTAGCCTTCCAAGCTAATTGTCGCGGGTTCGAATCCCGTCTCCCGCTTTTTGAAGGCCCTCGTAGCTCAGTCGGCAGAGCGCATCCTTGGTAAGGATGAGGTCATCAGTTCGAATCTGATCGAGGGCTTTTTTATTTTAATCGAGAAATTGAATATATTATTATAAATAAGTTGTTAACAGATGATTTTTTAATTGGAGGTAAAGCATGACAAAGGCAAAATTTGATAGGAATAAGCCGCATTTAAACATCGGAACCATTGGTCACGTGGATCATGGCAAAACCACATTAACCGCTTCAATCACCAAAATATTAAGTAAACGCGAAGGATCGAAAGTCCAGTATCGGGATTTCTGGAGTATTGATAACGCCCCGGAAGAAAAAGAACGTGGAATTACCATTCAGATCGCCCACGTGGAGTATGAAACCGAAAAACGGCATTATGCTCACATCGATTGCCCCGGTCATGCGGACTACGTCAAGAACATGATCACCGGAGCCGCCCAGATGGATGGCGCCATTCTCGTGGTCAGTGGTGCCGACGGTCCGATGCCGCAGACCCGGGAACACATTCTTTTGGCCCGCCAGGTGAACGTCCCGGCCATCGTGGTGTTCATGAACAAATGCGACATGGTCGATGATCCCGAAATTCTGGATCTGGTGGAATTGGAAATTCGCGAGTTGTTGAGTGAGTACTCCTTCCCCGGAGACGATATCCCGGTTATTCGCGGCAGTGCCCTTCGCAGCCTGGAAAGCGACGGAAGCGTTCAAAGCTCCGAATGGAACCAGAGAATATTGGATCTGATGGATGCGGTCGACAGTTATATAAAATTACCGGAACGTCC
>JBLMYT010000104.1:0-3128 GCA_050258455.1 Candidatus Omnitrophota bacterium | reverse complement strand
ATTACGAACTTGAAAATTATTGGTTTGCGACCGGTTCCCCCACGTTTCTGGTGAATAAATTAAAAAACACGAATATATCCATCGATAAGTATGAATGTTTAATGGTGAATAAAAGTTTTTTTGAAAAATTCGATATCGGGTCGCTGGATATTTCCGTTCTCCTCTTTCAGACCGGATACCTGACAATAAAAAAAAAGGAGAAGGGACAATATACATTATCGTATCCCAACCGGGAAGTCCGGGAATCATTTCTTCAATTTTTATTGGAAGGATACAGTGGGAAACCCCAGGAGGAAATCAGTCCGGTTACCGAACGCATCCGGCAATCGATTAATGACAATAAAATCGATGATTTTATTCAATGCTTGAAGATCCTTTTTTCATCGATCCCTTATAATATCCAAATCGAAAACCGGGAAGCGTATTATCATTCGCTTATCTACATTGCATTACGGCTATCCATGATTCATGTTCAATGTGAGATTCAATCTGCCATGGGAAGGAGCGATATTGTCTTATTGACCGATCATTATATTTATGTCATCGAATTTAAAATGGGCAGTGCGGCTTCAGCACTGAATCAAATCGAAGCAAGGAAATATTATGTTCCTTACCTTGATAATAAGAAGAAAATAATATTACTGGGTATTGGACTCAATGAAACCGAACGCAATATCGGCGAATGGAACGTTCGAGAAATCGATAAGAACGGGGCGATTACTCGGGTGGAGAAACCGGAAAGTAAGCCGCAAGTATCCAACGAGGATATTCAACGTCAAATGGCCCGACGGATGCTTGCCGATGGGCTTCCTATTGAAATGATCATTAAGTATACCGGTTTATCGGAAGAAGAAATCAGAAAACTCTGAGATATTTCGCTGAAGTTCATTGGGTAAACTTTTTCGCCATTTTCCTTTTCCATTATGTCCTCGGTGAACTTCGGTGAGAAACTTTATCCGGGAAATCGGTAAAAATACCGTCTACACCAAATTCGTTGATAAAAATCCTTAATAATTCATCAAAACGTTTGACATAAGGCGGCAGTTCATCGGAGCGAAACGTATACGGATGTACCTTTAGTCCTAACGCATGCGCATTTTTGACAAAGTTTTTATACTTCGCCTTAAAATCCTTGTCTTTTTCCCATAATCCCTCTTTGTGAGGCCCGATGGCATCCGCATATTCCTTAATTTTTCTCAGACCATCCCGGGTGAACATTTCAGCGAATTCCTGTGATTTTATACCATCGATCTTATCTTCTTCGATCGCAATCAATTGAACCCTCTTCAAATCCGATTTATATTTATTTTTTAAATCCCGAAGCTCCATGGGATCAAAGCATTGTAAATAACAATCGGAATGACGGTCTTTATAACCGTATTTCTCCAATGTATCCAGAACAATAGGGGTCATTTCCTTTCCTTCCCTTCGATGAAATCGCGGGCTTTTCAATTCAACATAAATGCCCACATTCCTTCCTGTCGATCGATTTAATCCCTGGATGAATTTAATCTCCTCTTCCAGTGTCGGAATTTTGAATGCGATTCCGGTATCGATTGGAAACCGCTTCGAATAAATGACTTCTTTCTTCATTCGATCGAAACGTTCGGTTAAATTCAACGATTTAATTTCTGCCAGGGTAAAATCAATGACGTAATATCTACCGTCCGGCCGATTCCTTCCCGGAAACGTTTGGGCGACATCCGATACTTCATCCAGGTAGATATCATGCAAAATAACGGGTTGATTGTCTTTGGTCAGAACCACATCCTGTTCCAGATAATCCGCCCCCAACGCATGAGCCATGGCCTTGGCTTCCAGCGTATGCTCCGGAAGATAACCGGATGCGCCTCGATGGGCAATGATCAAACATTTTGCTTTCCCCGAATAGCAGCAAATGGCAGAGAAAAACACCATTCCCATAAACGATAACTTCAAGACCGTATGTTTTATTCGTCTCATTTTTACTCCCCTCATGACATCATTCCGTCATACTATCTTCGGATATGGTAAATCAAAAATTTTGGATTGTCAACCTACTTTCTTGAAAGAAAGTAGGCAAAGAACTTTTATTAAGGGTTGCTTGTAAATACTGCAATTATCATATCTATATTGAATCTTTATCTTGAAAAAAAGTAAGGAAACTGTCCCCGGCCAAATATCATTGTTAAAAACATGAAATTGAGTTATAATAATTCTGAGGTAATCAACGATAATGGTAATGAATAAATCAAACGGTTCAGTGGTTCATTCCACGATCCCTAAATTGGAAATCAGTATCCATTCATTCAGAGATCGCATCCTGGGAAACTGCGTCTATGTCGATAAAACCCAATACATTTATGAACTGATCAGTAGGGATTCTAATTGTTTTCTGTCGCGTCCCCGCCGGTTCGGAAAATCCCTGCTGCTTTCAACGCTGAAAGAAATCTTCAGCGGAAGCAAAGAACTCTTCAAAAACTGTTGGATTTACGACAAAATCGATTGGGAAACATACAATATTATCCATCTCGATTTTATTAATGTGGATTTTAAAACAATCGGATTGGAACGGGCGCTTTGGAATGCAATGGATTCTTTGGCTGAACCATTCAATATTAAATTATCAAAAGAAACCATCAAAGAAAGATTTCTGGAATTAATTAAGATTCTTTCCAAAGATAAAAAAGTGGTTATCCTGATCGATGAATACGATAAACCGGTCATTGATTATATCGAGGATATCCCGGAAGCGGAAAAAAACCGCGATATTTTAAAGAATTTCTATTCGGTTCTTAAATCCCAGGTGCCCAATATTCGGTTTCTCCTGATTACCGGCGTATCCAAATTCAGCCGGGTGTCGATCTTTAGCGATCTCAATCATTTGAAAGACATCACCATCCAGCCCCTCTATTCCAAAATGTTGGGATATACGACAGAGGAAATCGAATATTATTTCTCCGATTATATCGATAAATGGGAAAAACAGAACGGTCAAAATCGAGCGATTCTGTTTGAAGATTTAAAGAATTATTACAACGGGTATTCATGGGATGGGGAAAACTTTGTTTACAACCCTTTCTCCATACTCAGTTTTTTCGATGATTACGAACTTGAAAATTATTGGTTTGCGACCGGTTCCCCCACGT